>JBBSQD010000004.1:0-65329 GCA_038258185.1 Aggregatilineales bacterium | reverse complement strand
TGTGTTGTGGGGACTTTATCATGGCGCTTTGCTGAACATTTATGCAGCGGCCAAAAGACGTAAAGTCAAGCTTGAGGGTCACGCCTTACTACTGTTCAGCATTCTGATAGGCTGGGCACTTTTTGCCAGCCCGACTATCCCCTTCGCATCACATCTTTTTTCAAGTATGTTCGGTTTACAGGGCATTGGCAGTCTGGAAATGATACAGGCTTATCTGAGTCCTGTGGTTGTCATAGCACTCACAGTAGCGTTTTTAATGACGATTTCGGGTTACGTGGAGGCGGCCAATCTGCCTGATGTGCGGCAACCCGTTTACGCTTTTATGTTGGGAATACTGATTGTGCTGTGCATCCTGCATCTGAACGATGCGGCCAGCTTTATTTACACGCAGTTTTAAGCATCGGCAAAAATCGGATTCGTAATCGACTTCAGGGATTGATCAGCACCGCGAATCTCCAAAGTACACCACTTGAAGCTGTCAGGCTCGAGACTCCAACGGTGAGAACTGCAATCGCTCACATTCAGTCTCGTGAGGACAACACCATCAACAATGACATTCGCTATATCATCCTGATCACAACCCGCCCAACCAGCATAAAAGTTTACCACCTGCTCAGTTGAAGGCAGTGTATCGCCCATCATAAATACATAATCATCAGATGTGTTGGCTGTAAAAGTTAATGTTGGCCCGCCACTGATATAAGAATGTCCCGCTCGTATGGCATCCAGAATAGCCTTTTCGCTTAAGACTTCAGCATAGACCACATTGGCAGATGCGCCTTTAATGCCCTCCGCTGGACGGCCATGAATATCTGTTCCGGCAGTTGCCACAAGTCGGTGGCCCGCATTCAGCCATTGATAATAGAGTTCAACCGCCTGTTGATTTTCGTCCGACCACAGCCCATTCCAGATTTCAACTGCCGGTGATATACCCGGCATCATATCTTCGTACTGCCAGTCACAGCCGGTACAAACCGGGTCACCAATACTGGTCGGATGTGCAATCACAAACAGCGCGCCAGAATCCAGAACTTTTTGCGCCAGATCACGCATGGACACCGTATTACTCACACGCCATTCGTGCCACTGACGTGTCCCCAAAGCCAGCGCATGTCCGTAATAGGTGGTCAGTTCCATCGCGCCAATCGGCAGCAAATCATCACTGGCCAGACTATCCAATTGCGCTAAGCCCGACACAGTGTTGTGGTCGGATAACGTGACAAAATCCAGTTGATAATCCCGCGCATATTGGATGAGGTCAAGCACATCCCACGAGCCATCTGAATGCAGCGTATGGGCGTGTAAATCACCGCGATACCAACCAGCACCACGCGGCGCAGTTTTGCCCAGCGTAAAAGGCGCACTATCTTCCTGAACCGGATCAGACTGCATTTCAATTTGGATTGTATATTCGACAGGGGTACCTGCCAGCAGGCGATGACTATCTATGACGACATTCCACTCACCCGCCATCAGTTCGCCAGCAAGATAGCCGGGGGTCGCACTTGTGGCGGTTAATCTCAGGCTCTGATCGCGATTATTATGGCGTGCACCACGGCTACCGTGGGGGTCAAACAGGCTCAGGCTAAGCTGATTTGCGTAGCGCTGGCCTTCAGGCTTCTGTGGCGCATATTGGAAGTTAATCGACAATACGGTAACGCCATCCGGCACATCGAAACGATGTTCGATATGCCGCTTAATATCATGTTCAGTCAAAACACCAGCAAATTCAAGCTGCATCGTAACAACCCCACCTGTTGGTTACAGATAAGATACTTTTAACTGCATTCCCAATCAGGATTGAGGGGCACGCGGCACATAATTCTTATATCCCGTCGCAAAATGCACACCCTGCATCTCTAAGTTTTGGATGCGATACAGATAAGCCGCGCCATTCATAATATGCGCAGCGACATCCGTCACATGCCGATTAGCCGGATCTTGCAGATAGGTGCCTTTTGTCCAGGCGTTGAATGCGCCCATCGAAGGCCCGCACCAGATCTGATAATCCAGCTCGCGCCCTTTTTCGCCCGTGTTCGACCAGCGCGAAGAAAGCCCTAAATACCAGCGAAAAATCAGTGCCATTTTACGCTTGGGATTATCCTCTGCCCGCTGGATTTGTTCCGGGTCACGTTCGTTAAAATACGAAACGGTATCGCGCCAGATATCATCCATCGGACGTTTCAAAACCTGTTTTTCCAGCTTCAGCCGTTCATCTTCAGGGATGGCTTCGATTGAATCGTATTCGCGATAAAGCTCATACAGCCGTTGCGCCCGCATCGGGAACATCGTGCCGCGCTTCAGCAGTTGAACTTTCACGCCCATCTCAAACATATCGGCTGCCGGGGCCATCATGACATCCGCCATGTCCGCTTCACTCAGCAGCTTCTTGGTGTAAGTGGACGAGCCTGCTTCAAGACACGCCTGGTTAATGGAGCCGGTAACGACATAAGCGGCACCCATCATAAACGCGGCCAGAGCGGATGATGGTGTACCGATGCCACCAGCAGCCCCCACGCGCACGGGTGTTTGGAATTGATGCACAGCCTGCAACTCATCACGCAGACTGATAATAGACGGCAAAATCACCACCAGGGGACGATTATCGGTGTGTCCACCCGAATCCGCTTCGACGGTAATATCATCTGCTACTGGCACACGCTGCGCCAATTGCGCTTGCTGCTCGGTAATAAAACCCTTTTCGACCAGTGGCCGCAGCAGGCGTTCTGGTGCGGGTTCCATGAATTTTTGCGCCACTTCCCGGCGCGAAACTTTAGCAATCACCCGGTTACCAATGATCACATTGCCCTGTGCATCACTGCTCAAACCCGCCGCCCGATAACGTACGACATTCGCTGTCAAATCGAGAAACGCCGATGCTTCCAGTGTCTTCACGCCATATTGCAGAAATAATTCTACCGCTCGGCGTTCCATAGCTTCTTCGCTGGGGCTGTGAATCAGATTAAAGGCATACGGTTCGCTGGGCAACGCCGCCTGTACCTGCTTGATGGCTTCTTCAAGTCGCGCACCGACAACCCCCGCCGCACCAAACGAACTCAGTAAACCTGCCTGCCCCATAGCAATCACCAGATCGGCAGAGGCAATCGCATTTGCCATCGCGCCGGAAGAATAAGCAAATTTCACTTTGTAGTCTTCTAAAAACGTGGCATCGCCAAGCTGTTGTGGAGAAACCGGTAGTGAGGAAGCGATCAGCACATAATCCCCGCTGGCTGTTTCCTGCCCCTGATGCGTCACGCCTATGCGCGTACCATCCGCAACAACGTAAACGGGCTGATCAAGCTGACTCAGGCAATTTTGAATTTCAGCCGGGTCAAAAACGATACTGGCCACATCGCCACTCCATCTGCGTGATGGTGTTGCACCTGTGCGTGAGTTAAGACCATTATTTTTCTGCATCATATTTTGCATTTCAAATTTCGCTTCTCTTAAAATCAATCACGAAGCCGCCCGAAAGCGGCTGCTGATTAGCTGGTTAATTCTCGTCTGTGATGCTCACTGCGACATTCTTAAATTCATAAATGCGCAATTCGCCTTTCCACAGACTGGCATCGGCCAGAATATGGATCTGCTGACCGACCCGTTCAATTTTGGTGATGTGAACTTCCACATTCACCTCGCGGCTGTCGTTGAGCACCTGACCACGATACTTCCACACCATTGTCTGATCAGCCACATGGCCGAATCGCGGTGTAGTAAACTCTCGGCCAAGCTCTGCGCGTATTGCGAAAGCCTGTACCGCCTGGACAATAGCCTCTAAACCCAGCGATCCCGGCATGACAGGATCCTGATGGAAATGGCACTTAAAGAACCAGTCCGACGGGTCAACATGACTGGTGGCATAGACATAACCCAATCCACTTTTACCGCCCTGAACATCAATTTTGATCGCATCCAGGAAAGCCAGCTGATCGACCGGTAAGGTCATGTAATTCTGCCCATCATAGCCACTGCTTTGTCGGTTGCCCATCATATTGGCTATTTGTGCATCGGGGTTAGCCACGTGCCATTTCAAAGGCGGCTTGCCCATATCCAACCCCGCCTGACTCGACAAGGCTTGCAGTGTAAAATAGCCAAATGTGGAATTACCCACATAAAACGATTCGCCATCCAGCATCATATCAAACGTGTATTTCTGAATAATGATGCCCTGCAAAATGGTCGATGAGGTCAGCACAACCCGATTGGCCAATGTACGTCCGCGCAGATCCACATCGCGTAACAGTTTGCCCTGACCATCCAGATTACGGAAGTAAAAATCAATGTCCGGGAAGTCGAGTGTTGGCCCCATAAACGCAGACAGAAAACCACAGGGCTGTAAGGCCATTTCCATCAGCATGGAGTAAGGTGTAAATGGGTAAGAGTTATCCTCGAAAAACCACATATCCACCGGCACATCATATTCAGCCACCATACTGCTGCCGACTTTAGTCACCAGACGGGTGGCGTCGACTTCCACAAACCGCGACACCAGCATCAAATCCGTGTTGGGGATGCGTGGCGCACGTTTATGATCGTAGGCGGCGTATTCCGGGCCGAAACAGGCCTGGATCGAACCGCGCGCAAACTGATCAATTTTATAGGTATCAAAGATAGCCGGACTCGGTGTGTAGCGCGCTTCAGGTTTAACCATCTGTTGGGATGGCTGTTCTGAAATATCTGCCGCCGGGATATTCAATCCTGCTGCGTTCGGATTTTGAATTTGCGCGCGTAATGCGGCTTCAAATTCGCGCAAGCCACCCAGACGTTGTTGTAAGCGACTCGAGTAGTCATGGTCACCGGTGGCAACCGAGCCGATTTCAGTTTGCAGTTCCATTTCAGGCTCGGCCATTCGCTCGTTGTACATCGCAGGTTGTTGACTTTCAGCAACAACATTGTTTCCCACAGTGCGCCCGAATCGACGTTTGTTTTCTTCAGTCAATATCATCTCACGAACGGGTTCACCGCCCAGTGTGATCGTCCGCAGCAGACCTTTGGCGTTTGTCACAGGGCGATCAAGTTGGTACAGTGGGGACAAATCCATTGACACACGATGACTTGCCAGACGTGCCAGCATCTTAATCAAGGCGCTATGATCGTCGAGACGCAGATTATCAATCGCCACCGCGAGATGTTCACGCCCCGCACTCTTCAGCGTATCGTTAATCCAGCGGGTACACGTCGCCCCTGGCCCGAGTTCGACAAAAATCCGTGCGCCATCGCGATAAGCACGATGCACCAGCCGCGGAAAGTCTACATATTTACAGGACACCCGCCCAATACTGCGGGCGATCAGGTCACTTTCCATGCGGATGGGTTCGTAGTCCGCAGCCGAATAAAAGGTCACATTCTGCGACACAGTCTGCACTGGCCAGTGATGCAGGCGGTAAAATTCATTGTACTCTGACAGCATCGCTTCGTTATGGATGGCAACCTCAAACGGTGCCCGCAGCGATTGACAGCCAATTTTCTCGATCACCCGCTCACATGCCGCCGGATCACCCGCAATGACGACTTCTGTCGGTGTATTAACGTGGGTCAGGTACACATGCGTTTCATGTGAGATGGCATCCATAACCTGAGCAAAAGATGTGGTCAGCACATAGGAAGCCCAAAAATCATCGCTGAACTGCGAGGGTAAACCCCATGCTTCGCGAATGGCTTCTTTGCGTCCAAACAGGCGAGACTTGAACAGGTTGGAGGCGTTAAATACCTCGCTGGCGGCATCCCCTTCGTGCCAGGCATCCATCGCCCACAGCATACTGCCTTCGCCAATGCTGTATCCCAGCGCGGCATCCGGCTTGAGCTTAAACACCTGGCGCATGACCTGCGTAAACAACACTGCAAAAGTGGTGCCCGATTCCATCATGGCAACCTGATTGTCCGCCAGTTTCGCCCGTGAGGCCTTAATTTCAGCTCGTCCGGGTTTCGCCAGGCTGCGCGGATACAGAACCGTATCCGCTATTTTTTCGCCGGGATTGGAGGTGAGCGTCATCAAATGATCGTGGGCTGAAGGGAACAGATGCAACCAGTTTTGTCCAAGCTGCGGGTACGAATTAAACGCACCCGGGTACACAAACGCAACACCGCCTTTGCTACCCAGCGGATTAGCCGTGAAAAAACTACCTGAAGGCGTTTGCCAGTCGTCAACCTTCTCAAAGGCTTGAGGGATACCCTTAGAAGCCATCTGGATTTCGCGCAGCAGATTAGCGCGATCATGCCCGACCATGACCGCTGCGTAACGTCCGTTCCTGAAAGCAGCGAATGTTTTCTGGGCGACATTTTGAAGCGCTGCGCCACTCTGAAAATCGGCTTCCAGTTGACCGAGGCGCGCGATCAGTTCTGCCTGATTATCAGCATCTACCGGGAACAGATAAAACGGTTTTTGTTGAAGGTAGTGATTAGCAAATGACGAATGATCGCGCATCACAACGGCGTCAGACAACACTACATGGGCATAGGTGCCATCCTCGCCAAAGCCACTGACCGTCCCATAGCGATTCTCGCCATTCGGAGAAAACCATGTTCGCGACTCGCCAGCTACATAAAACATACTGCGATCCCATAATTCTGGCAGCTTGGGTGCTGACCAGTTGGGGGTCGCCGGGATAAAGCGTTCGTACAGGCATAAAGCCGTTTTAATCAGGCTGGCGATTCCAGAAGCCGCACCCGTATGGCCGATATTGGCCTTGACACTGCTGAGCGCCGTTTTGGGCACCTCATCAGTTTGGCTATTTTCAAAAGCATACACAGCATTCAGTCCAGCGATTTCTGCACTGTCCTGTATAAAAACACCACTAGCCGATGCTTCGACGTAACTCACGACTTCCGGTGTGATTTCAGATGCACTCAGCGCCGCTAGTATCGTCTCTTGGATGCTGGCCGGGTCTGTATACGGCATGACCGCCAGACCTTCAATCATGGCATAAACACGTTGCGCCTTCACCTTATCGGCACGGCGCAGAACAACTGCTCCCGCCCCTTCACCAACCTGCCAGCCATTGGCCTGCTGATCAAAGCTCATCGTCGCTGCGCCGGTATTCACCGGATTTTGTTCGCGGCGCAAAGTCACATTTTCGATTCCGCCAGCCAGATCCACCGCGCCAATCACTACGGCATCCAGCGCATCATTAGCCAGCAAAATCTGTGCCACTTCCAACGCTTTGTAAACCGAGTTTTCACCAGAGTAGGTCGTAAAAGCTGGGCCGGAGAAATCCCATAGTGCAGAGACACGGCTGGACACAATATTGCCGATGTAGCTCGTATATTGATTGACCTGTGCTGGCGGGCTGATTGCATCTTTTACAACCGACTCCAGATAGTCCTCATCTTCAGCCAGATCAAGTCCGGCACGGCGCACACTTTCTTTCATCTGCCACGTGAGATCAAGCCGGCTACGATACTGATGCAGACTCAGTTCTGTACCCAAAGCTACAATTACGGCGACATTACTGCCTTCTTGCAGACCAGCATCGCGCACCGCATTATCTGCGACTTTCAACAGCAGCAAATGCTGAGGGGTTGGTTGATCGTCCTCTTTGGGTGGGAATTTAAAGCGCAAAAAGTCGATTTCAAACGACTCAATATAAGCGCCCTGCGGGGCATCTTCACTCAGGCCCTTCCAGCGTTTGGGCGGTAAGTCTCTGAAATGCTGCGTGCCGTCATAGAGTGTTTGGGCAAAATCTTCTAAACCGTCACAATCGCCAAATTGCATATCCATGCCAACAATCGCCATTTTGGCTGGAGTTTGCCCAAAATCGACACTCTGCGTCTGCGTTTGGCTGGCGGCCTCGTGATTCTGCAACACCAGATGAGCGCTCACCCCACCAAAGCCAAAAGCATTGACTCCAGCGGTCTTTGCGGATTGAGGCCATGAAGTATTCTGGCGGACAATCTGGGCAGGGCTAAAATGCTGTGTCGTAAGCGGATCATTGATGCCGATAGTTGCTGGAATTTCACCATGCTGCATGCTCAGAATTACTTTAATCAGACTGGAGACACCCGCAACCGTCAGCAAATGACCATGATTAGCTTTTACTGACCCAATCAGCGGAGTCACGCCGCGCCCACCAAAAAACTCATCCATCGAGTTGAGTTCGGTTTTATCCCCCAGCGGCGTTCCGCTGGCGTGACACTCCACGTACTGGACAGATTCGGGTGAAACTCCGCTGGCATAAGCCCGCTGAAAGGCGGTAATCTGACCGCGCGGATTGGGTGTCAGCGGATGTTTGCCTCGGCCATCATTCGACAGGCCAATCCCGCCAACCACCGCGTAAATCTGATCGCCGTCGCGCACAGCATCGGAATAACGTTTGAGGACGAGCATGCCCGCACCCTCGCCGGATATTAGCCCGTTAGAGTTTGCGTCCAGCGGTTGGCTGTCCCCTTTGTCCGGGTAGGCACCAAAATGCGTAAAGCCCATATTCACAAATAAGGGATCAGCCGCACTCACTGCTCCGGCCAGCATAAGGTCGGTTTTACCCGACAGAAGATAGGCGCAGGCCAGCGCCACCGCGTATAGCGACGAGGCGCAAGCCGCATCAAGACAGAAATTCACGCCACCAAGCTGGAGGCTTTGAGCCACGACCGCTGCCGGAGAATTGAGCGCATGATACGAGCCATCAGCGGCATGCTCACGATACAGTTGAAAGCCTGCCTGCCCCAGTAATTCCCCGATAGCAGATTCAAGCGCCGCATCGTAAATCGGCGCGATCAGCTGATGGGATTTTTGAGTCGGGAACGAAAGATTGCCCATGATGAGGCCACATCGTGCCAGAACGGATGCCTGATAGGCATATCCGCTGTGCTTTAGCGCTTCACGAACGACGTGCAACGACCAAGCAGCCGCCTTGTCCATCCCCTGCGGGATTTCAATATCGGCCTGCACATATCCACCCCGGAGTGAATAGGTTGTGTCGTGAGTGCGACGTTGAGCATCATAGTAAAGATTAGGGTCGGCACCGAACTGACTTGAAGTTGCCAGACTGGTGCTGTTAACCCCGTTAATCAGATTCTGCCAGAATTCATCAAGCGAGTTTGACCCCGGGAAAAGGCAGGACAAACCGATGATCGCAATTTTTTCATTTGTCATGAGTGTATTCATTAAATAGATTCAGGTAAGCGGTTCTTCATAAACATTTCATTCAACCGCTTGCTCATCGTGACTTCAAGGTCATGGATAATCATATAAACGCGGTTTTGCTCGTCATGAAGTGTGATTCGTGCAGTGACATTCGTCTCGGTGTGTGAAGTCACTTCCATAGTAACGTAAAAGGTCTGACCAAAGACGGTATTCTTAAAATGTTCACCTTTGGCCGCGCGCAGAGGCAAGCTCCCCGCATCAAAGAAACGTCGCGCCCAGATTCCGATGCTTTGCAGGCCAATATCCGCCATGAAATAGTTAAACGCCTGCACCGGGAACTGCCCTTGATATTCATACTCGATAGTAGGCAGCACGCAACGCATCACCAGCCCTTTAGAGTTGATATTCAGGACTTGCTCAACCCCCTGGAAACTAAACCCGTGAAACAGTGTTCCGTCCGAGTAAAGCGTCTGGCCGGACACCATATCGTCAGATGTCATTTCAAAGGGTGGCTCGTAGTAAGGCGCATCCGGAATTTCGGGACGAAGGACAATCTGCACACTATAGTGAAAACGCGGTTTTCCGTTGGCGCTTTCGCTGCGCACCAACGCATCCACAAGAATTTCATCGGCACTTTTAGCGGTTTCCTTGAGTTCAAGGACATAATCATCAGCCAGAGAATCGTCAAACACAATCCCCTTGAGGACGCGATAATTATTAAACCCAAAATAACGATATCCCCGGTAAATCTGCTCGCAGGCGCTTGCCATCCATGACATGGCGGCGACCATCGGCATCACTGCCTGTCCATTCACGACATGATCCGCCAGGAAGGGATTACCCTTTAAGGTCAGCTTGCGATGCAAACGGTAAGTTTCCAGATTTTCGGGATCATCCGGTGGGGTAGGCTGCGGACGAATCGCGCTGCCAATCACGATCTGCACTGGTGTATTCGACCCGGCACGCAGTTCATCAACCAGCATCTGTGTGCCCACATCGACCGGGATAATCCTGATATCCAGCTTGTCAAAATATTCGCGCAGTTGTTGTGTGACCATGCCGCCATCCCACGGCCCCCAATTGATGGAGATGACCTGACAGTTGGGGTAGCGTTCCTTAAACTGATAAGCAGTCTTGTTGAGAATCTCATTGGCGATGGCGTAATCTGCCTGCCCAACATTCCCAAAGAAACCCGCCACAGATGAAAACAGAACCAGAAATTCCAACTGCTGTGCAGGGACTACCGCCAGCAGATTTTCCAGCCCTTCGACTTTGGCCGAATAGACATTTTCAAAGTCAGCGGCGGTCTTATTTTCAATGAGCTTATCCGCCAGATTTCCCGCACCGTGCAAAATGCCCGTCACAGTGCCAAGATGGTTGACATTTGCCAGACTTTCGCGCAGCACTTGAGTATCGGTAATGTCCGCGCTCAGATAAGTCGCCTGACCACCTGCTGCGGCTACAGCGTCCAGCGTGTGCTGGATTTCCCGCTGTGCCTGAATACCGTTGACCATTTTACCAATGATGGCAGGGGTGGGTTTTTCACCCCTACCCTGCATATCACTCATCGCGCGTTTTTTTAATTCCGTTGCATCAGTGACATTCTGTGCCCAGGCGGGTTCAGCTTGTAAACCCGTACGCCCGAGCAGAACAAATTGACACTGAAAGTGTTTCGCCATCTCGATGACGCATTGTGCGGTAATGCCACGTGCGCCACCGCTGACCAGAAACACTGATTTGGGTGTAATCTTCCCCATTCGATTAATGAACTCCGTTGTTGTGTGAGGGCTTCATCACCAGCGTTGTCCGGCCTTGCGGCCCATAGGCAACTTCTGTGAGCAGACGATTAGGATCGTGCATTTCAGCCATCACATACTGCGCAATCTGTTCGCTATCGGCATCAGGCGTCACATCAATCGCCCGGCAGAACACACTGTTCCATTCCAGGTTCAGTGTTTTGACCAATCCGAATAGCCCACCGATGATAGCACCTGACCCGGCAGCGTTGCCAGTGCCCATAGCGCCATCGAGTCGGGTCACCGTGATGAAGCTTTTGCGACCTGTTCCATTACCCGTTGTCAGGTGAACCTTGAGATGTTTCGCCATCAAGAAGGCAAATTTCACCAGCGCCTTTTCGGCATTCTGGAACATGCTGTCCCCATTGCGCCCGATAACCGGCGTCAGCTGGATATAGGCTCCGATGTTTCCATATTGCTGCGAGACAGCCGTCAGTGCGTTCTGGATACTGGTTTCTTCAATATCTTCCAGCACGATACGCCGCGTAAAGCCGTTTAAATTCGCATTGGATGCCACCAGTGTCGCTGGCAGGCTCAATACTACTGTGTCCCATCCCTGCTGGGCCAGATGATTAGCGACCGCTGTGGTCGCAGCCGTGCCATCATCCAGTATCAGGCCAACCGCGTGTGAGACGCTGTATTCCTGAAAGTCAGGGGCTGGCAAGCGACGGGTTTCAACTAATGCCCGTTGGATACCATGCACGGGCGGCAGCACATTCGCGGAGGCTGTGACGGATACTTCGTCGCTTTCCGTCGAAACTGTGCTGCCGCTTAAATCAAAAGGGGCCGCCTGACGGCTCACCTCCTCCATGTAATCCACGATCTGTTCCAGGGTACGCAATTCGCCAAGTTGTTCCGGGCTGAACTGTGGCATATCCGGGAATTCATCCCGCATCGCCCCTAAAATCTCCACGCGCTTGATCGAGTCGATCCCCAGATCGGCTTCCATGTCCATGCTCAGTTCCAGCATTTCCACCGGATAGCCCGTTTTGTCACCCACAATCCGCAGCATCGCTTCTGACAGGGCATCTACATTAGAAGCCGCTTCAGCCGCAACACTGCCATTCGCAGGTGTAGTTGCTACAGGAGCTGGTGTTTCGGCAACTGGCGCGACCACAGGGCTAGTCGCAGCAACGGGCGCTGCGTTCGGTGTAGCTACCCCATCCGACTGTTCACGCATATAGTCCACAATTTGTTCAAGGGTACGTAGTTCGCCCAACTGTTCCGGGCTGAACTGTGGCATATCCGGGAATTCATCCCGCATTGCCCCTAAAATCTCCACACGCTTGATCGAGTCGATCCCCAGATCGGCTTCCATATCCATGCTCAGTTCCAGCATTTCCACCGGATAGCCCGTTTTGTCACCCACAATCCGCAGCATCGCTTCTGACAGCGCACTGACATCCGCGCTGGGTTGTGCGGCTACATCATTTTGGGTGACAGGTGCCGGAGTCTGCGCAACTGGTGTTTGGGCAACCGGTGCAGCAGCTTGAGCAACAACCGCTGGCGCACTCGGCGCCCCTACTCCGCCAGACTGATCACGCATGTAATCCACAATTTGTTCAAGGGTACGTAGTTCGCCCAACTGTTCCGGGCTGAACTGCGGCATATCCGGGAATTCATCCCGCATCGCCCCTAAAATCTCTACGCGCTTGATCGAGTCGATCCCCAGATCGGCTTCCATATCCATACTCAGTTCCAGCATTTCCACCGGATAGCCTGTCTTGTCACCGACAATGCGCAGCATTGCTTCCGACAACGCGCTGACATCCGCACTGGGTTCAGATGCAACGGGTGGGCTGACCGGCGCTGTAACAACAGGCGCAGGCGCTGATACAGGTTTTTCTACAACCACAGGTTGAACCTGAGGCGCTGCGGTAACAGGCTTCGCCACAGGAACTTCGACTTTAGCAACTTGAGTCACAACCGGCGCAGGTTTCGGAACAGATGCAACAGGTGCAGTTGCGACATATGGTTTCACACCATTTGCGCTGCTAACCGGAGCACCTGACATGCTCGAATACTGTTGACGGATAATCTCCAGCAGAGATTGCGCTACTTCGGTCTGCTGCTGCATATACTGATCGTGCATCCGCAGCGTCTCGGACTGATAGTCATGGAAGCGCATCATATTGTGCGAGAATGCTTCGGCAACATTTGCAGGTAACGTCTGCGAAGCCAGTAATTGCTGTTGTTGCTGTGTCAGATCAAAGAAAATACGGAAATACTCTGATTGACTTTGAGCATATTGTTCATGAACACGCAGGGTTTCCTGCTGATGCTCACGAAAACGGGTAAGGCTGTTTTCAAGGGATTGGAGAATGGTATTCATATCAACATCGGCAATCTCCTCTGGTTGAGGCGCATGAGTGCTAGTGACGACAGGATCAGACACCGGGGTTTCCGGCGTTTTTGTGGGCGATACCTGCACAGTCACAGGCTCTTCGGCTTTGATCTGCGGTGCGCTAACAACCGCATTTTCAATGTGGACATGGCGCTTATCCGCCAGTGCCTGCTCATAAGCTGTGCGGGTTTTATCACTGACGTAACTTGCACCACTCAGCTTGACATTCATGCCCTTCTTTTTCGCAGCAGGCCGCACTGGGTCTACGCGATAAGGATCCAATTGATCCAACGGTAACCCAAGCACCTGAAGTTGTACAACCGCCTCACGGAACTGGCGGTCACTGTCCTTCTGGCGACCACTGTTCAGAGCCACAGCAACATACGGGCGATCACCAAGAATGTCTTTTACCAGATTGGTGAGTACATTCCGCGGCCCGAATTCGACAAAGACCGTGCCACCCGCCGCATACAAATTTTCAATCTCGTCGCGGAACAGAACCGGTTTCAGGATGTGCTCAGACAGCATCTGCTGCATAACCGACACATCTGCCGGATACTGTTGGCCGGTTGTATTGCTGTAAACACGGGCTTTCGGCGTATTAAAGCTGGCTTTGCCAATCGCATCTGCAAAGGGTTTCTGCGCATGGCCCACCAGTGAAGTATGGAAGGCAGCCGATACGGGCAGTGGCGTAACCTTAAAACCCTTCTCTTTGAGAGCGACTTCAGCGTTGGCAACAGCGCCCTTGGCGCCAGCCACCACAACCTGACTCCGAGAATTGCGATTGGCGACTTCAACCCCATTCAGGTTAGCGACTTCACGCTCAATCGCCTCGACATCACCGGTTACAGCCAGCATGGTGCCTGCGTCAAAATCAGCGGCATTGGCTGGCGGAGCCATCGCGGCACCACGGGCTTTAACCAGTGTGTAATAATCAGCATCACTTAACGCGCCTGATGCCCATAATGCGGAAAGCTCACCAAAGCTGTGTCCTGCCGCAAAATCCGCCTGGAAACCTGCACGGCGCAGCAATTGGTACATACCTGCGCTCAAGGCGCCAATCGCGGGTTGGGCATAATCCGTACTTTGCAGCCACGACTCATGTCCCTGACGTTCTTCAGCCGAGAATGTCGGTGGCGGATAAACCACACTCGACAATTTCCGCTTGCCATCACGTGACATCAGCGCGTCCAGATTAGCAAAGGCATCGCGTATTTCAGGGAAATTCAGCGCCAGTTCGCGCCCCATATTGAGATATTGCGATCCCTGTCCAGCAAACAACGCGACGACATGACCCGCAACCTGCATGCCTGACCGGCGATAGAATATCCCCTTGGGATGATTCCATTCTTCCGCCTGGGGTTTACTGCTAAGCGTATCCAGCGCCACCTGTAACAGCGGCAGACTCTCACTGGCCGATGTCGCCACAAAGCCAACACGCGCCGCCGAACTTGGAACCTTGGCCTGCTGCGTTTCATCGAGTAAGTTGAGGAAATGCTGCTGGTGATCTTCCGATTGCAGTTGCGAGATGATCTGTTGAATTTTATTGCTGAGATCAGCCGGTGTATCAGCGCTCAGAATAACAGATTGTGGTGTGTGATGCAGACGGTAAGCCTTTTTATGCTCCCCGGTATATTCCTCTAACACCACATGGAAATTTGTCCCGCCGAAACCGAATGAGCTTACACCGGCACGGCGTGGGCTATCATCAGAAGCTTTTATCCACGGACGGGTTTCGCCGCTGATATAAAAGGATGAGTTGGGCATATCAAACTTGGGATTGGGTTCATCCACATTTAAGGTTGGCGGCAGAATTTTATGATAGAGAGCCAGTGAAGTTTTAATCAGACCGGCAGCACCAGCCGAGGCTTTGGTATGGCCGATCTGCGATTTGACACTACCCAGAGCGATATGCTGCTTTTCAGTATCGTGCTGATTAAAGTAGCGGATAATAGTCGTGACTTCAGTGGTATCGCCGGCCACCGTCCCGGTTCCATGCGCTTCGACCAGGCCAATCGTCGACGGAGAAAAACCAGCATCGTCATAAGCGCGGCGCAGGGCTTTTTCCTGGCCTTCGCCACGCGGCGCATAAATGCTCTTAAAGCGACCATCGCTGGAAGAACCAAGACCCTTAATCACCGCATAAATGCGATCGCCATCACGTTCCGCATCTTCCAAGCGCTTGAGCACCATCATCCCAATGCCCTCACCCACCATCATGCCGTCCGAATTGACATCGAATGGACGCGGGTTAGTGCCCCTAGAGAAGGCAGGAGTCTTGCTGAAACTCATGTACATGAAAATAGAGTTGTCGGTATCCACCCCGCCAGTAACCATCATATCCGCACGGCGTTCGGTCAGTTCACTCAATGCCATTTTAAGGGCGGCCATCGTACTGGCACAGGCAGCATCGACAACACAATTTGTACCGCCGAGGTCGAAACGATTGGTGATACGACCTGCAACCACATTCCCCAACATGCCGGGGAAGCTGTTTTCTTCCCAGCGGATGTAGGCCATTTTCATGCGTTCAATGATGTTCTGGCGATCATCGTCGCCAATGCCGTAACTTTCCAGCACCCTATCCCAAATCGGATATTGCAGGCGTGATGTCAGCGGAGTCAGCAGTTTTTGACCGCCCCCCACGCCGAGAATGACACCAGTTCGTTCGCGAATTTCGTCCGCGGCCTGAATATAACCGGCATCAGTGAGGGCTTCTTTGGCCACCAGAAGCGACAGCATCTGCGAGACATCGGTCACTTCCAGGATATTCGGCGGTAAACCAAATTCCATCGGGTCAAAATCAACTTCCGGTATAAACCCGCCGCGTTTGCAATAGGTCTTATCCGGCACAGTGGGGTCAGGATCATAATAATCATTTATGTCCCAACGCGATAAAGGGACATCCGTGATGCAATCGACTTTGCTGACAATGTTGTCCCAGAATTCCTGTAGATTTCGTGCTTCTGGCATGATTGACCCCATGCCAATGATTGCAATCGGGTTATGTCGCAGTTGGACATTCAAGTCCGCCATTGAGCGTAGCTCCCTAGACTAGTTTTCAGAATTGAATCTCGAGCAAAAGGTTAAAGCAAAAACCCCGTTTGAACAGGGCAAATTGGCGAATTCCATACGTATATATTTAACAACAGAGTGAAGATAAAGTTGCGCAGAAATTTGTCTTCTCGCTGGTTGTAGCCCATAATTGCATGAAGTGCCATGAGTTTTTATCATAGAGTAATCGTTCTCCATCATATTTCAAGGAGAGATCATGACTTCCATTATACCAGAAACGCATCGCCACCTACTAGAGGGGCCAATCATCGTCGCTTTGGCCACCCTTATGCCAGACGGTTTTCCACAGGTCACACCCGTCTGGTGCAGTTATGATGGTACCCATATCATTGTCAATGCGACAGCCGATCGCCAAAAACATAAAAACATGGTCGAACGCCCTCAGGTTAGCATCATGGCTTACGACCCGCAAGATCAATTCCGTTATCTGGAAGTGCGAGGAATCGTCGAGGAAATTACCGCGGAAGGTGGTGGCGAATCAATGAACGAATTGGCGCTGCTTTATACAGGTAAGACCAAACGTTACGGCATCGAAGCGCCACCACAGGAAGTCTCAGAGCGTTTACTTTACAAAATCAAGCCCACCCACGTGAACTATGCCTGAAAAAACAGGTTTTAAGCTTTATCCAGTGTTGCAAAATCTTCGTCGGACAAATTAATCGCTGCGGCGGCTACATTCTCTTCAAGATGCGGAATGGAAGATGTACCGGGAATCGGCAGCATCACGGGTGACCGTTTAAGCAACCATGCCAGCGCCACCTGATACGGCGAGGCGTCATACTTCTTCGCAACCTGTTCCAGTACGCTCTGATCCAGATTGCCAGCGCCGACGGGAAACCACGGTATAAACCCAATGCTTTCGCTTTCGCAAATTTCCAAAACGGATTCGGATTCACGATCAAACAGGTTATAGCGATTCTGCACGGACACAATCGGCACGATTTTCAACGCAGACTGAAGCTGATCTGGGGTGACGTTGCTCAGGCCAACATGGCGGATTTTGCCTTCATCGCGCATCTTTGAGATTTCACCCACAGAATCTTCAAACGGCACTTTAGGATCAGGACGATGCAGCTGATACAAATCGATCGTGTCCAGCTTCAGCCGTTGCAGGCTGCCTTCCAACGCGCCACGCAGATAATCCGGGTTACCGTTAGGGTGCCACTGCCCCGGCCCACTCCGGGTCAGGCCGCCTTTAGTAGCCACCACTAATCCAGCCGCATATGGATACAGCGCATCTGCGATCAGATTTTCGCTGACATCCGGCCCATAAGAATCAGCGGTATCGATAAAATTGACATCGACTTCGACGACTCTGCGCAAGACGGCTTTAGCGCTCTCAATATCTTTCGGCTCACCCCAGATGCCCTCACCTGTAATGCGCATCGCACCATAACCCAGGCGATTCACTTCCATATCACCGCCCAGAGAAAAAGTCCCTGCTGCGCTGGCACTCACACCATTATTATTGTTAGCCATAAAATGATCTCCCATTAAAGTTCTCAGCACTAATCATAACATTTTCAATGGGCGATCAAAAATTTGGCCTCACCCGCTATGACAGGCGAAGCCAATTGGCGAACCAATCTACTCCGCAAAGGGATCATCAATCCACGGGTATTTATGACGATTAACACGCTGATAAGGAATTTCCCGGAATAAGGGCGCAATCGCACCCGGTGCGGCCATATAGATGACCTCAGACGCAATCGGCGCAAACCCTGCATAAAAATGTTGCGTCGATTTCACGATTAGCAGCCGCTTCTGAAGGGGGTCAATGCCGAAGTTGCTGAACACTTTAGGGCTAAAGACCTGTGTCCGCCGGCTGTTCACAATGATGTCAAGTCCGTTGCAATGCAGCGCCACCGAGTCGCCGCACGGGATTTGCATCACGCCGTCCTGTTGCGGCCATTCCTGCGTCATATCTTTGATGATGCCAATTACACGCACCCTCAGGTCGAGTGGATCACCAGACATCGGCCCCATTTTGCCGCCCAGTCTGATATCCAGCATCGCCCCTTCACCGGCAGACATAACCACCTGCACAACGATCGGGTCCCAGATCATCGCGACCGCAGCATTCTCAACACCACGGTCTAATAAGGCTTTAAGTACAAAGGTCGAATCACTGGGCGCGCCCCCACCAGCATTATCCGATTGATCCGCCACTACGACGGGAAAACGATCAATCGCCAGCGCTTTATCCAGTGCTTCATCCAGAGGCAGTGAGGGCATTGCTAACTCATGCCGCATTCCGAAGAACTTTTGCCCAAACTCCTCTGCCAGTTTTGCAGCCAACGCCGCATCATTATCCGTCACCGCCAGCATTTGTGCGCCGCCGGTGGGGACATCGCCCCACGGGAAGCAATGGGCTAACGATAACGATAACACCCCATCGGAGCTTTCGCGTGCCATCATTTCATCGACAAAGCTGCGCATCGGCTCAAACGGAGTCAGGTACATGCCGATCATACGGCAATCGTATAAAGCCATTGTTGGTTTAACTTTGCCTTCAGCCGCATCCGCGATAATCTGAAATAAATCTTCAGCGCGATCCCCAATATCAACATGTGGATATTCCTTGAAAATCACAATGGCATCTGCTAATTCGATCATCTCCTGTGTCACATCACAATGCAAGTCAAGCTCCACGCCGATTTTCGCATCTGGCCCCACAATATCCCGCACCCGGCGGATCATATCGGTTTCGCAGTCATCATAACCTTCCGCGACCATCGCACCATGAAGCGGCAACAAAACAATATCAACCGGCATTGCTGCTTGGAGTGCATCCAGCATTTCATCGCGCAGACTTTCATAGACCCAGCGCACAGTGGTGCCAGCCGGTTCAGCAGAGGCATAAATCCCAAAAACAAACTCCCAGCCTTTTCCCCAGGTTCGCTTTCGAAACACATCAATCGGCAAAGCCAGACCACCGATATCGCCCTCTTCGGGCACATCTGCCGCGCGGATCACCTTAAATTCAGCCATACCGGTTGGCATCGGCGAAAAGGTATTGGTTTCAGTTTCAACGCCACCTGCAAAAACTCTCATAGGTTAACCTCAGTGTTATTAGTCATCATCACGGCGAAAAATACCCAACTCCTCATACACTTCCTCCAGACGTTCCAGGCGTGCTTGGGAGTCCCTGGTTTGACGGGCAGCAAGCGCGGCCACCAGAGCATTTAACAAAATCATGGGGGTGCTGGTATTACGATACAGATACATACGAAACAACAGGACAAATGCGAGATCGGCACGTTTGGCTGCCGGGGAGACTGGGCTATCCGTTAGCGTAATGACGGGTGTCCCAATTTTACGGGCATAATCCATGCAGTGAATCGTATCGCTGGCATAGCGGCTATATGAAATGGTAAACAACAGATCATCAGCAGTCAGGTTCACAAGCTGATCGGCAATATTATCGATGCCGGGTTCCAGCAAAAAGCAATCTGAACGAACATGGCGCAGCAAAAAAATAAAATTTAAGGCTAGCGGCAATGATCCCCGCAAACCAATCACATAAATATTTTTCCCAGCTTCCAGCATATCAACAGCACGTACAAATTCTGTTTCTATAATACGGCTGACTAAATTTTCAAGATCCTTGATCTCAGCTCTTGCCATGGACGCAAGAATAGCCAGCCCACCCCCATTCATCGTCTGGTCTTCAACGTCTTCACTCAATCGGATTAAATCCATACGCACCCGATCCGAAGTTGAAAACCGTTTTAGAAGCTGCCGTTGCAGATCAGCCTGCAAATCAGCAAAGCCTTCATAGCCCAGCGCCTGAGCCGTCCGCACCACAGTCGAGCGATTCACATCCACCACTTCAGCGATGCGACTGGATGACAGATAAACCGTATCCACCCCGTGTGTCAGCAAAAACTCGGCAACTTTTTTCTGGCTTTTGCTCATCGTGTCATACGACGTGCGAATGTGTCCTAAAACATCCCTATGAATTACTTCATCATCAGGCATACCGATTCATCCCAAATGTCTATTTCCAAAAACATTACAACTCACACCAAAGAGGCAAATTATAACCACCTTAAAGATGGTCTGCAACAGAGTGTGCAGAATTTTTGTATTTTACACGATTTGTTGCTAATATCTGCTGATTGACCATAAACGTGCGCTTTAATCATTGAAGAAAACATGGTTAACATGACAAATTGCAAAATCAATTACACAGAACTGCATACAATTGATGAGCATTGGGCCGTAGTTGAACTGCAAAAAGCTATCTGGGGGGAAAACGGCTTTGATCCTGTACCCACCCATGTCTTACACGCGGTGGCTGAGCATGGCGGTTTGCTGGTTGGAGCCTGGGATGATGCCAAACTGGTCGGTTTCGGAATAGCATTCTGTGCGCGGCACGGTCATACACCGCTTTTATGGTCACACATTGCCGGCATACACCCTCACTACCAGAATCAGAACATTGGCTTTCATCTGAAACAGTTTCAGCGTAACTGGGGATTGGAAAATGGACACGAAATTATCGGTTGGACATTTGATCCACTACAACGCGGAAATGCCAATTTCAATCTGCACCGGCTTGGCGCGATATCCAACACCTATAAAATCAATATTTACGGTGAAATGACTGATCAGCTTAACAAAGGCCTCCAGAGTGATCGACTGGCTGTCACCTGGAATCTCAACGATGAACGGGTGGCACAGCTTGCACAGGGGACGGAGCCCACACCCATTCTGAGCGACTATCGCGATGATCAGTTTTTGATCCGTTTCGGTCAGCAGGATCTGATACTTCATAAAGAACTGCTGGCGACTGAAGGTAAGCATTATTTTGTCGAAGCGCCCTGTACTATCAATACCCTCAAACAGGAAAATATGGAGTTAGCCAAGCACTGGCAGCTTGCCCTGCGTGACATGTTTCTATCAGCCTTTGCTGCGGGTTACTGGGTGGTCGATTTCGTAAAGCAGGACAATCGCTGCTGGTACGTGTTGCAAAAATCTCAGCAAGACTAAAGTCGGAAACGGAATAGTGATGTCCCAATTAGCTGATAAACTGAGCGGCCTTGATGATTATATTCACGCAGAAATACAGAAATGGCATGTCCCCGGTATGGCTGTCGCGGTGGTTCACGACGGTGAAGTCATTCACCAGCAAGGCTACGGCGTATGTGATATCGATCACGGGCAAGCGGTTGAACCAAATACCTTATTTGCGATTGGCTCCTGTACCAAAGCCTTCACGTCAATGGCACTAGCGCTACTGGTTGAAGATGGTCTGTTAGATTGGGATCGTCCTATTCGCGACTATATGCCGCAGTTCAGGCTCAATGACGCCACCGCCTCTGCCCAGATGACCGCTCGTGATCTGGTCTGTCACCGCTCTGGCTTACCCCGCCACGACTTAATGTGGTATGGATCAGCCAAATCACGCTGGGAACTCTTAGAAAGACTTCAGCATCTGCAACCCAGCTATCCTTTGCGCTACATCTTCCAATACCAGAATCTGATGTATATGGTAGCCGGGTGCCTGATCGAAACCATCACAGGGGAAACCTGGGAAGCATTTGTACAGAAACGAATATTCGATGTGTTGGGCATGAATACCAGTCTCTTCTCAGTGCTGGATGCTGAAAAAGCAGCCAAGGTGGCATGGCCGCATGAGTACAAAAACGAAGCCATCCAGCGCATTCCCTTCCGCAACATTGATGCCATCGGGCCAGCAGGATCAATCCACTCCAACCTGCCGGAAATGCTGACATGGCTGAAGCTGCACATGAATCAGGGCATCTACGGAGACACGCAATTTGTCAGTGAGGATAAACTCAAGCAAATGCACCAGCCGCATGTGACGATTGCGCCACAGCCGCCTATGGATTTTGTGGAAATTCAACACAGCAGTTATGGACTAGGTTGGGCACAACATCTCTATCGGGGTCATGTGCGTGTCCGTCATACTGGTGGGATTGACGGTTTCATCACGGATGTATCCTTCATGCCGCAGGAAAAACTTGGCGTTATCGTCTTCAATAATGGTGGCGACTCGCTCTCAATTACCGCTGCTATGCACATTTATGACTGCCTGCTGGGCTTGACGCCGATCGATTGGCGTCAACGTTATAAAGAAGCTGATGACACCATCAAAAACATGGCCAGCGAAAATACGGAAAAATTCCGTTCAAAACGCAAAACCAACACATCGCCTAGTCACCCGCTGCCTGACTATGTGGGCGAATATGAGCACGCAGGCTATGGATTACTCGCGATCAAACTGGCAGACGACGCTTTCGTCGCTGTTTACAACGGCCTGGAATTTCACCTAAGCCATTTTCATTTTGACGTATTCGAGGCCAAAAACGAATTCGATGATGATGCGCCTATCATGCCAGTAACGTTCAAGCTGGATGTAGCGGGAAACATCAGCGAAATCGCGCTTCAGATGGAACCGACTGTGGCAGCAATCACATTCAGGCGAAACAGTGACCAATAAACCGTTGGCATCACTTATCAACATTATTTACAGGGCTATAAGGACAGAAAGCTTTTGAAATCTATTTCGGTTAAAGATATTCAATGCCATGTGGTTTCCTTACCTTACGTCGAGCCGTTACGGACGAGCTTTGGTATGGAACCCTACAAGGTGGCCGTGCTGGTTGAACTGACCACCGATGCAGGCATCGTCGGCTGGGGTGAAGCGCCGATTGAAATATGGCCGGGTTACGGGTCAGAAACTGTCATCACCAGTACGCACATTTTGGAAGAATTTATCATCCCAAAATTCATCGGCAAAACCCTCGAATCACCCTTTGATGTACCTGCCCTACTGAAAAGTATTCGCGGCCACAACTTCACCAAGTTCGGACTGGAAGCAGCTATCTGGGACGCTTTCGCGCGCACCAATGACATGCGATTGGCGGATTATTTCGCGTCGTTCTTGCCGGAAGGTCACGAATCCCGGAATGTCGCCAATGTCGGCGTGAGCATCGGTATTCAGTCCAGTGTGGATGAAACAGTCGCCATTATTCAGAAACGCCTGGATCAGGGTTATCAGCGCATCAAGCTAAAAATCAAGCGCGGCTGGGATGTCGAACTCGCTCGTGGCGTGCGTGCTGCGTTACCCGACATCACGCTCATGCTGGACGCGAACAGTGATTACACACTTAAAGATGCCGACCATCTGGCTCAACTCGATAATCTCAACCTGCTGATGATTGAACAACCCCTGGCCTATGATGACATCTACGAACACAGCAAGTTACAGCCGCGGCTGAATACGCCCATCTGCCTGGATGAAAGTGTCAAAAACGCCAATGACCTGAAGCTCGCTTTGGAACTCGGCGCATGCAGAATACTCAATCTCAAACCTTCGCGTGTCGGTGGCTTTGTGGAAAGCCTGAAAATTTATCAGATCTGTGCCGATACGCAGACCCCGTTGTGGGTCGGTGGCATGATGGAAACAGGTGTCGGGCGCGCGGCGAATACTGCTTTTGCCTCGCTGCCTGCTGTGACTCTCCCATGTGATATTTCTGCGACAGATCGCTATTATGCGGTTGATCTCACCGAACCGCCGTTCGTGCTGAACGATGACAGCACGATTGCCGTGCCAGATGGTGCAGGCATCGGGGTTGAAGTCCAGCGGGATCGTCTGGAAGAAGGCAAAGCATTGTGGCAAGTAAATTATCCTTACACACACAACGGAGTACTTTCATGACTCTTATTAGTGATATCGAAGCCGTGATTCACGAGAGCAATATCGAAGCCGGTGTGGCTATCTGGCATGTCGAGTCAGGTGAGAAAATCAACGTCAACGGCGATCAATCTTTCCCTATGGCCAGCGTGTTTAAGATACCGATTCTATCAACTGTGGGGAAACAGCTTAAGGAAGGCAAGCTCAGTCTGGATGATCGCATCGAGCTTAAAGAGGAATATAAAAGTGCTGGCAGTGGCATCCTGCCCTATTTTGAGGCTGGCATCAGCCCCACCGTGCGCGATCTGCTGACGCTAATGATTATCATCAGCGACAACACCGCGACCGATATGACAGTTGATCTGCTGGGCGGGCCACAGGTCGTCGAAGATTATATGCACGAGCTTGGACTTGATAGCATTTACTTCAAGATGAATTGCAAGCAACTGCTGAAATCGCTGTTCCCGCCAGAAATTCAGGAATTACCGTTGCCGGAAATCCAGAAGTGGGCATCCGAAAACGACATTGTGCGCGATGGCGCGGCCTTCAGCCGAGGGTCGGACAATGATGTAAGCACCGCCTCCGACATGACGAAGCTGGTACAGATGTTGTTTACGGGTGAAATTGTCGAGGGGGAGATTCGTGATGAACTGCTCAATATCATGCTTAAACAGCAGTTTAATGTTCGTCTGCCGCGCTTCCTGCCTTATAACATCCCCTTCGCCCACAAAACCGGCACCATCGGCGGCATCCGCAACGACAGCGGTGTGATGTACCTGGGCGACGATAATCATGTGATTGTCACATTGTTTACGTGGTGGGATGACAAAGCGGTATGGAAGAAACCCGAAGCCGAGCACCAGCGCGTTTTTGAAGTCGAAACTGCGATGGGAAAAATCGGCAAATTAGTCTATGACTATTATGTAGGCTACTAACCTAACACACTCATGGTGTCTCATGGGGATGGTTTCATTTTGATCTTATCCCCATATATAAGAAATTTCTGAATCCGTAGAGCACTATAAGGGGGCGTTATAAAATATTCATCCAGCAAGCATCATTTTCAATCGTTCGAACTCATGTGTCACGAAAGGAATAGCCATGCTTTCTCACAAAAAATTCTCTAGCCTCATCGTATGCCTTCTCACGATTTTACTCCTCTCATTCACTATCGGGGTATCTGCCCAGGATGCTGATGGACGTGGTGGGCGTCTGGTGGTGGCTGATGCCAATTCCAACACCTCGCTCGATCCGTTCGTATCTTCCTGGCATAGCTGGCCGCATTACGCAATTTTTCCCACCCTGTTTTCACGCAATGAAAATCTGGAATACGTCGGCTTCCTGGCAGACACGTGGGAAGTTTCGGATGATGGCACAGAATTAACCATCAACCTGATTGACTTTGCCACCTTCACCGATGGTACACCGGTCGATGCTGAAGCCATCAAGTGGAATCTGGAAAAGTACGCCAATCCGGAAACCGGTGCTTCACAGGGTGCTGACCTCGTTGGTTTGCTGGAAGAAGTCGAAGTGCTGGATGATTACAGCTTCACCATGCATCTGGCCTCGTCTTATGCGCCTTTATTCTTCACCCTGTCTGGTCTGGAAATTGTTTCCCCCACAGCTTATGAAGAACTGGGCGTTGATAACTTCGGTACCAATCCGGTTGGCGCTGGCCCGTTCATTCTCAAAGAACTGAACACCGACAACTACGCGCTCTTCGAGAAAAATCCAGACTTCACCTGGGCACCGCCAGAGCTGTATGAACACCCCGGCCCGGTATACCTGGACGAACTTCAGATTCTGTTCATTGGTGAAGAGCAGACGATCCTGTCTGCGCTCGAAACCGGTGAGATCACTTTTGCGGGTGTACCTACCCAAAATCTGGCTGATGTGGAAGCCAACCCCGATATCACGGTTCACAAATCCCAGCTTGATCAGATCCGCTATGTAGGTTTCAACACCTCAAAAGCGCCGTGGGATAATCTCGAACTGCGTCAGGCGTTTGCTTACGCCACTGACCGCGAAGAATTCGTCGTACTGGCCTGGGACGGACTGGCTCAACCCCTCTATCAGCCATTACCGCCAACCATCTGGGGGCATAACCCCGAGTTGGATGCTACGTCCTATCAGTATGACCCGGATAAGGCTAGCGCCATGCTGGATGCGCTGGGTTATGCCGATGTTGATGGTGATGGACTACGCGAAGACCCTGACGGCAATCCATGGTCAGTGCGTTTGAGCACAGCCTCATCTGACGAGTGGCGTCGGCAGGCAGAAGTGATCGAAGCCCAGTGGCGTGATGTCGGCCTGCCTGTAGAAATCGAGTTGATGGAATTCAGCGCGCTCATCGACCTCACAACGACTGGAACGCATGACCTGTTCCTGCTGCAATATGGCTATCAGGATCCGAGCATTCTGACCTACTTCTTCGATCCGGATCGTAAAGGTGGTAGTAACCGTGCCTGGTTCTCTACAGAGGAACTGTCGGCACTGTTGACCAAAGCCGATACCGATCTCAATCAGGAAACACGCTACGAAACCATCACTGAATTGAGTCAGTACATCATTGATCAATCACCGTGGGTATTCCTGGCTGTACCGCCCTATCTCGCGGGTGTACGCTCAGAACTGCAAAACTGGAAAATCAACCCAGACCTGAGCTTCTTGTACTGGAACGCCTATTTCGAAGTTAGTGAATAAAACCACCATACTGAGAGACTCCAAAAATGGAGTCTCTCATCCACAAGGTAGACAACAGCAGTTCCATAGACCAATCACTCTGACTCTTATGGAGAGTGGATAATCAAATGAGCAAATATATTCTGCGGCGTATAGCTGTAGCTATTCCATTGGTCATCGCTATTGCGACCATTGTCTTTGTGATGTTACGGGTCGCATTACCCGGTGACCCTGCTAAAGTTATGGCCGGTGACCGGGCATCGCCGGAGTTAATCGAGCAGATTCGTAAAAACCTCGGTTTAGATCGTCCGGTTATCGAGCAGTATGTGATCTTCCTGACCAATGCCATTCAGGGGGACTTAGGCCGATCCGTAAAGTTCCGCGAACCTGTTCTCGGCGTAATCGCCAAGGCCTTCCCTTTCACTGTGACACTCACTTTTCTGAGTGTGACCGTGGGGACGCTCTTGGGACTTATTGTTGGCATCATCACCGCGGTAAAGCGCGGGTCATGGATTGATAATGTCAGCATCGTTATAGTCGTCTTTTTCTATTCCATTCCCACATTCTGGCTTGGGCTGATGCTCATTCTGATTTTTGCAGTGGGTCTGCGCATGTTACCGGTGCAAGGCATCGGAACCTGGCAGCACTTTGTGATGCCGGTCATTACCCTCGGCATTGGGCAGGCCGCATTAATTGCCCGTCTTTCGCGCTCCAGCATGATTGAGATCCTGGGGGCGCCGTATATTCAGACGGCACGCGCAAAGGGTCTGGCACAACGTGGAGTTATTCTTCGCCATGCCCTGAAAAATACGCTTATCCCCATTATCACAGTTGTCGGGCTTTCCATCGGAGGCTTATTGGGTGGCGCAGTCATTACCGAGAATATTTTCGGCTTACCGGGAGTTGGACGGTTGGCGATTGAGGCTATTCATAATCGGGATTATCCCATGATACAGGGAACAGTCCTGTTGGTGGCAATCACATTCGTCTTTGTGAATCTGATTGTTGATATCATCTATGTCTATGTCGACCCCAGAATCCGCTATAATTAACTTGGACGGAAAACATGGCTGAAAAAGTAACCACACTTTCCACATCCTCATCTGATTTCACAACGTCTGAGCTTTCAGTCAAGCAGGATGGTATCTACACACGGGCTACCCGCCAATTCTCCAAGAACAAATTCGCCCTTGTTGGCCTGGTCGGGCTCATCCTGATGATTGTGCTTACGACCTTTGCGTCTTCCGTCACACCTTATGACCCCCTGGGGCGTGACGCAGAAGTACGGCTGCAAGGGCCATCATTACTCCATCCTATGGGAACCGATTCATTGGGGCGTGATGTTCTGAGCCGGATTTTATATGGTGGGCAAACCTCGCTTCAGGTGGGTTTCCTGTCCATCATTATTTCGGTCATCATCAGTGTGCCACTTGGCCTGATTTCGGGTTATTTCGGTGGAAAAGCCGACAGCATTATCATGCGCATTATGGATTTAATCCTCGCTTTTCCGGGACTAATCCTCATTATCTGGTTAGTCGGTTTGCTGGGAACCAGCCTAATCAATATCATCCTGGCAATTGCCTTCTTCTCACTGCCCTCTTACGCTCGACTCACCCGCGGCATTGCCCTGTCCATCCGCGAAATGGAGTACGTATCTGCCGCCCGTAGCATGGGAGCCAGTTCAACCCGCATTATGTTTTTTCACATTCTCCCCGGTGTCATGGGGCCGCTGATTGTAGTCACAACGCTTGGCGTATCTGGGGCCATTATTACAGGTGCCAGCCTTAGCTTCCTGGGTTTAGGCGTACCACCACCCACACCTGAATGGGGCGCTATGCTGGCAGATGGCCGCAGCTATCTGCGAAATGCCTGGTGGATCGCCTTCTTCCCCGGTATGATCATTACACTTGTGGTTCTGGCGCTCAATTTGATTGGTGATGCGCTGCGTGATGCGCTAGACCCGAATGTCACCACAACTTAAGGTTTGGAGCAAGCATCCTATTGGCACGACATACAGAAGTCAGCATTATTGATGAAAAATTCTATATCAACCGTGAGCCGGCCTATAAAGGCATCGTCTGGAATGGTCATTCGCTAGAAGGCTTACTGATGAACAGCCGCATGGTTCAAGGCATCTATGATGATCGCAACCCGGAAACGTGTGAACTTTGGGCTTATCCCGATACCGGCGTATGGGACGCAGACCGCAACACGCGTGAATTTATCGAAGCCATGCCCCAATGGCTTGATCATGGACTATTGGCCTTCACGCTTAATCTACAAGGCGGCAGTCCGCAAGGGTATTCAAAAGATCAGCCCTGGATCAATTCTGCAATCAATTCTGATGGCACGCTTGACCCAGAGTATATGTCACGCTTAGAACGCATTTTAGATCGTGCCGATGAGCTGGGCATGGTCGTGATTTTAGGACTTTTCTATTTCGGCCAGGAAAAGTTTTTAGAGGGTGAAGCAGCCATCAAACAAGCGGTTGACCTCACTGCCAACTGGTTGCTCGAGCATCAATACACCAATGTACTTGTTGAAATCAACAACGAGGCGAATATCGCTTATAAGCAGCCCATCCTCATGCCAGAGCGTGTCCACGAACTTATTCTACAGGCCAAACAGCAAACGCTTGATGACCAACGCCTTCTGGTTGGTACCAGTTACGGTGGTGGATTTGTGCCTTTACCCAACGTGGTTGAAGTATCGGATTTTCTTTTAATTCACGGCAATGGTGTTCATGAGCCTGCAAAAATTACCGAGATGATCCATCAGGTACGCGCCGTGGAAAACTATCGCCCCATGCCGATTCTTTTCAATGAAGATGACCATTTCGACTTCGATAAGCCGATAAACAACATGATAGCCTCAGTTTCCGAATATGTCTCATGGGGTTATTTTGATTATCGTTTCAAGGATGAAGGCTTTGAGCACGGGTATCAGAGTGTCCCGGTGGATTGGGGCATCAACTCCGACCGCAAGCGCGGCTTCTTCAACCTTGTCAAAGAGATGACACAGGGAAATTAAACGTGAGTGTGCTTTCAAGGCAGCAGCGTTTACAGACCCTTCGGCAAAATCCTGAAGTCACCGTTCTGATTATTGGCGGTGGTATCAACGGCATTGGCTTATTTCGTGAGCTTGCTTTACAGGGCATTGATGTGCTGCTGGTCGAAAAATCAGATTTTTGCGCCGGAGCCAGCGCAGCATCTACCCGCGTCATTCATGGCGGATTGCGTTATTTAGAAAACGGGGAATTCCGCCTTGTGCGAGAAGCGCTGCACGAGCGCAATCAGTTGTTAAAGAATGCCCCACACTATGTTCATCCCCTGCCAACCACCATCCCAATTTACAGTTGGTTCACAGGTTTGCGCCATGCTGCGGTAAATTTTTTAGGATTTAAGAGCAGACCCAGCGATCGCGGCTCGGCGGTCATCAAAATCGGATTATCACTTTATGATTACTTCTCTGGCAAGCAATCGGGTTTGCCCCCTCATCAATTCCGACCGCGTGCGAATGCGTTGCAAAAACGTCCAGAGATCAATCGTGCTATTGTCGCAACTGCGACCTATTATGATGCACGTATTACCCATCCAGAGCGCCTGTGTATTGAACTTCTCACGGACACAGAGCAATCTTCTGATTCAGCAATAGCACTCAATTATATGCGAGTGATTCAGGCCGCAGAGGGTGAGGTCACACTTCACGATGAATTGACTCAGGAAATCTTCACCATCCAGCCGCAAATTGTCGTCAATGCCACTGGCGCCTGGATTGATTTTACCAATGAGGCGCTGCGCCATCCGACACAATTTATCGGCGGCACAAAAGGCTCACACATTGTTGTCGATTATCCCGCATTACACGCAGCGACTCAGGGCGAGATGCTCTACTTCAGCAATTCCGATGGCCGCATCTGTATCTTCTATCCTTTTTACGACAAGGTGATTATCGGTGCTACTGATTTACCGGTGGATAATCCCGATGAAGCCATCTGTGAGGCGGATGAGGTCAATTATTTATTGGACTCTATCCGTGCGGTTTTCCCTGATATTCAGCTTGACCCATCACACATTGTCTATCAGTTTTGTGGGGTGCGGCCTTTACCCCGCAGCAGCGCCATGACCGCCGGACAGATCAGCCGCGATCATCACTGCGAAATCACGCCGCCAACCGATGACATCAGCTTCCCTATTTACTCCCTCATCGGTGGCAAATGGACGACTTTCCGCGCCTTTGCCGAACAGATTACCGACAAACTATTGGTGTCGCTTGGAAAACCCAGGTTAGTCCATACTGATGACTTAGCCATTGGTGGGGGCAAAGACTATCCCGCAGCGAATCAGGATCAGTGGATTTCAGATTTGTCTGATCAGAGTGGACTCAGTGCCGAGCGCTGTACACAACTTTTAGAACGCTATGGGACACAAGCGGCAGAAATTGCTGATTATTGTCGTCAAAGGGAAGACAAACGATTAAGCCATATCAATGGCTACTCACAGCGCGAGATAGAATTTCTCATGCGGAACGAATACGTTTGTCATCTCGATGACATCATTCTGCGGCGGACACTATTGGGTTTATTAGGACAGATCAATCTGGCAGCGTTGCAGGAACTTGCGCAAATTGCGACCCCTGTGCTGGGGTGGTCAGATCAGGAAATGAGCGTGGAAATTACGCGCACGTTGGCTATTCTCAAAAAACAGCATGGGATCAACTTAACCCATGACCAGTCCCCCATTCACATGTAAGGCAGCCCCAGTAATATAACTCGCCTCATCAGAAGCCAGAAATGCGACCGCGGCGGCCACTTCTTCAGGCCGCCCTAAACGTCCCATAGGGGTTTGCCGTCGCCATTCATCCTCACGTCCGGCTGAACGCTCAAGCAGCATATCCGTTTCGATACGCCCCGGCACGACGATATTGGCGGTAATGCCCGCTGGAGCAAGTTCTTTGGCAACCGAAAACGTAAACCCTAACAGCGCCGATTTTGTAGCGGCATAATGGGCATGATTGCCAGAGCCGGTATACGCGGCCTGAGACGACACATTAATCAAGCGCCCCCACCCTGCTTGTTTCATATATGGGATACAAGCACGGGTACAACGAAACACCGCCGTCAGGTTAACCGCCAGCGTTTCCTCCCAAAGAGCATCGCTCATCTGCTCAACGCTGGCATCAGACATAATCCCGGCGTTATTCACAAGCACATCCACGCCGTTCCATTCAGCATAGACCTGTTCAACAAGCTGATCGGGCGCATTGGGCTGACTCAAGTCGGCCTGTAAGCTCATGGCTTTGCCGCCCTGCTCCGTAATCTGCATGACGACTTCTGCCGCCGCGCTGCTGTTCGACGCATAATGTACCGCTACGGCAAATCCTTTGGCATGAAGCGCGAAGCAGATCGCCCGACCAATTCCCCGCGAACCGCCGGTGACCAGCGCAACGCGTGGCATTACTCAAACCCCTGATAAACCTGCGCGGCATCATCAAAGACACCGCGTAACTGCTCATAGAGTTTGCGGAAAATCGGATAAATCTCGTTGTAACGGGCATGCTGCTGTGGGTTGGGTTCGTAGACCGCTTTGATTTTCACCATTTCTTGCAGCGACTGATTGACGTCGGTGTAAAGTCCAAGCCCCATGCCGACCAGCACGGCATCGCCAAACGGAGCGCCTACTGACGTTTGTGGCAGCCTCACCGGGATGCCCAGCACATCCGCCTTAATCTGATTCCACAAGTCGCTGCGCGTCCCGCCACCGACAGACCGGATTTCATTTAACATTAAACCTGCCGATTGAGCCACATCCACATTATGACGCAGCGCCAGTGCCGTACCTTCCAGAACAGCGCGTACCATATCCGCTTTTGAAGTCGCCAGCGACAAACCAAAAAATACCCCGCGCGCGTTCGTGTTCCAGATAGGGGCGCGCTCCCCCAGCATATACGGTAGAAAAATCACGCCGTTGCTACCGGCATTCACTACTTTTGCCGGAGCAGTGAGAAGATCAAAAACGTTGATATTCTGCTGCCGAGCCTGCTCAACTTCCAACTGAGCGAATTCATCCCGAAACCAGCGTAAACTCGCCCCAGAAGCCACCATCGCACCCAGAAGCAAATGTTTACCCGGTATAGCATGCGGCATGGCGATAAATGCCGACTCCACAACGTTTCCGTCAGTGGGCATGAGAAGCACGGTTGATGTACCGGTCATTTCAGCCGCACTTCCGGGCTGGATAACCCCCGCCTCGACTGCCGCCGCCGAGCCATCCACCGTACCGACCATCACAGGTATTCCAGGGCGTAAGCCAGTTGCTTCCGCCGCTTCGGCTGTGACCTCACCCTGAATGGTCGAGCCCGGATAAATATCAGGGAATTGAGCAGGCTCAACACCGCAAGCCACACACAGATCATCATGCCATTCGTCCGTCTGATAATTTCGCAATTGCAACAGCGTAGCATGAACCGGATCAAGCGTGAATGTATGGGTCAAACGATAGTTGATATAGCCATTAATCTGAACAAACATATGAGTTTGCTTCAGAATTTCCGGCTCGTGGTTTTTTAGCCAGCGGAGTTTCGCTGCCACATAAAAAGCATCGGTGCGATTTCCGGTAATCCGAAAAATGTTGTCCGCTCCGAAGATTGCATTGAGTTCGCCCACTTCACCCTCAGCACGGCGATCCATCCAGATGAGCGCGGGACGCAAGGGCCTACCAGAGCGATCGAGCGCAATGAGAGTAGGCGCCTGAGCGCTCACAGCGATACCGGCGACCCGTTCAGCGCCGTTTGGAACCTGGGCGAGCGCCTGTCGGATCGCGCTGCAAACCGCCTGCCACCAATCTTCCGGGTTTTGCTCCACCCAGCCCGGACGCACATGGCTCACCGAATATTCACTATCACCCACACTCTGCAATTGTCCATCCGGTGTGAACAGTGCCGCCTTGGCGGCTGTCGTACCGACATCAATGCCTAACAATAATTGTGTCACGAACTAAACTTTCAATTTAAGTAAAAATGTCTACTCTAAACAGTCCAGTAAGAGCTAATGGCGGTCACCAGCAGCCAGTGGCGTTAACGGTGCTTGAGTTGGGATGCGTCCAAGTTCCTGTGGCAGAGAAATCGTTTCCAACTGCGGTAACACATACTCGGCAAACAGCTTGCATTCATCCAGATGCGGATAACCCGAGAAGATAAACGAGCGAATCCCCATGTCCATATAGCGCCGGATTTTCGCCAGAATCTGATCAGGGTCACCGACCAGCGCCGCACCACAACCCGACCGCGCACGACCAATCCCTGTCCACAGATGCGGTTCTGCGTAACCTTCGCTGTCGGCCTTCTCACGCGCTTCCGCCTGGAGCGCCACGCCCAAAGTTTTTGCATCCTGCGCCCGGTTGCGAATTTCCGCACCAAATTCATCATCCAGTTTGGAAACCAGCCGATCTGCAGCCGCCCGTGCTTCCGACTCTGTTTCGCGCACAATCATATGGACACGCAACCCATAGTCGAGCTTACGACCATATTTTGCGGATCGTGCCGTCAGGTCTTCCATGTGACCCTGTAAATTTTCCTCAGTATCCGGCCACATCAGATAAACATCACAATGCTCGGCGCACAAATCCTTACCATCCGGTGAATAGCCACCAAAATACAGCAGAGGGCCACCATTTTGCTGATACGGTTTCACAGGATCAGTCGTACTCAGTTGCAGGTTATAAAACTCGCCTTTGAAATCAATGTGATCCTGTGTCCAGGCTTGCTTCAAAATTTCGATCACTTCGCGTGAGCGGTGATAGCGACTCTTGGAGTCAAGAGTCTCACCCGGCAAATCAGACGAGATGATATTCACCGTAAGGCGTCCCTGAAGGATGTGATCCAGCGTGGCAATTGTACGCGCCAGCATCGGGGGATGAATTTCACCACAACGTACTGCAACCAACAGATTGATATTCTGGGTTTGCGGCGCGACAGCCGAAGCAAAAGTCAGTGAGTCCTGCCCCACCTGATATGATGAAGGGCACAAAATATTGCGATACCCCAATTGATCCGCCGTCAGCAAAATATTAGAGGTGTGCGCAAAACTGCTTTTCAGATTATTGTCCGGCACACCCAAAAATTCATAATCATCACTGCAAATGGGCGCAAACCAGGAAACTTCGGCACCAGTCAAATGAGGTGAACGGATTTCGATCATGCTTCTGCTCCATAGCATTTCGGTGGCAATAATCGCCAAATCAAATTTTCACGTTAGACTAGGGAGAATACCATCGAATTAAAAGATGCGAAACAGGCCAGCAAATTTGGCTTCGAAAAACGAAAGGGTTGACAGCTTGGCTATTTCTTAAAATAATGTAAGTTAGAACTTAATCATTACTTAAATTACGCAAGGTAACTTACAGCCTATTCCGCTCCCTTGCACCTTTCTTTAATTTATGGAGAAAAGCAATGAAAAATCGTTTTGTGTCATTTTTTATCCTTTCTGCGTTTGTGATCTTCGCAGTTGGTGTATCCGCTCAGGATGCAGTTCCCGTAACAGTTCGCTGTAAAGCAAATGTCAATGGTGGTGAAGGTTGGCGCTGTGACAACTTCGCCGAAATCGAGACGCAGGTCGAAGAAGAACTCGGCATGCAAATCGACCTCACCATCATTCAGGATGACAAAGATTGGGGCGAATACAAAAACGAATTTGTCCTCGCATCAGAAGCAGGTGAAGCACCGGACATTATCCTGTCTGGTCATGAGGATATCGGCGCCTGGGCTCCCGCAGGCTATATCATACCGCTGGATGAGCAGATTGCCGCTCATGCCGCATTTGAGGACATCGTCCCCACGCTATGGGAATCACAGAAATACGACGGCCAGCTCTGGGGTGTTCCTCAGGATGCTGAAGCCCGTCCTATTTTCTTCTCCAAGTTGCTGATCAGCGATCTGGGCTGGTCACAGGAAGAAATCGATTCCCTTCCAGAACGCGTTGCAGCGGGTGAATTCACATTTGCCGACTTGATTGCAACCGCACAAGAAGCTGTTGATGAAGGTGTTGTCGAAGCAGGCAATGGCTTCTGGCATCGTACCGGCAATGGCCCCGACTGGCTGATTTGGTACTATGGCCAGGGTGGTGAAGTTTTAACCGATGATGGTGAACTGGTCTTTGATCGTGATGCCGCGCTCGCAGCGCTGCAACTGATCGCCAGCTTCCCGGAACTGGGCATTACCCGGCCCGACATGATCGGTCTGGATGGCAATGTCGTCAATGAAAATATTGCCAGCACCGAATCAGTGCTTTTCTTCCAGGGCGGCACCTGGAATTGGGCCAACTGGGCCATCAATTACGCTGCCGAACAAGGCGGTAATGACTACCTGCTGGAGAACATGGGTTTAATCCTGTTCCCGGCAATGAATGCCGACGTGGGTCCGGTCACCCTGACTCACCCGCTGTCTTATATGGTCAGCAGCGCCAGTGACAACCCGGATGTGGCTATGGCGCTGATTGCTGCTGTCACTACACCAGAAGCCAATAACCGCCATGCGATTGACAGCTTCCACCTGGGTATCCTCAATGCGCAGCTTGAAAACGCTGACTACGCCGGGAATCAGGCCATCAGCCAGGCGCACTATATGCTGGACTACACGACCAATATCCCCAACGATCCCGGTTGGAATGCCTGGTCAAATGCCTGGTGGTTAGCCATTCAGGCAGCCGAAACCGGCGAAGCCACCCCCGAAGAAGCAGTTGAGCTGGCCGTCAGTCAACTCCAGAACGAACTCAGCGACCAGATCACTATCCGCTAAATTAAATATCAATCCCATTCGACGTGGGGCGCATCAATGCGCCTCACGTCTTTTATAAACTTGAATGGACAGGTTGGCACATGGCAGCAGAAAATAAAGCAAGCAGCACTCTGCCTATGGCAGAGGCGGACATACCACGCAACCGTGGACGAACTTTCCGGGCGAACCTTGTAGCCTATGGCTTTATGGCACCCGCTATTTTTTTGATTATCATGTTTTTCATCATCCCCGCATTGATGGTGATTTATCTCAGCATGACGGATTTATCCACGTCCAATTTCACCTCCGACATCACCCAGATGAACTTTGTCGGTCTGGCGAATTATTACACGTTGCTGAGTGACAATTTTGCAGCAAAGATTTTTTTCAACACCGTTTTCTATGTCCTCATGACACTGACGATATTCAATATCGGCGCAGGCTTAGGGGTAGCGTTGATTACCGCGCATATCGACCGCCGTGCGGGTTTTATCTTCCGCGCTTTGTGGATTTTGCCACGCATTACGACAGCATCAGTCTATGTTCTGATGTGGCGGCGCATCATTGCGGAACCCCCTTTTGGCATCCTTAATCAGGTCAATGGCTGGCTGGGGCAACCTTCTATCGGTTATGCTTCGCAAAACCCGTGGACATTTGTGATTATAGTTAACGGCTTTATTGGCTTATCGTTTGGCATGATTATCTTCACCTCAGCCATCGAAGCGATTCCAAAAGACATTCTCAATGCCTCATTGGTGGATGGCTCAACGCTGATGCAGCGAGTGCGTTATATCATCCTGCCGATACTGCGCTGGCCGCTTCTCTTTGTAGTGACCTATCAAACCCTGTCACTCCTGACCTCATTCGAACAAATCCTGCTGCTGACTAATGGTGGCCCCGGCCTCTATGAAACAGAAGTATGGGCACTTACAGCCTATCATCGCGCACTTTCCAATTATTTTGGTAATGCGCAGTGGGGTTACGGCTCGGCCTTTGCTGTGGTTCTGGTGGTGATTGGCGTGGTTCTGGCCATCATCTATATGCGTGTTTTCCGCTTTCAGGATCTTGTGGCAGAACCCAAAATTGAGGTTCTTTAATGACAACTAAAACGATTACACCCTCCACAGCAACCGAATCCCAACAAGCAACCCCTTATTCGCTGCTGAATGACATTCTCCACGGATTAAGGTTGGTCGTCATTGTAAGTGTGATTATGCTTGGGGTGATTGCCCTACTCACATTTATCATCCAGCCGCTGATGAAGTCGCTCAATGTCCAGGAGGATTTCACAGGCGCGGTGGCTACCCTCCTGACAGGAGTTTTGCCATTTGCCGTTTACATGAGTGGCGGGATAGCCGCTCGGCGTCACCGGCAACAAAATTTCCTGGGTGCGCTCATCAGCGCTTTGCTGGTCGCGGCCATTGGCTATGGCGTCCTGATCGGCTATCAATATGTCACCGAAAGCGGCGTTTTCCGACAAGCACCCACTTTGGGCTTTAGCATGCAACAGACCGAAGCGGGTATCGAAATTACCGCCATAGAACCCGGTACCAGTGCTGAAGAGGCTGGGCTTCTGCCCGGTGATATCATCACCGCTTTACGCCGCGACCCGGTTACAGTCGGCGATCTGACTACCCGAATCGCACAGGCAGAATTAGATGATGCTTTTCGCTTCCGCATTACACGCGATGGTGAAGAAATACAGCTCAATACGCGCATTCAACTTGCCAGTCAGATCGATACGGCATCACTGACACGTGGCATCCTGGCAGCACTGATTATCGCCTTCGTGGCGCTCATCATCCCGGCAAAGTGGGTCCCTTACCTCATATTGGGCATTTCCCTGCTACCGCTGATTGTCGGTTATCTCTGGCTCATCACCGCGACATTCTCCACCCGCACCATCGGCCTGTTGCCTGTGGATATCGATGGCAATTTTGGCGGTTGGACACTGGATAACTGGAGCTTTCTAACCGGCACCAGCGTGGGTGGCCCCACAACCAATATCTGGACAGTGACGTTCAATTCTTTCGCCATTGCCATCGCGATGACGATCGCATCACTGGTCATCTGTTCAATGTCGGGTTATGCCCTCTCACGGATGCACTTCCCTGCCCGACGTGCATTGCTCTCCATGACTTTAGTGCTGCACGGATTTCCAGCAGTCACGCTGATTATCCCGATTTTCCTGGTGCTGATAAACCTCGGAAATATCCCCATCATCGGTGACTTTATTGGCTACAACACGGTAGGTGGCATAGCGCTCGTAATGATCGCCTTCGAGTTGCCACTAGGTATCTGGCTGATGAAAGGCTTCTTCGACAACATTTCATGGGACATGGAGCGCTCGGCATTAATTGATGGTGCCTCACGCTGGCGCACATTCTGGGAAATCATCATGCCACAGATACGTCCCGGCTTGCTGGCGCTGGGCATTTTCTCATTCATTGGCGGCTGGAATGCCTACCTGATCCCCGCAACCTATAGTGTCGGCACAGGCTTGGCGACTCTTCCCGTCTACATCCGCCAGCTTACTGGTGAGCTTTCGCCCGTGAACTGGAACCAGGTTGCGGCCATCGGTCTGTTCCAACTCATCCCAATCTTCTGTTTCTTTATCTTTGCTCAGGAATATTTACTCAATATTTACGCTGGTGGAACGAAGGGAAGTTCCTGATGGATGTCGCAATTGAGAATTTAAGTAAATCATTCGGCGCCGTAACGGCTGTCGAAGCCCTTAATCTGGCCGTTAATGATGGTGAGTTCGTGGCATTTTTGGGGCCATCGGGCTGTGGAAAAACAACGACTCTGCTGATGTTAGCCGGTATCTATAAACCATCTGGCGGTATCATCCGCTTCGGTGAGCGCATCGTCAACCAGATTCCGCCCCGTGAGCGCAACATCGGCATGGTGTTTCAGAGTTATGCGCTTTACCCGCATATGACTGTGTTTGAAAATATCGCTTACCCCCTCAAGTTGAAGAATGTGACCAAAAAAGATCAATTTGAGAAGGTGCAGAATATTGCCGGCATCATGGGGATTGGTGAATTGCTGGATCGTCGTCCGGGGCAACTTTCTGGCGGACAGCAGCAGCGTGTCGCTCTGGGACGCGCGCTGGTTAAAGAACCGGACATCCTGCTGTTTGATGAACCACTCTCCAATCTCGATGCCAGATTACGGCTTACCATGCGCGGCGAGATTAAGCACCTGCAAAAGCGGCTGGGGATCACCTCTATATTTGTCACCCACGATCAGATCGAAGCCATGACAATGGCGGATCGCATCGCCGTGATGAGTAAGGGTAAGCTTCAGGCATTCGATACGCCCGAAGATCTTTATGATCGGCCCAAAACGCTTTTTATTGCTGAGTTTATCGGCAATCCCCCGATGAATATTATTGATGCTGAGGTAACCAGCGAAGGCGGAGATTTCATTGCCCGGTCAACCGACCTGTGCTTAAAAATCCCGGCAGAACGTGGAGAAGCAGCAGCCCGGCTAAAATCTGTGAAATTGGGTATTCGTCCAGAAAACATCACATTGGTTGACGCTGATGAACCGGACGCCAAAGGCGAAGTGTTCATTGTTGAGCCGTTAGGGCGTGATGATATGCTTGATTTAAGTGTCGGCAATACGCGCCTCTATGCGCTGGCAGATACAGGCCAACGGATCAAGACCGGTGATCATGTCGGGCTTCACTTTGATACCAACCATGTACAGTTTTTTGATCCGCAAACTGAGGCGTCTCTGTTGTGGAATTAACCACCTTCGATACGGCACAGCGATCAACCTGAACCACAAGTCATTTTCATCCGCTTAAACACAACTACTGATTTATGGTTAAACTTAAAGGGGCGTAATGCCCCACTAATGTATTGACAAGCATCGACAACGCGATAGACTAGGCATAAATAATCCGTGCATACGAATGCATTACGATTTAAATTGAATTTATTGTTTAAGGGTACATGCTCATGGCAAAATATTTTACGCGTCGTCAGTTTCTGCGTTCCAGCCTGATACTCGGCACAGGCTTTGGTGTAACGCTCCCTCACCTGGCACGAATGCAGGATTCTGAGGAAGATACAGGGTCATTACCGTTGACCGGTTCCATCCGGAGAGTGCATGATCCAGTCATGATTAAGGCAGATGATGCCTACTATCTCTTCTGCACAGGCCGAGGTATTCCTGTGCGTAAATCCGTCGATATGCTGGACTGGAAACAGGCATTCCCACCGACAGTTTTCTCCGGGTTACCCGCTTGGGCAGCCGAAGCGATTCCGGGTGCCAGTGACATCTGGGCGCCGGATATTTCCTACTACAATGACAAATATCATCTCTATTATTCTGTATCCACCTTTGGCAGCAACCGCTCTTTAATTGCGCTGGCAACCAACAAAACGCTGGACTTTGAGTCAGACGATTTTGAATGGGTGGATGAAGGGCTGGTCATCGAATCGGTTCGCAGCAATAATTACAATTGCATTGACCCTAATCTTATCCTGGATGCCGATGGTGTACCGTGGCTGGCTTTCGGCAGTTTCTGGACAGGGATAAAAATGCGGCGGCTGGATTTTGAAACTGGTAAACTCTCTGAGGAAGATGATACCCTCTATTCTCTGGCGCAGCGTACGGTGAATTATGGCGCAGTCGAGGCTCCGTTTATCATTCATGAAGGTGACTTTTATTATCTGTTCGTCTCATTTGATTCCTGCTGCCAGGGTGCAGACAGTACCTATCACGTCATGGTTGGACGCTCAGAGATGGTGACCGGCCCGTATGTTGACCGCGATGGCGTCGAAATGCTGCGCGGTGGGGGCACACAAGTCACCTTCCCGACTGAGCGTTGGCGCGGCCCCGGCCATAATGCGATTTTGAGAACTGACGATATTGATTACATCGTCTATCATGCGTATGATGCAGAAAATACCGGAGTCCCGACCCTGCGGATGAGTCCACTTGAATGGGACGAAGATGGCTGGCCGTCGATCAGCACATCGCTATAACTACAATCTGAATCATTTTTAGAACGATTTGAAGGAATTCATTTATGCCCATCGATCTTAGCAAGTTTGAAATCTGGTTTCTGACAGGCAGTCAGCATCTGTATGGTCCGGAAACCTTACAACAAGTCGCGCAGCACTCTGAGGAGATTGTTCGCGCGCTCAACAGCGCCGGTACCATACCCACGCAAATTGTCTTTAAGCCGGTGGCAACCACGTCGGAAGAGATCCATTCGCTGTGTATGGAAGCCAATGCCGCGCCAAATTGCGTCGGCATCATGACCTGGATGCATACCTTTTCGCCATCCCGCAACTGGATCGCGGGGTTAACGGTATTGCAGAAACCGCTGGCCCATCTTCATACGCAATACAATCGCGATATTCCCTGGTCAGATATTGACATGGACTTCATGAATCTGAATCAGGCTGCGCATGGTGATCGCGAATTTGGCTTCATTATGAGCCGCATGCGCATCAACCGAAAAGTTATCGTAGGGCACTGGCAAGATCCAGAAGTACAGCAGCGCATCTCTGTCTGGGCCCGAGCCGCCAGCGCATGGCACGATGCACATGGGGCCAGACTCGCGCGTTTTGGCGACAATATGCGTTCCGTAGCCGTCACCGAAGGCGACAAGGTTGAAGCACAGTTGCGCCTGGGATATGCAGTCCACGGTTATGGCGTAGGTGATCTGGTCGAGCTGGTGGATGCGGTTAGCGATGCGGCCATCAATCAACTCATCGCGGAATATGAGGCGCAATATGCGCTGAGCACAGACTTACGCACAGGTGGTGAACGTCACGATTCTGTCCGAGAAGCCGCCCGTATCGAATTAGGCATGCGCGCTTTCCTGGAAGCCGGTGATTTCAAAGCATTCACCACCACATTTGAGGATTTACACGGCCTCGCTCAATTACCGGGGTTAGCTGTGCAGCGTTTGATGGCCGATGGGTATGGCTTTGGCGGTGAAGGGGACTGGAAAACATCCGCCCTGCTGCGCGCTATGAAAGTCATGAGCGCTGGGCTGGAAGGCGGCACCTCTTTCATGGAGGATTACACCTACCACCTGAGCCCCGATGGCTTAAAAGTTTTGGGCGCACATATGCTGGAAATTTGCCCAACCATTGCCGATGGAGAAATCAGCTTAGAAGTCCACCCGTTGGGTATCGGCGGGAAAGCCGACCCCGCACGGTTGGTATTTAACTCACAAACCGGGCCAGCAATCAACGTATCGCTGATGGACATGGGCAATCGATTCCGGATGGTGGTGAATGATGTGGATGTAATCCCGCCCGATGCTCCACTGCCGAAGCTGCCAGTGGCCCGCGCCTTATGGATACCGCGCCCCAATCTCAAAGTCGGGGCCGCCGCCTGGATTTATGCCGGAGGCGCCCATCACACGGGGTTCAGCCTCTCGCTGACAGCCGAGCATTTATACGATTTTGCAGATATGGCGGGGATTGAGTTCCTGCATATTGATGAAAATACGCAGATTAGCCAGTTCAGAAATGAATTACGCTGGAACGAAGCCTATTATCTGCTCTCGCAGCGGATTTAGACTGTAACACAATCAGGCACTGGAGGGGTTTTAGTTAATAACCCCTCCAGTATACGCTTAACTTATTGGATTTCCTGCAGGAAAGTGGCATCTTCGCGCACCAAGTCTGTCGATGCTTCTGATAGTTCTATCATGGCTACCAGCCCAAACTTTTGCCCCAGGTAGCGATCAGGTTGATCATAAGCTTCAAACGAAATCCATTCGCTGTCTGCCAGGCCGGGCTTTAACCACCACATTGCATCTGTGTTAAATGTTTCGCTGGCATCTGACGCGCTGAGGATAATGCTATTGCCCTGACGCCGTAGATAATACCCCGGAAAATTCACCGCCATAATCGAAACAGCTTCCGGGTCAGCCAATCCGGGTACCACGTAAAACAGCGAATCGGCAAGCGGGTCTATGGCCGTATCAATCCGCAGAAAAGAGTCGGCATGTCGGAGATAACCATCACGCAGATTATATGACTTGAAGCGCGATATCATCTGCTGTTCATCCTCGCCCGATACTTCTGCTCCCATATCACCCGCAGGAACTTCGATACTCTGCTCTACCGAAACCGGCACACCGAAGTCAGGCGTACCATCGGCATTCCATCTGAACTTCTGTACACGTGTCGTACGCGAATCGGAGCATCCAGCAGTGACTGAGCTATTGGCGTGGTAGACAATCCAGTCCTCTGTGCCATCCGGCGATTTGAAAAAGCCATTATGACCGGGGCCGTAGACACCATTTTCGTCAGACCGCTCAAATACCGGTTCAGGGCTTTTATCCCAGGAATCGATGTTTAATGGATCACCACCGTTATAGGTCAGCAGCCCCAGCTTATAATCAGGTGTATTGCAATAACTGGCCGAGTATATAATGAAAGTCTTGCCCTCGTGCTGCAAGGCAACCGGCCCTTCGTTGACATTCAGGCCGACTTTTTCCCAGGCATAATCGGGTTTGGAAATTAACACACGTTCCCCGCTCAGTGTCCACGGATCGCTCATCGGCGCAATATACATCGATTGATTACTGCCCACCCATGATGAAAACAGAAAATACAAGGAGGCGTTCATTTGCAGCACACTGCCATCAATCGCCCAGACATCATTCTGCGGGTCAAAAATACGCGCTTTATACGTATAAGGCCCTAACGGGTCTGTTCCCACGCTTTCCAGCACATGCGTATGCTGATTATCTAATGTCCCGGCTGTGCCTGCCGTGTAGTAGAAATACCAGCGAGGGCCATTCGGGCCGTCCAGCAGATGAAACTCTGGCGCCCACATATTACAGCAACGCGAAGCCTCGGTTTCTGCATAGATGTTAATGACCATAGCCGATTTTAAGCCAGCGATGGTCGGTGATTTTTGCATGGTGAGTTCAGATGTGCCCGTTGTGGTTGCCAGATAATAATTACCCTCATAATAGGTCAACCACGGGTCAGGCCCGCGATAAACATTTAACGGGTTCTGGAATGTGATAGGCGTTTCTTCATCTGTCTGCGCCTCTACCCCGCCCACCATCAGCAACACCATGAACAACCCGAAAACAATCTTCAGCAATTTTCCTATCCATAGCAAATTCTTGAAATATCGCTTCGAGCTATCCATCATGACTTTAACCTCTTATAAACAGGCATGGACCACAGTGAATGAGAGTGGCGGTACGCTCAACATTGCACTGCCGTCATCCAGCTTCGGCACGGCAACTTCAACAACCTTGATCTGGTCAGGGTTTTCGAACGTATTGGCCGCTTTAGGATCAGTACCAGCCATCTGATACACAGATTGAATACTCTGAGGTACGCGATCCTGCCAGTGCAGTTCGACAGGTAGGCTTTCAGTTTGGCTGCGATTCACGATGAAAATCACGTTATCCTGATTTTCTTCATTATAAGAAGCCGAGACATCCAGCAAAGGCATATCACCAAATTTGGTCGTCGAGTAAAGCGGAGCCTTCACCGCGACATCGAGTGCGGCGCCGCTTGCCAGCTTGCTGAACAGCATAAACGGATAATAAATCGATTGCTTCAGCATGCCCTCGCGTGTGGTCAGGATAGGAGCAATCACATTGACAATCTGTGCCAGACAGGCAATTTTCAGAACATCAGATTTACGCAGGAACACATTCATCCACTGCGCGACCACCAGCGCATCCTCAAGGTTGTACACTTCTTCAATCAGATGCGGCGCTTCGCTCCACAGACCGTGAGTGTGGTCGGAGCCGTTCGCTTTGTACCACACATTCCACTCATCCCACGAGAGATAAACATCATGTTTGGAGCGACGCTTGGCCTTTACATAGCGCAAAACACCCGTAAGTGTATCGATGAAATCCTCAAATTCGGCGCTCAGTGCCAGATAGCTGTCGGTGTCATTATCATTGTTATTGGCATAATAATGCAGCGAATGATAATCGACCTGATCCCAGCACCATTCCAGTGCCGTGCGATCCCAATCCGGGTAAGTCGGCATGTTCGAGTTGGACGAACCGCAGAGAATCAGATCAATCAATGGGTCTTGCCAGCGCATCATCTTGGCAGCTTCGCGCGCTTTCTTGCCGTAGTCATCGGCTTCAAGATGACCAATCTGCCACGGGCCATCCATCTCATTACCAATGCACCAGTACTTCACCCCATACGGATCGGCATAACCGTGCGATGCGCGCAGGTCAGAATATTTTGTACCCACAGCGGCATTACAATATTCAACGAGATTGGCCGCATCCTGAATGGTGCCGGTGCCCATGTTGACGGCCATCATCGGCTCGGTGTTAACTTTCTTGCAGAATTCCATAAATTCGTTAGTGCCGAACTGATTGGTTTCAATCGACTGCCATGCCAGGTCACGGCGCCGAGGCCGTTGATCAAGCGGGCCAACACCATCCAACCAGCGATAGCCGCTTAAAAAGTTGCCACCGGGATAGCGTATAGCCCGAAAATTCAGCTCACGCAGCGCGGCAATCACGTCTTTACGCAGGCCATTTTCATCGGCATGCGGCGACGCCGGGTCATAAATGCCTTCATAAATCGTGCGTCCCATGTGCTCCGCAAAACCGCTGAATATCAACGGCGATATGGGGCTGATGACACGGTTAGTATCCAGATAAATATGAGCTTTAGATGAAGAAACAGACATTCAGATTTACCTCATGCAATATAAAAGACAATGAGCAAACGCCTACTTGCAAATGATTATCCCGCTCTGCAACAGGCACAGCAATAACTAGGGTCAGCTAAATAACTGCCTTGATTTTCATTTTAAAGGTTTCTAACAGTTTTATTTTGCGCCTAATCTGTTCACAATGCGAACAGGCCGCAAATTTTCAAATTATGATCGTCACACACGCCAGTATGGAAAACGTGATTTAACGCCCACCCATGCCGCTCAAAGTCACGCCCTTGATAATGCGGCGCTGGAAAATCGCATAAACCAGCAGGATCGGCACCGTTGCCAGAACGGCACCGGATAACACCATTGGGCGGTATTGACCCGCGTATGACGAATTCAGAATGGTGAGGCCAACTGGCAGGGTACGAGTCTCTAAACTGTTAGTGACAATAAATGGCCAGAACAAGTCATTGTAATGACCAAGGAATACAAAGATCGCCAGTGCTGTCATGGCATTGGTTGAAAGCGGCAAAATCACGTACCAGAAGCGCCCCCAATAACTGGCGCCATCGAGAATAGCCGCCTCTTCCAGTTCCTGAGGAATCTGGATCATAAACTGGCGCAGCAGAAACACGCCAAAAACATTCGCCGCCCCCGGCCAGATCAACGCATGGAATGTGTCTAAAAATTTCAGGTCGCGCATCAGCAGGTAATTTGGAATTAGCGTCACTTGCGATGGAATCATGACCGTAATCAGCAAAATCGAGAACAAAATTGTACTACCAGGAAAACGCAGTCTTGCGAAAGCATAAGACGCCGGAGTACAGATTACCAGCACAGCCAGCGTATAGGCTGAGGCCGCGAAAATACTGTTACGCAGCCATAAATCCAGACGCAAATCCTGCTGCGTAAGTACAGTACGGTAGTTATTGAGTGTCGGCTCTGCGGGGATAATCTGCGGAGGCCAACGGTTGACTTCCTGATTAGTCATGAAAGATTGCGAGATGGCTACTGATAACGGGAAAATCACGAAGAGACTCATGATAAACAGAAACAGGTAAGCCCAGAAATTTTGCGAAAAATTAGAATTTCTAAATGCCATAACTGAATCCCCGTTAATAACTTACGTTACGACCAATAAAAACGAATTGGATGGCCGTAAACAGCGCGATAATGGCCGCCAGCGAAATTGCCACTGCGGAACCATAGCCCATACGGAACGCCGTCCACGCGACCTGATATAAATAGAAAATGACGGTATACGATGCTCGTCCCGGCCCCCCATTCGTCATAATGAGTGGCTGTCCATAGACCTGAAAATGAGCAATCACACCCGTAACCGTCACAAACAAAATAGTGGGGCGCAGCAATGGGAGTGTGATGTGTCGGAATAACTGCACACCGCTAGCGCCATCAATCCGCGCCGCTTCATACAGTTGTTCAGGGATACCCTGCAATCCGGCAATGAAAATCAGCATGGGGAAACCAAATCCCCACCAGATGGTTGCCAGACTAAGCGCGGGAATCACCAGCCCTTCCTCGCCCAGCCAGTTAATTGGCCGAACCCCTAAGAAGCTGAGACCATAGTTGATGATGCCAAACTGTGAGTTAAGCAACCAGACCCAGATCAGGCCCATCGCTCCTACGGAAAACAATGCGGGCATATACAGCAAAACACGAAAAAAGCCTTGCCCACGGATGGGCTGGGTTGAAGCAACAGCGGCTAACAAAGCGACAACCGTCGTACCGGTCACTGTCAGAATTGTAAACCAGACTGTATTACTCAGGGCTGTCCACCACACACTATCGCCGAATAGTTCCTGATAATTCGCCAGGCCAATGTAAGGGCGATTTGGCCGGAGGATTTCCCACTGGTAAAAGCTCATATCCACAGCAGAGACGACAGCGCGTAATGTGAAAACTGCAAAAAATATCAAAAATGGGGTAAGAAAAAGGTAAGCAACCAGGGCCTCCCGGGTCCTTAGATTAACTTGAAAAGGGAGAAAACCCGACCGCTGAGCATTTGTGCTAGCCTTTGTTGACATAGTGTGATTTGTCCTTAAATGCTATGTCGTTGAAGAAGGTATCATTAAGCCACGTATGAGACTAAAAATACGCAGGCATACTTATTTTCTCAGGATAATGAATTGAAAATACAGGTGACTTGATCCAGATATAAGCATTAGGGAGGGCGGGTCATATAACGACCCGCCCTGCACTGTGCTTATTTCACAGAAACGCCGTTAATCGAGCTTAGCAGCTGGTACGATCAAGCACCTGCTGCATACGGGCTGCTGCGTCATCAAGTGCCTGAACAGGGGTCTTCTGATCATTCAGAGCGGCATCCAACTCAGGCCCAATCGCATTCTGCAGTTCCAGGATAACCTGGCATGACGGTTCCATACGCCCATATTCCTGGAAGGTAGCACCAATCAGAATATTGGACGGGTAACTTTCCGGATCAAGTGCTTCCTGCGCGGAGATACGTGCCGGAACCTGGCCTGAGGCGGCCCATTCAACCTGATTCTCGGTCACCCATTCAATCATGGTGCGAACGGCATCCAGTTTTTCACCGGTGGTTGTGGCAGGAACCAGGAAAATGTGGGAACCGAACCATGCAGCGCGATTCTCACCAATCGGGATTTCCGGCCATGTTTGCCAGTTAATGTCTGTCTGGTCAACCACGAAGTTACGGAACCATGTACCTGTCGGGAGGATTGAAATTGAACCACCCGCGAAACCCTGCCAGGTATCAAAACCGGCTGGTACGGGAGCAACATGATAAGTGTAGATCATATCGTACATATTCTGCAGGGCATTCACGCCTGCTTCGGAGTTGATGGTTGCCTGGGTACCATCTTCGCTGATGATCGAGCCACCATTACCCCACAGCGCACCCAGGAACTGGACATAGATCCACTCACTGACGGTTGTGCCGTACTGGACGATATTCTCAGAGTCAAAATCGGCGGAAGCAGCATTATTGCCGTTAGCATCCAGGGTTAACTGCTGGAGCATCGCAATTAATTCGTCATAGTTAGCAGGGTAGGCATTGGGGTCAAGGCCTGCGGCTTCAAAATGGTCAACATTAACAAAAGCACCGCGACCATGATTATCCAGCTCAACACCGTAAATGGCATCACCGACTTTGGCACCGTCGAAACCGGGCTGAGCAAAGTCATCAGCCGGAATTGATCCACCGCCAACATCGTACCAGCTTGTCAGGTCGGTCAGAACCCCGTAGCTATAGAACTGCGGTACCTCAGACACATGGACCATAAACACATCCGGCCCTTGTCCAGCTACGAAAGCAGCCTGTAATTTGGTGTACAGGGTAGCCCAGGGGATAATTTCAGTGGTCACAGCAATGTCAGGATTTTCTTCGACAAACTGCCCCAGCATTGCATTCAATGTCGTACCATCGGAACCTGTCAGACCGTTCCAGAAGGAAATCTTATTAGCACCACCACCGATGTCCGCAACAATAGCTGTCGGTTCCGGCACCGGGGTCGCATCCTGAGCAGTAACGCTCAGCGAGAGTGAGAACATCAGTACAGCGATTAAAACCGCTGTCGAGAAACCAACTGTAAGTGATCGTTTAAACATTTATGACTCCTCTTTCAAGAACATTATTTGTAACTTCATTACTACATTTACACACGCTGACGAAATTTTTCCGACCCTCAAATTTCAAATCAGAAAGCAGATGAAAATTCAAGCGGCTTTATTTGATTTCACCCCCTCTCCTGCTGTACACTAGACACGGTAGTATTTGTAGTCATCCGGTAACCTGATAATCAGGATTATTTAATCAGCAGTCTTATCCCAACCATCTTTACGAAGTGGGATAATTTTCGCGAACGTTATTAAGCGCTGTGATATAAACAGCGGCTCCAGAGAATCTGAATGCTACTGAAATTCTGTCTAATACAGCATTCCAGAAAATCCAGAACTTTATTGCAAAACCCGCAAAACAGGGCTCAATAGCGATTTACGTGAAGTTGGTTGAATTGGGTCATTAATTAAGTTTGAGTTGTTAAAAATACCTTTTTCTTTAAATTAATTGCTAAGAATATTTTGTGCATACGAATGCATTAGGTATATTAGAGCACATTCTTAAGAACGTGTCAAGAAATTGACATGCGTGTTTCACGTAAGATGTGGAACCCCATTGCCGGTGATCGGAAGAAGAAATCCAGATATGCCCTGCCCTGCAGGCTAAGGTCAGCTTCACCTGTAACTGACCTGGCATGCGTCGATAAATTTATTCGGAGTATAGAAAAGACACTGAAACCATGGCAAAAAAATCTGCAGCGAAAACCAAACAGCCTACGATGAACGACGTTGCTCTACTGGCCGGTGTCTCACAACCGACAGTCTCGCGTGTGCTGCATCCGAGTGACAGTAAAGTTCAGATTAGCGAAGAGACCAAGCAGCGCGTTATGGCTGCGGTAGAGCAACTAGGTTACAGGCCCAACATCGTCGCGCGCAGTCTGCGTACCCAACGCACCCAAACCGTCGCCTTACTCATTGCCGATCTTTCTAATGGTTTCTATCATCGTCTGGCACGCACTATTCAGGATGTCGCCCGTCAGCACAACTATGAGGTCATCATTTCCAACAGCGATCATCTTTATGAAAATGAGAAAAATTTTTGTGAGATTGTTTTAGGACGAGGTGTGGACGGCGTCATTATGGTGCCGATCCATCTCACGAATGAAGAACTCGAGTATTATGTATCGTTAACGCATATCCCATTCGTCGTCCTGGGTGAACAAATTCATCATCCGAATATCGATGTGGTTTATGTAGATGATGAGCGGGCTGTGCACGAAGCCACAACCTGGCTGGTCGTTGAGAAGCAGCATTCTAAAGTTGGTTACATTGGCGTGGCAAATTTTCATCCCCCCGGCCCACGCCGCTTACGCGGATTCACTCGTGCCTTAAACGACGCAGGTTTGCAGGTAGAGCCTCGTTATATGAGAGAAGGTGATTTCAGCATTGAAGGTGGTATGAAAGCCGCAAATTCGCTCATACAATCAGGGGAACTCCCCACAGCCCTGATCGTCATCAATGACCTGATGGCCATTGGCGTCATTCTTGCCTTGCAAGAGGCAGGCTATGCTGTTCCAGAAGATGTGGCTGTGGTGGGCTTTGACGATATCCCCGAAGCCATGATCGTTCGACCAACTTTAACAACCATTGCTCAATATCCTAAGGACATTGGCGAAAAACTAGCCAACGCCCTGTTTGAGCGCATCGAAAATCCCGATATTGCGGAGCGGCGCGTCTTTGAAAGTAATTACGCGCTCATAGCACGGCAGTCGACATAACTGTGATTGCTGGCAGATGGGTAAATGGGTGGAATTAATTTCCACCCATAACATAAATCGAATCAGAGTTTAACCCTTGACCGCACCGACAGTCAGACCTTCAACCAGGAACCGCTGGGCGAAGATGTAGACCATCATCACAGGCACCGCCATCAGCAGCGAAGCCGCCATCAACTGCCCCCAGGGATAGATATCCCCAAACACCAACAGCCGCAAACCAACCGGCAGAGTCTTTAACGAATCGCTGGTGATAAACACAAAAGCAAACAGGAATTCATTCCAGGCATTTGTGAAGGCAAACAGCGTGACCGATAACAACGCTGGCCGCGCCAGAGGCAGGGTGATCTGGACAAAAGCGCGCAAACGGCTGGCACCATCAATCATTGCGGCTTCTTCCAGTTCTACGGGAATAGACCGGAAATACCCCATCATGACCCAGGTGGCAAACGGCAGCAGGAACGTCGGATAAGTGGCGATCAACGCGCCATAGGTGTTAATTAAACCCAGATCCGTGAGCGTTTGGTAAAGCGGAATAAACAGCAGCGAACCCGGCAAGAGATACGTGATCAACAGAATTGTCGTCAGGAAACCAGCGCCCCGAAATTTTAAGCGTGCAAGGGCGTAAGCCGCCAGCGATGCCAGTACGACCGAGATGAACGTGCTGATACTGGCAACAATCACCGTATTACGGAACCATATCAGATAGGGTGTATCCGAGATTAAACTCTGATATTGCTCAACCGTCCATGGATCAGGCCAAAAGATGGAGCGAAACTGTTGAATCTGCAAAGTTGTCTTGAATGATGTGATAATCACCCAATAGAAAGGGAACAAGACAAATATTAAAATCGGTATCAGGATGAGGATGCGAACTACCAGGCTGAGTCGGTCACGATCCGCCGTTTTTACCGCCGGTTGAGCGGAATCAGTCTTAAACGCTTTACTCAAGCCTGAAGCTAATGCCTCAAAGCCTTTTACAATCCACTCAAATGGCAGGAAGAAAATATCCAGCAGCAGCTCAAGGACGCGTCCAGCCAAACCAAGAATGCGATCAGAGATACTGATTTTTGTCGTATCACTTGCGTGTCCAGGGTCTTCGCGCATGAACTTCGCCAGCAACCAGATCAGTATCGCCATCAACGGTGCAATACTGAATGCAGTTGCAGCACCCGGCCCATACCGTAAGCCGATAATAGCCTTTTCATACGCAAGGATGGAATAGACACGTGTCGCACCACCGGGGCCACCGTTGGTCATCAGGAAAATTAAACCAAAGGAATTAAACGTGGAAATAAAAGAAAGCAGCAATGTGACGATAATCACATAGCGCATACCGGGCAAAGTAATATGGCGGAAACGCTGAATGACATTTGCACCGTCCACCTCTGCGGCTTCGAGCTGCTCGCGGTCAATCGCTTTCAACCCTGAAAGCAAAAGCAACGTAAAGAACGGGATACCCTTCCAAACATTGACCGCGATCACACTCGGCATCGCCAGCCCGGGCTCGGACAACCAGGCGACAGGATGATCAATCAGGCCCAATTGCATCAGAATAGGATTTAGGCCGCCAAAGACCGGGTCATAAATACTGCGCCATGCCAGCGCTGTAACCACTTCCGGAACAATCCACGGCAATAACATCAGGCCGGTTAACACATTTCGAAATGGCATGCGGCTGTTCAGCATCAGCGCGATGGACATGCCGACAAAGAATTTAATGGTCAAAGAACCAGCGGTAAATTGAATCGTATTTCGGAGAGAACTGATATAGTCACTATCGGTGAGCAAACGTTCATAATTTCGCAGCCCAACATTTACGGTTTCGCCTGTCAACAGGTTACGTGTGGTCGTACTGAGCAAAATAGCATTTATAAACGGCCATAAGATTAGCACCACCATAACCACCACTACCGGCAGCACAAATGGCAATGCTATTTTCCAATCTCGCCCAAGGATGGACTCCAGGCGCTTGGAACGTCTTGATGCATTGGTTTGCATGGTCTGTCTACGCATGCCCACCTGATTATCCATAAGCAATCTCTTTCACACTGAATTATTTTTACGTGATTGTCGTCATTGCCTGGATAATATGTTTTCCGAGGCGGACAATATTCATAAATTTTTATTTGAAATCAAAAGTATGTAGAGTAAGAGGGCAAAATCATATTGCCCTCTTACAGGTTATTCAGATAGCTACAGCCTATGGCTGCATGATCCCGCCTTCTTCAAAGATGTCCACAATTCTCTTGTGTGCATCAGTGACTGCTTCGGCGGGGGTCATCTGCCCAGAGGTGATGTTCGCCATCATCTGATTGGGGATTGAGGCTGCACGCAGCGCATCAATTGCAGCACTCGGTTCTGCAGGCCATGAGTGGCCGATATAAGGATCAGGATTCAGGATAATCTGCTGGAGAATTGAGAAATTCGGGTCAGCCGCTATCAGTTCTTCTGTCCACAGATCCGTATAAGCAGGCATGAACAAACCACCACCAGCAGCCGACATAGGCGTAAAGTTCGCGGGATCCAGCATCGTCAGGATCAGTTCCTTGGCTGCGTCCACATTCTTCGCGCCTTTGAAGATGGTAAACCAGCCCATACCAGATGCTTCCTGACGACGACCATCCAGTGCGACTGGCGGGCGCAAAACGGCTGTGTTGCCAAATACCGGATTTTCATCGCGCTTGGACTGCGCATAAATGCTGAATGCGTTCAGGGTCATGCCCACAGTTCCAGCGAGATAATTTTCGTTGTTGCTCACATCACCCCAGCTCAGAATTCCGGGAGGCAGAGCAGGTGCATATTTCTCACTGGTATAGAGTTCTGTCAACCATTCCGTCGCAGCTAACGTCTCCGGCGAGTCAAATGTGACCACCAGGCCGCTTTCATCGGTATAGCTGCCACCGAAATTATTGATGACATCCATCAGGAAGCCATAACCATCACCACTCTGATTGGGTGTAAGGCCCCAACCCCAGAATTGATTGTCGGGGTCAGAAATCGCCAGAGCAGCTTCACGCCGTTGCTCATACGTTTCGAGATCAGTCGCAGGGTCAATCCCCGCAGCTTCAAGCTTATCACGACGGGCAAACCAGGCACCAGACTGGCTGATGAAGGGTACAGCTTTCCAGACACCCTCAAACACGGCGTTCTTCTCCGGGCTTGAGCCAGGTACAACCGCGCCGTAACGACTTACTGCTTCTTCGACAACATCAGTGACATCCTCAAGCAGATCAAGCAGGTGCATCTGAGCGATACTGATATTGGTGGTGTAAGCCAGATCCGGCGGATTGCCAGCGGCAACAGCGGCCTGCATCTTTGCCAGGAAGTCACCAAATGACTCTGGATTCGCAGTCGAGATATCCAGGTCAATATTCTTATCCGCGGCAAATCCACAACCGTTTCGCGGAAGATATTCTGAACTTCTTCAAAATATTCCGTGCGATGAATAACTGTCAGGGTACCTTCCTGACCTTCTGGTAGCGGTAACGGTGTCGCAGTAGCATCTTGCGCCAGCGCAGCAGGTAAACTACTGGCCGCCAGTGCCGCGGCACTGGCCCCTGCACTGGTACGCAGGAATTGGCGACGGGTCATTTTACCTTTGTTCATAATCTTCTATCTCCTAAATAGTTCTTAATTTCAACAAAATTTTGGAAATTATTAGCGATAACTACATGACTTGCCTCAACCTGTTCTGCTTACCCGGCAATCGCTTACTCATCAAAGCCTCCTTCTTTTTATACGCGATTTATGGGCTGCTGTTAGAAGTGACAATTTACAGGGCGCGAAGCAGAGAAAGCAGTCGCTTTTTCCACAAAGCCAAATATAACTTCAAATGATAATCGATGTGGAGTGCTGCAGAGGAAGTGATCAAATCACAATTGAGTTTAAGTTTCCACACGTGAGGATATTATAGACTCAATACATTCATTTGGAAAGCAAATCACCCATACAAATAATTGGGCTAAAATAAAATTAGTATTATTATTTATAATTTTCAACGGCGCAAAGCAAATAGGGTTTATTTACTGAGGGTAGAAGCCGATTCATCTTCCACTTGTTGCCGCAGCCACACAAATGCCGAGTCGTAGCGTAATTCATGTCCACCGTCAAAAATATCGAAGAAGAACTTTTGCGGCTGATATGCCATAATCGCCTGAATCAGATCCCAGGTTTGGCTGAATGGCACAGACGGGTCGGAACGCCCATGATGAACCGACAAATTCACACCGGCCAGTGTTTGCACGTAAGTCATCGGTGATCGCGCCTCATACTGCGCATCCACCTCTGCGTTCAAGCCGGGCGCGCCACCACAGCAGGCTTCAATATGCGCTGCATAGTTGGGATTTTGACCATGCCATTGTGCAAGGTCGCTGATCGGCACCCACGAACTCACGGCACGCCATAATGTTGGCGCATAATTAGCCAGCATCAAAGCCATATGTCCGCCACCACTCCCCCCCAGAAGGAAAATCCTCTGCGGATCAACGGGGTAATTCTGAAGCACAAAGTCTACTGCATCCAGCACATCCTGTAACGCCAATTGAGAGGCACAGGCTTCAGGAGCACGCGGGTTACTCACCAGGCTCGCACCGCGAAATTCCGGCAGCAACAGCCCCCACCCGTTCGCCTCACAACGCGGCAGCATATCTTCAACCTGATTATGACGATCAAAGCTCCAGGTGTGCAGACCAACCAGCAGCGGAAAATTTTGTTTGCCATCAGGAATGTATAACAGTGACGGTTCCGCCGAGCCATCTATTGAGGAGGTGATAGTTATTTCGTTCATCATTCCAACGCAGCCGCAAGCTGCCCCATAAGCCCCATACCCATTTGCGAAATCACGCGATAATCACTGCGCTGTAAAGCCTCACCGCCTCGGTTCGACTGGGCGACACCTGTCAAAAGTCCATCGGGAGTCAGATAAGTCTGCAAACTTTCAAATGTCTGAGCAGCCAATACTCGATAAGATTCATCCAGAAGGCCATTTTTTGCACCCAGCGCCAGTGCAGCCGCAATCCCCGCTGAACCCGATGTGTCTACAGCGACTTCATGCTCATCCACAAAACATGACCACAGTCCATCGGAGCGGGCGTAAGCCTTGATCCATGCCGCAACCCGCTCAAACTCTGCGCGTAATTCAGCAGTGACCGAATCTTTTCCCAGCCAGATTAAAGTCCTCGCCAGTCCCAGCATATACCACGCACAACCCCGCGCCCAATTGCGAAATGAGCGTGTACCATCCTGATGATAGCGCAGATAAAGTCCGTTTTCATGGACGAGATAATCGCGCCGCAGAATGAGCTGGCGCAGTGCTAAATCCAGCAGTTCCGGGTCGTTTTTCTGTTGGGCAATTAGGGCTAAAGGATAGGCAATCGTATATGAGCCTTCTGCTGAAAGCGTGCCGCCATCCACGATGGCTCCGTTCTCCGTAATACGCATCCGCCAGAAAGACACAACCTGCTCAATCAGCCGATGATTCGGCCATGTTTCCGCAATCGCCGCAAATGGGAGTGTGCCTTCAATCCCGTAGATGCGATCATCCACAGGGCGGCTCTGCGGGTCTTCGTAAAAAAGTCGCTTTTTTGAGTCTATGAATTGTTCTAAATGCGCCTTCAGGCTCAGTTGAGCATTTGCAGAAGTAGCGTTACTGTGGCTGAGATCCAGCAACCCATCGAGCACACAACCTTCCATCCAGCTAAACGGTTGGATACTATCCAGCGAGGTGAGACGCTGATAAAAATGCTGAAGTGGCGCGCCTCCTGCCCTGGTCAAAAGATGCGGGCGAAAAAGAGTCGTTTCGGGCACAACAGCATTGAAAAACCACAAAGCTTTTGTACCCTGCACCATGCGCAACCCAACGCCATCAAGCAGCGCCGAAGCCGTTTGTTCGGGGTTCAGCAGCATTTCGAACGGTTGGCAGACGTAGGCATAACGGATATCGAGTGTACCGATAACCTTCTCAGTTTGTAATGCAATAACTTCGATAAGCACTTCTTCGCGGACATCCAGCGCGATCATCAGCCGCAAACGCGACTCCACATCTGAGGAAGCAGCCGACCAATAAAGTCGGGTAAGTATTCCATCGGGTAAAACAGGGATAGCATCTAGGCCAAACGAAACGCGTTTACCCTCTGGCACGTCTAAATCAGGCGCTTCTATAGCAGATGTAAATAAATAATCTGCACGGGGTAAACTCAAGACACTACCCCTTCAGCGATAACACCCCGCAGTTCCAATTCTTCCGCAAAATGACAGGCCACCTGATGATCATTTCCCACATTTCGCAAAGCAGGGGCTTCAACCCGGCAGCGTTCCTGAGCATAGGCACAACGCGGATGAAAATAACAACCGCTTGGCGGGTCAGACGGATCAGCGACTTCGCCTTGCAGCGCAATGCGGTTTTTGCGACTGCGCAGAGTCGGATCAGGCTTGGGTACTGCCGATAACAGCGCTTCAGTGTAGGGATGCTTGGGGCGTGTATACAGTTCAACCGTCGGGGCAATTTCGACCAGTTTACCCACATACATCACCGCCACGCGTTCGCTGACATGCTCCACCACGCTCAGATCATGCGCGATAAACAGATAGGTCAGCTGGAATTCTTCCTGCAAGTCCTTGAGTAGATTGAGAATCTGCGCGCGCACGGATACATCCAGCGCGGAAACCGCCTCATCCAGCACAATAAGTTCCGGAGTCGTCGCTAATGCTCGCGCGATGCCAATGCGCTGCCGTTCACCACCGCTGAATGCGTGAGGATAACGTCGCATATATTCAGGCCGCAAGCCCACTTTGCCCAGCAGCAACGCCACACGATCCTGCATCTCGCTGGCATTCGTCAGATTATTCACTTTAAGCGGATCGCTGACCACTTCCAGCACGGACATGCGCGGATTTAAAGAGGCAAACGGGTCCTGAAAGACCATGCGCACTTTCTGGCGATAAGGGCGCAATTCATTACGATTCAATGTGGTTAAATCCACCGCACTACCATCCGCCTGACGATATAATACCTCACCACTGGTGGGATTATAAATGCGCATAATACAGCGTCCAGTGGTCGTTTTACCGCAACCACTCTCACCTACCAGACTCAAAGTCTCGCCACTGTGGACGTGGAAGTTCACGTCATCGACCGCTTTGACATGCCCCACCACCTGCTGAAAAACACCTTTCCTAATTGGGAAGTGCATCTTCAAATTCTTAACTTCCAGTAAAGGTGTTCTTTTTAAGTCACCGTTCTGTGGCAGATTTTCAGCCATTCTCGACCTCCCCCTGACTCGCAATTTCTGGTTGATGCAGCAGGCAACGGACTTCGCGCTCATCACCGATAGAGATCAGCTCAGGCATGGTTTTATCGCACACCCCGGCAATGCGGAAATCGCAGCGTGGGTTAAACTGACAACCCTGCGGACGGTTAAACGGTGATGGCACCATGCCGCGAATTGAAGCGAGGCGTGGTTTTACTTTTGTCCCCAGGCGTGGGATGGATTGCAGCAATGCGCGTGTATACGGATGCTGCGGCTCCTTAAACATGGAATAGACATCACCGCGTTCGACCACCTGCCCCAGATACATCACCACCAAATCATCGGCAATCTCCGCGACTACGCCTAAATCATGCGTGATGAAAATCACCGACATGCCATATTCAGCCTGAAGTTCCAGCATCAGATCAAGAATCTGCGCCTGTGTAGTCACATCTAAAGCTGTGGTAGGTTCATCAGCAATCAACAAAGTAGGATTGCAGGACAACGCCATCGCAATCATTGCGCGTTGACGCATACCACCGCTCAACTGAAAAGCATAGTTATCAATGCGCTGTTCTGGCCGCGGAATGCCGACCCGCTGAAGCAGCTCAATCGCCCGGTCACGCGCTTCACGTCTATTCAAGGGCATATGCAGGCGGATAGCTTCAATAATCTGGGTGCCGATGGTATGTACAGGGCTGAGTGAAGCCATCGGTTCCTGAAAAATCATGGCGATATCATTGCCGCGAATCTGGCGGATTTCTTCACCACGCGTATCCAGCTTTGCCAGATCAACGCCTTCTGCCCCGGAACCATGATGCGGATCATAAAACATAATCTGTCCGTCAATAATTCGTCCAGGTGACGGCACGGCATTCATAATTGCACGGGCGGTAATGCTCTTACCGGAGCCACTCTCACCCACAATCGCCAGAATTTCATTACGGCGGATCGAAAAGTCCACGCCATCAACCGCTTTTACAACCCCTTCACGCGTATTAAAATGGGCCTTTAAACCGCGCACATCCAACAATAAATCATTATTTTGTGTGGTCATCATATCCTCGTTTAATCGTATGGATCAGCGGCATCACGTAAGCCATCGCCCAGGAAATTGAGCGCCAGCACCGCGATCACAACCGCCACACCCGGCCAGAAGAGCCACGGCGCAGTCGCAATGGAGCGAATATTCTGGGCATCCTGCAACAACACACCCCAGATAACGACCGGTGAGCGCAGTCCCAGACCGAGAAAACTCAGGGAAGTTTCCGCCAGAATCATGCCGGGAATCGCCAGCGTCAATGAGGCGATGATATGGCTCATAAAGGAAGGTACCATATGCCGCCAGATCGTCCGAAAGCGCGTGTTGCCATCCAGTTCCGCGGCCACAACAAAATCCTCTGTACGCAACGCCAGAAACTTACCGCGCACCACACGTGCCAGACTCGTCCAGCCCAAAAACGACAGGATAATTGTGATAAAGAAATAGACTTGTAGCGGTGGCATGCCAGACGGTAATGCCGCTGCCAGCCCCATCCACAGCGGGATAGAGGGAATCGAGCGCAGAAATTCAATAAGTCGCTGGATAAGATTATCGACCCAACCACCGTAATAGCCGGAGATGCCCCCCAGGATAATGCCGAGGATAAAGCTGATCGCCACCCCCAGCAGCCCCACCGACATCGAAACACGTGCACCGTAAATCACGCGGCTGAAGACATCACGCCCCAGACTATCCGCACCCATTAAGTACATCGGCGCATCCGCATCTTCCGGGGTAATCAGGTGAACGTTCATATCAATAAAGCCGAATAATTTATACGGCTGACCTGCTGAAAAAAAGTTGACGTAATGTTTAACTTCCGGGTCGACAACGAAGACACGACGCAGCGCCTCTGGCTCGATCTCGATTTTATAGCCATTAACATAGGGCCGTAGTTGACCATCATCGAACAGATGCAGCGCTTGCGGCGGGGCATAGGTGTGCTGTGAACTGACTACCTCAGATGAAAACGGCGCAAAAAACTCCGCCATTCCGGCAATCACATAGATCAGAATGGTGACAATACCACCAATGATGGCTAACTTATTCTGGCGGAATTTCCACCATGTGAGCTTCCACTGCGGGGCGATGTCGAGCTTACTCTCATGTTCCAGCGGCAGATCACCATCCTGTGCATCGGCAGCGGCAATTCCAGTTGTTTCTGAGCGCCAATAATCACTCATGAGTTGTCTGTCCTCCCATAACGTACTCGCGGATCAAGCCATGCAAGCAGGATATCAGAGATCAGGGTGCCGATCACCGTGAGAAAGCTCAGAATAAGAATGAAGCTACCCGCCAGATACATATCCTGTGACCGCAAAGCCCGCAGCAGCAGCGGCCCCGAAGTCGGTAAATTCAGGACAATTGCGACAATGGCCGACCCCGATACCAGTGTGGGCAAAAGCCAGCCGATTGTACTGATGAAGGGATTTAAAGCCACGCGAACCGGATACTTAACAATCACCAGCCACTCTTTCTGGCCTTTTAAACGCGCCGCTTCGACATAGGGCTTTTTCAGTTCATCCATAAGATTGGCCCGCATGATACGAATCAGACCGGCTGTACCTGCTGTGCCGATAATGATCACCGGAATCCATAAATGAGCCAGTAAATCCATGAACTTGCCTAAACTCCAGGGAGCATCGATATATTCCGGAGAGAACAACCCACCCACACTCTGATTGAAAAACCGATAGGAGATGTACATCAATACCAGCGCCAGCAGAAAGTTGGGAATAGCCAGGCCGATAAAGCCTATCGTCGTCAGGATGTAATCACCGGGGGTATATTTTCGCACCGCGGAATAGATACCAATGGGGAACGCTACTACCCAGGTAAAAATTAATGTCGCGAAGGAAATTAAAAAGGTCAGCCCAATGCGATCCCACATCAGCGTTGAAACCGGGCGGTTCCACTCAAACGATGTGCCAAAATCACCACGGGTAAGAATGCCAGACATCCACTTAAAGTACTGCGTATAGATGGGCTGGTTAAGACCGTAACGTTCTTCCAGATAAGCAAGTGTCGTAGAATCGACTTCATCACCCTGCGCATTCATCGTGCTGACCATCGTCGTCAGGTAATCACCCGGCGGAAGCTGGATAATGACAAACGACACAATAGAGATGAACAGCATCGTGGGGATGATGTAAAATATTCGGCGTATGACAAACTCTAACATAGCAAATCCCTAATAACAGCTTATTTTTTCGATAAACCAAATCTGCCGCAGTACTAAGCCTTCCCTTTCCAGAGCACATAAATTGTCCCATCTTCGACTTCCACCGGATAGCGGAACAATTTTCGTTTGTCGGTCAGGCAGTCTCCACTCAACAGGTTAAATTCCCATCCATGCCACGGGCAATACAGGATTTCGCCTTCATGACCCCATTGATATTGTCCCGGAGCAGAAACAAGTGTTGTCCCGCTCACCCTGCCCCGGCATACCGGAGCCAACTCGTGGGGGCACAGATTTAGCACGGCCAGATAAGTTCCATTGACATTAAAAATGCCGATGGAACGATTATTAATTTCGACAATTGTCCGCGCACCCGGGGGGATATCTTCAACCTCCCCAACCGGGTAGCGCTGTTGAGTTTTAGCCTCAGGCATGTTCAATCACAGGCAATTTGTAAACGTCACGGGCATTTTCAAACATCACACGATCTTGCAGCTTCTTAGGCAGCAAGCGCATCGAAAAATCAGGCGTATCCCCATCCCAGTGTGGGAAATCAGTCGAGAACATCAACATTTTTTCCGCCGGGAACATATCCAGAATGGCATGAAGCTGAGCAGGATCATCGGGTTCTTCAATCGGCTGGGTGGTCAGACGAATGTGGTCAGCGATAATTTCACTGGGGGGGCGATCCAACCACGGCACCGTCATCCGCAGCGATTTCCAGTTTTTATCCAAGCGCCACATCATGGAGGGTACCCATGAAACACCGCCCTCAATCATCACAAATTTCAACGTGGGGAACTTGATAAACGTCCCTTCAGCCACGAGGCTGACCAGATGCGCAATGTAATTACTGGCTAGTGCGCTGTGCCATTCAAAATAACTGCCCGCATAACCAGCGGAAGTGGGCTTACCGCTGACGCCATTGCCTTCACTGCCGGGATGAATTGCCACCGGCAGATCATGGGCAACGGCAGCCTCATAAATCGGATGATAATAGCGATGACCATACCCAAACATGGAACCGCTGGGCATAAGGACCTGCACCACACCCGGATGATCGCCATATTTATGAATTTGCTCGGCAGCTAACCGCGGGTCACCGGGTGAAACAACCAGCGATAAACGAAAACGCGGGTCAGTCGGCAGCCAGTCATGGATAAAAACATCATTGATGGCACCCACCAGCGCCGCCCCGAAATCCGGTTCGGGTGATAAGCCAGCATGCAACGATCCGCCGGGATTTAGAATGCCAAAGTCCAGCTTATATTTATCAAATAAATGCTCCGAAAGCGCCTGGGGGTTAGCCTCAATACGCTGTCCATCCTCCGTGATCGCATCAGGGCGGTTGACTCCATTCGGGTTCCAGTAACCCAGTGTTCCCGGGCCGGCATTCCCATTAGCGACGCGTGTGCGCCAGGGTTCCGCTAAAAAGTCCAGCATCCGTTTACGGTTAGCAACAGGGTGAATGTCGACATCGATTAGAGGGGTTTTATTCATCGGTCTATTTTCCATACTCTAAAAACAGAAATGAATGAAATGGGGTGAGATCATCCCACCCCATTTGACTAGACTCTATTCATTAGGGTCAATGAAATAGGTTGCAGGATTGGTATAGCCGGGATTCAGTACCGACAGCGCATCAAACATCTGTGGCGGGACATTGTGGAAGTTATTCTTGACAATACCATAGGTTTTCGGCAGCAGATTGACACCGAGTACATAGAACTGATCTTTGGAAACATCCAGTAGCTGCTGCATCAATTCAGCCTGGCGCTCGGCATTTGCTTCAGCCGCGACAGCGTCATACATGGCCTGATGATCCTGAATGTCCTGCGGCGGTTCTTCAGCCAATGCGTCTGAAGGGGTGGCATACCAGACTTCCCAGGCACGGCCAATGGTGGCACCACCGGGTTCAATCGGCACATACCAGCTTGGGTTCAGAATATTATCCAGACCACCGCCACCAGCCCAGATCCAGGCATCGTGCTGATTATTGGTCTGACGCTCCGTCAGCAACGCGCGGTCAACTACATCAAATTGCGCGTCAATTCCGGCTTCCTGCCAGTAACGCACTACCTGCTCAATTACATCCGGGTTCTCAGTATAAGGGGCATCACTCACCGTCACCACGAAGGAGAAACGATTACCATCCGGCCCTAAGCGGAAGCCATCAGCATCTTTTTCCGGCAGCACTTTATCAAAATACTCGTTCGCCAGTACCACATCATATTCTGTGAATTGCTTGGCAAATTCTTCGTCATAGTAGGCTGCTTCTGGCCGGGGTGCCGCCTGCCAGGGTTCGCCCTGACCGATATAAATCAGGTCGATAATTTCCTGACGATTAATGGCATGTGACAGGCCGATACGGAAATCTTTATTCTGGAAGATTTCACGCTTGATGGGATCAGGATGTGTCAGGTTAAACATAATCGTCGTGGTGTTCATAATATCGGGCGACAATTCATAGAAGTGATAGCCACCTGCTTCCTGACCGTCGAACAACACCGCACGATTTGTCAATGTGTTGATGTGGCGATCCTGCATATCAATTTCGCCATTCAAGACGGTCAGCGTGAAAATTTCAACATCTTCGAATTGCGTAAACACTACACGGTCGAGGTAAGGCAGTTGCTGCCCTTCGGGGTCAACCTTGAAATAATACGGATTGCGCTCAACCACAACCTGTGTGCCTGTACCATAAGGAGTGGATACCACCCAGGCATTTAAGGTTGGAATACCCTCATTCTGCCAGAACTCCACACCACCTGTGCCAACCGCACCGCGCAACTGAATAAGCTCACGCCAGTCGGCGACACCTGCTTCAGTCACCAGGTCAGCGACATTCTCATTGTATTTAGGGTGAAACTGCTCAAAATAATGTTTGGGGAATGCCGTAAATCCAGCACCATCACCACGGGCCATGCGCTGCATAAACAGGCCATTGGATGCCGAGAAAGTGAATTTCACCGTATAGTCGTCAACTACTTCGAACTGAAATTGATCCGGCCCGCTACGCAGCAAACTGGGGATGCCGGGAGAAGTGGTGGTGTCGTCGCTATAAAGGATGATATCCTCGATATAGAAGCGGATATCTTCCGCTGTGAAAGGCTCACCGTCCGACCATTTCAGACCTTCGCGCAGATGAAAAGTGAATTCTGTACCCTCGTCGTTAAACTCAAAGCTTTCCGCGACATTAGGGATCACTTCCTGCCATTCCGTATCCCAGCGTACCAATTGATCGTAGCCGACGGTACGTTGTAACCAGACATGATCTGTTCCACCGCGCAGGCCAGTGCGCCATGTGCCACCGTACAGGCCAACACGCTCATACGGTTCTACAACCAGCGGATTAGACGGTAAACGCTCTTCGACCGGCGGCAAATTGCCAGCGGCAACCTGGTCAGCGAGATCAGGCGCTTCGGAATATGGCCCTTGAGCCACTACCGAAAAGCCCGTAAACAGGGTTA
>JBBSQD010000003.1:0-69525 GCA_038258185.1 Aggregatilineales bacterium | reverse complement strand
TCACGACTTCACAATAGAGCAAGATCCACAGAGAGGCGTATTTTAGCTATGATTCGCAATACAATTTTACTCGGTATCGCGGCTGTACTGCTGGCAGCCTGTGGTACGGTAGCGACACCGGAATGGGCAGCAGAAGTTCAGGAAACCCAGGTAGCTCTGGCCGTGACCCTGGATTATGAAACCTCTATCGCGCCGACGGCCACCGCCACCAGCCTGCCGACTGAAACATCGATTCCGCTGACAGCAACAGATGTCCCACCCACGGCGACCGCTGAGCCACCGACAAACACACCGGAACCAGCGACAGCCACATTTACCCCCAGCCCGATTGCAGCCGATTCCAGCGCCAGCGGTGGCGGCGATGCTGACGCCGAAATTGCCGCAGCATTAGCGGCGGGTGACCCGGCAAACGGTGATGTACTGTTTCATCTGCTGCGGACGGAAGTGGGCTTTGCCTGCTCCACCTGCCATAATATCGACAATCCCAACCGACTGATCGGACCCAGTTTAATGGGCATCTCCGAACGCGCGGGAACCCGCGTCGAAGGTGAAGGTCCAGTCGAATATCTTCATATTTCGATTGTCAACCCCAATGCCTTTATCGTCCCGCCGGATGAGGGTGGTGCGTATCCCGAAAACCTCATGCCGCAGGTTTACGAGGATTTGTGGACAGAGCAGGAACTGAACGACATCATCGCGTATCTGCTCACGCTCTAAAATCGCATCAGGCACGTAATTTATAAGGGACATGGCGCGCCATGTCCCTTATGCGTTATGCTCATTCAGAAACAAGACCTAACTGAGTTCGCGTGTTTTGAGCGTATCAATCTGCGCGGTTTCATCATCCAGTTCATCATTCAACACCTGCTCTACAGGGGCAGCACTCTCCACCATAGGCAGCGTGATGTAGGCCGCAGTGCCGACAGCCTGCCGACTCTTGATGTGCAGGGTGCCGCCGTGCGCCTCGAAAATCTGCCGCGCAGTGCTCAGTCCCTGACCTGTCCCCGGCACACGCAGCACGCGTCCCTCTTTCGTGACCGGATTGCCCCGATAGAAACGATCAAAAACGAGTGGGAGTTCTTCGCGGACAATGCCGACACCATTATCGCGGATGCGCAGATGCGCCATGTCCTCGCTGGTGTCTTCACGGATTTCCAGTGTCAGATCTCCACCGGGTGGGGTGTACTTGATGGCATTATCGACCAGATTGCCCAACGCCCAGCGCAAACGGCGTTCATTTCCCGGCACCTGCAAACCGTTTTTATCAATCATCACATGCAGTGTGACGTTATTGGCCTGCGCGATCTGTCGCCATTCATTCGCCACCGACCAAACCAGTGTATCCAGCGCGATCATCTGCTGGCTGTTTTCCGGCAAGTCATCAACGTCGTGATTGGTCAGTTCGCGCATTTCCAGCACCAGCTTGTGCAGCGACAGCGCGTGTTGTTTCATCTCGCGGGCGAAGTCCTGCAAACCCGCATCCTGTTTTTGCTGGGCACGGTTGGCGGTAGCCGCCAGCGGTTGTTCGACTTCCTGCGTGATCTGCGCCAGCATCTGCTCACGGTTGCGTTCCCGGCGGACTTCTTCGGTGATATCGCGCAGCATCACCACGGTGCCAATCCTCTGATGCGTCAGCGTCATGACGGCGGCAGCCTGGGCGCTCAGCAAATGACCGTCCACATCCAGCCGGTGCGGACTGCCTAATGAATAAATTCCCGGTGCCAGCGATGGCCCCAGCATATCCGTTACCAGTGCAGTCAGCGCCTGCATGTCCTTTTCCTGATCTACCTGCTGCGACCCCAGCAGCGTGCGAGCGCGTTCGTTCATCATCAGCACGTGACCGTCCATGTCCAGCACCACTGCCCCATCCGGCAGCGATTCCAGCACGGACAGCAGATAGGTCACTTCACGGCGCTGACGACGCAGGTCGGCGCGCAGCACATCCTGGCGTTCTTCGGCCAGGGTCGCATATTGATCGAGCGCATATCCCAGCCGGCCCATTTCGTTATTGGGGCGCATATTCGTCCGCGCCGTAATCTCGCCAGCCGCGAGTGCTTCTGCGGTGCGCGTCACCTGCGCCACCTGCCCCATAAAACGGTTAATCAGCAGGAACACGCCGATAATGACTAAAGCTACCAGTCCCGCCAGCAGCAGGCCGGTCGTCTGGCGGGAAATCGCGCTGCCATCCGCTGCGGCTTGCGGCATGAGTATCGCCAGTGTGCCGATAGTATCGCTGTCAAAAGTCACCGGTTGATAGACGGCGGTATAAGCCTGCCCGTTCACATTTACAGGTTGCGCGTTTGTGGTCAGGTCCGCAGGCAGGCCGGGATTCCCATTTGCGCCTGCATCGAGCGTGGCATACACCAACTGCTGATTCGCGTCATAAAATACCAGATCGACTGCCGCGCTTTCCAGCAGATTATTGAGCAGGTCATTCACTGGCTGGCCGACCAGCACCGCGCCTTCAACGCCGTTACCAGAATCAATCGGAACACCGCTATACAACACGCGACCATCCACACCCTGAAGAAGACCAGAATGCGGCTTACCATCGCTTAGCAACGTTTCGATCAGCGGTTCGCCGCTCCAGTTTGTGCCGGACTGCTGGCTATAAGTATCTTCTCCAGATGCGCGATATAACCCCACCTGCTCCACACCCTGCGCGTCTATCACAATCAGGCTGCTGGCATTGGCCTGCTCCGCGACCTGTCGCAGGGCTTCCGGTTCGTTATCCGCTAAAATATCATCCATCGTGGCGATGCGCTGCGCATACTGGCGCTGTTCGTCAGCAACCAACAACAGCCGCTGATTGAGAATGCGGCTATTTTCCTGCAGCACATTCGCCTGCCACGCCTGTGCATCCAGCCCGGATTCACCTGCCAGTAGATAAGCCGCTGTCATCAGCACGATTAACAACGCGCCGAGCAAAGATAATGCCATCAGCCAACGCCATGACATAAAATGGCCCTGATTTGTTTGCATGAGCAATCAATTCCGTAATTCAGACACTATTGTGGTCAAGTATACGCTACTTGCCAGGAATTGCGCATAGGGTGCTTTATGGCGATGCGCAATGCTTTCTACCGCAAGGTTAACAATTTTTCCCTGATTCGTTAAGCATTCGGGTGTATATTAGAATCTGTTATACTGAATACACCACAAAAGATAGTGATCGAGGTTAAAAGGTAGAATTGGATACCCAATTACAAGGTCGTGCCGATCTGCATATGCACACCACAGCCAGTGATGGCTTTTATTGTGTTGAAGATGTGCTGGATCATATCGCAGAACAGGCTCAGTTAAATGTTATTGCCATTACCGATCATGATGTGATGGAGGCCAGCTTATGGGCCTATGAACATCGTCACCTCTATCCCTTTGATATTGTGCCGGGGGTTGAAGTGAGCAGCGAAGGCGGTCATATCCTCGCCCTGTGGGTCACCAAGCCGATTCCCGCCAAGATGTCACTGGAAGAAACGGTGGCGGCTATCCACGAACAGAATGGCATCGCGATTATTGCCCATCCGTTTGAAATGCTGGTCAGCGTGGACGCGATGAAGCGTTATCTGCGCCACCCGCAGGCCTTGAAGGACAGCGGTCTGGATGCGATTGAAGTGCATAATGCCGGTACACCGACACCCGGTAATAACTGGATGGCACGGCGCACCGCGGCAAAACTGGGTATGACGATGGTCGGCAACAGTGATGCCCATTCGATTGGCAGCATCGGCTGTGGCGTAACCCGCTTTGCAGGCAGCACCGCCGCTGAACTGCGTGAGGCCATCCTCAACGGCCAGACTGTCGCTGAAGGTGTATCCTGGCCTATCAGCGATTATCTGCGCATACTGCCCATCAGCACCAAACGGAAAGCTGCGTGCTTCGCGGCCAGTCACCGACCACGTATGATGCGTTTTGGACGTTCCTAATCTCCACAAAATTTAAAACACTCAGGGATGGCTTTTAACGGCCATCCCTTTTTTGTGTCTGATCTGCACCCTGGCATAATGTCCATGACGCGATTCCCCATTCGTCGCATTTCCAAACACCATCTTTCATGTAATATTAAGTTAAAACCAACACTCAACCAGTCATGTGACGTCACCTGTAACCCTTTCGGGTGTTAGTAAAAACGAATATTGCAGCGCCAGGAGAAATATCTATGGGTGAACATCGCTTACTCGATGCACTCTCTCAGTTTGATCCACAACAGATCGAGCAGGTTTTCGGCGACGAATACACGCTCGCACCACCGAATCCAGCCATTGAACTGGCCCCGGTAAAACGGGTCGCCATCATTGCCGAAGCCTTCCTGCCCAAAGTGGATGGCGTGTCGAAAACGGCTTTTCTGACCCTGCGCTACCTCCAGCAGACCGGGCGCGAGGTGCTGGTATTCGCGCCGGATACGTCCCCGACCGCTATCGGCAACACCAAAGTGATTCCTATGCCCTCGCTGAGTATGCCCTCCGCGCCGGAAACGCGTATGGCGCTGCCGACGCCCACGGTCATGACCAAGCTGGAAGAATTTAACCCGGATTTAATTCATATGTTCAGCCCGGCAGTATTATCAATGGGGGGCATGCTGACGGGTCGACTGCGCAATGTCCCGATTGTCGCCAATTACCAGACTGATCTGCCCGGTTACAGTCAGGATTATGGCTGGAATGTATTTTCCGGCGCGGTGCGCGAATGGCTGCGCTACATCCACAACGGCTGCCATGTGACGCTGGTTCCGTCGCAGTACACGCTCAATCAACTGCGCGGCTGGGGCTTCCATCGGTTGCGTACATGGGGACGTGGCGTCAACAGCCAGCGTTTTAGCCCACTGCATCGCAGCGTTCAATGGCGCAAAAAACTGCTCAATGGCCGCGATCCCGACTCGCTCATCTGCGTCTATGTCGGGCGGCTGGCGAATGAAAAACGTGTCGATTTACTGCTGGAAGTCGCCCGAACACCGGGGGTCGCGCTGACAATCATCGGTGATGGGGCTTTACGCGAGGAACTGGAAAATCAGTTTGCCGGCACCCAGACCTATTTCATGGGCTACCTGTATGGAAATGATCTGTCGAATGCTTTTGCCAGCGCGGATGTCTTCACATTTACCGGGGCGCGGGAGACATTCGGCCAGGTTGTACAGGAAGCGATGGCCTCCGGTCTGCCGAGTGTGGTCATTAACGAGGGTGGGGTGGCAGATCTGGTGATCGAAGGGGAGACAGGGTATATTTGCCCTGCTGACCCGTCAGCATTTGCCCGCGCTGTGCTGGAACTGCGGGCGAATCCGGCTCTGCGTGAGCAAATGGCTTTCAAAGCCCGCCTGATCGCCGCGCAAAGACCCTGGGAGACGGTGCTGTCTGAACTGGAAACGCATTATCGGGAAGCGGTTGTGCTGAACGAGCGCATGACCCGCATGTATCATCTGGACACCGGCCTGAATTTATCCACCCTGTTTAACCGCGGTAAATAACCTTCACAGGTTGTACCATACGCAGAGGAACACACATTTATGGATGATCCAAAAACACTCGCGCTGATCGCCCACGATGGCAAAAAGGCGGATATGATCGCCTTCGCACTGGCTTTTAAGTCCGTTTTAGAGCGTTACGAACTGGTTGCCACCTTTACAACAGGGCGCTTACTTCAGGAAAAAGCCAATCTGAATGTGCAATTGATGCTGTCTGGCCCCAAAGGCGGTGATGTGCAGATCAGCGCGATGGTGGCCGAGGGTAAAATTGAGGCGGTATTTTTCTTTGTCGACCCGCTGGAAAAACAGCCGCACGACCCGGATATTCAGTCGCTGCTGCGCATCTGTAATGTGTATGATGTGCCGCTGGCGAGTAATGCCGCCACAGCCAGTTATATCATCTCGGAAAAAGCGCTGTAGATAAGGCAATCAACAGGCTGATGCGAATGTGTCAGCCTTTACGCTCCGCCACCCGTACCGCCACGCCCAACAGCCAATCAGTCACCATCGCCTGCACCATCGAGAACAACAGCAACACCAGCCCCATAAACACACCTAACGGGATTGTCGCCCAGATTTCGCCATAAAAGCCCAGGTTGAGGAAAGCCAGCCCCCAGTCGCTGATTGCGGCAAAACTACCCATCAGCAACCATGCACTAGCATCACTGGCTTCGGCCACATTGCCGTTAATAAATTCTGTCGCGGCAAAAACCAGGCCAACCGCCAGCAGGACGCGCAGGCCAATCCACAGAATTTGCGCCAGCGTAGCATAAGTCCGCTGCTGGAAATAAGCCGCAATCAGCAGGCCAACCGCAGCATCCAGACCGATTCCGGTCAGAGGGAGTAACAGGCTGGAAGTCATGAAAAACGCCAGCAGCACAGCCGCAATCGGCAGCGCAACATCCGGCACAATGCCGTTAATCAGCAAATCGAGATAGCGTCCCTGAAACGCTGTGAGATCATAGAGAATGCCAAAAATCAACAGAGCACGAATCGCGGTGACAATAATCAGCAGGCCGCGCATTTTGTAAAACACCGCTGCCCAGCGTGTGCGCAAAGTCAGTTCTGCGCCACCGGCTGTCGCCCGCAGATTGTCCCATGTCTGACGGCGCACTTCCTCACTGACGACGCTGCCGGTCAGCAGCACCGCGCCGACGCGCATGCCCACCTGTAACAGCAACAGCGGCCAGTAGACAATCGCCAGTGCGGATTCGGTGATGTTATTACCGGGGGATTGCGTCAGTAAACGGGTGGCAATCATATAACCGCCCACCGACAGCACCAGACCTATAAATACAACCTGAAAGGCTCGGAAATAGCGTGCGCGCCGGGTGAGTTGTGCCGATCTGTTTAATTCATAACTGAGAATCGGGTGGCTTCGCTGGGCCCAATCGGGTAATTGGATGGCGAGACGTTGCAGCATAAGTCTGTTATCCGATCACACTACCAATAAGATCGTTGAGATTCGCCAGCGCCGGTTCCCACTCCGCCCTGCTCACGCGGATGGTGCGCTGGTAACGAATGTAATGAATATACACTTCAATGTCATCAACGTCCACTTTTAGCGCATCACGCAGTTGACGCTGTACCGCCGCGGCATAAGCGCCCACCTGTAAATGATAACGCCGCGCATGCTGGCGAATGTCCTCATCCGATGGTTGATCCGGCAGAACTGAGCCATACACCGCGGACGTTTTGTAATCAATAATCGTCCACACGCCATCAGCGCGTTGCAGCAGCAGATCAATAATCCCGTGAATAATGCGCTGATCGGTCTGGTAAATAAACGGCAGTTCGCGGTACTGCACGCGCGAGTTGGCTACCCAGGCATACACTTCTGATTTCTGAAAATCGGTCAGTAACCGGCTGGCACTATCAACCGCTTCCTGACGTTTGGACGGGTCGACAATCCCCTGTTCCCAGGCATAACTTTCCAGCAAATCAGTAAGCTGGTCTTCGTCATTGGGGAAGCGCCACCAGTGCAAAGCCTCATGTACAATCTCGCCAATCAAACGCCGATAATTCGGTTCGCGCACTGCCGATTCAATCCGCGCCGGGGCATCGTGCAAAACGCTGCGTAAAAAGCGCTGGCGGTAGACTTCACTATGTTTATAAACGCTGGCCGCGCCTAAATCAGCAATCTGCGTAACGGACAGATGCCGCGCGCCGGCGGTACGATCTACCCTGACCTGACGCAGCAGCGCGGGTTGGGTCATCTCGCCGGGAAGCGGTTGAGCAGCCTGGATGGCCGCGCTATCCCAAGCGCTGCCAGCAGCCTCATTCAGCCGATAAACCGCTTCGTCGGGAGGCGTATCTTGCAGCGTTAGTTGTACCCGCCCCCAGTCATAATCCATGAATTGCTCGCCAGATTGCAAATGCTCGCTCAGGTTCAAAGCGCCATCCAACAAAGTGAGCCAGCCGCCCATTTTCCAGATTCCACCTTGATTCTGCGATACTCTGCCCGTTACCAGCAGATAGTCCTGCGCACGAGTCGCCGCGACATACAACAGACGTTTGCGTTCAGCACCTTCACGCAGGTCATTGAGGCGCTTGGCCTGCCGGTAAGCAAAGGTATCCACCGCTTTGGCTTCAGCCTCGTCATAGACGCGACAGGCCAACCAGCCTTCATCGCGGCGCAGCAACAGATCGCTGCCCCAATTCCCGCTCTCCCACGTGCTATCGACCAGCACCACCAGCGGATATTCCAGCCCTTTACTCTTATGCACCGACATCAGCGTGACCGAGCCGGTAATATCCAGCGCAGCCTCGCCTTCACGCGCTTCGCTGGCGCTCAGGTCTTCCAGATATTGCGAGAATGCGCCCAAAGTCACCTTGCCGCTGCTTTCCGCTTTATCCAGCAGCTTCTCGATATTGCCACGCCGCCGTGCCCCATCCGGCAAAGCACTTAAAGTCGCCAGATAGCCCGTCCGTACCAGTGCAGCCCGTAACAGTTCGGAGATGGTCACGCGCCCCGCCAACGCTTCCAATTCAGTCAGACAGTCCGCAGCAAACGCCACCAGATCATGCTCGTTGGCGGGTAAAGCATCAGCGTGATTCAGGGCGTCACGCAGCGACAGACGTTCTCCACCTGCAGCGCGCAGCAGCCGCAGCGCCAGCAGCGCATCGTCACTGAGTCCAAACAAGGGTGAGCGTAAGGCACTTGCCAGCGCGAGATTATCCAGCGGGTTATACAATCCCCGCAGCAGATTGATCAGATCCCAGACTTCCTGCCGGTCGTAATAGCCTTTTCCCGCCACGGTCACAAACGGCAGTTTCAGCGCCTTGAACACCTCTTCATACAGCGTGATATTGCTCATCGACTGGAACAACAGCACCATATCGTCGTATTGTATGGGACGATGAACCTGCGCCTTTTTATCGAAAATCGGTACATCATCGGCGACCAACTGCTGCAAGCGCCGGGCAATTTCGTAGGCTTCCCAGCGCCGTGCCGTTTCACTATCCTTAACCGCATCGCTGTCCACCAGCAGCACTTCCAGCGCGGGATGGTCAGAGGGCGCATCCAAACGGGCGGCTTCCATCGGCGTGTCGAGATCGGTTTCATAGGCTCGGATGTAGGGATCATCGGAACGGGTGAGGATGTGCGCAAATAAGGCGTTAAAGCCATCCACAAGCGGCTGATGGGTACGGAATGATCGCGCCAGCGCGACCTCATCGCCGCCCAAACGCGCGATTTCCTGCCGAACCTCTCCAAACACGCGGACATCAGCGCCGCGAAAAGCATAAATGCTCTGCTTCTGATCGCCGACGACAAACAGGCTGCCGGGCTGCGCGGGGTCAGCCAGTGATCGGACAATCTCCCATTGGCGGGCGTTGGTGTCCTGAAATTCATCGACCATCAGATGGCGAAATTCTTTGTCCCGATAGCGCAAGCGTACCGCTTCATGGCCGCTTAATAAGGCACTGGTGCGCTGTTCCAAATCATCGAAATCCAGCGCGGCGCGTTCCTGCTTGGCCTGACGATAAGCCGCCTGCATCTGCCGGATTAAACGGTGCCAGTGGGGTAAATACCGTGCCGCACGCAGATCGAGTTCGCCGGGAGGGTCGCCCAAAGATTTCAGCGAATTTCTGACGCACTCGCGGATAAAGTCGAGCGTATCTTTGACTTCGCGCAGCGCTTCTTTACTGCCCCATGATCCAGCGCTACCCACATTAATTTTTATTCCACTACCCAGTGCTTGCAGCGCGGCGGAACAAGTGGCAACATCCCCTTGGCTGGCAGCGCTGAATAATCTCTCTAGTCCCAGATGGCAATCGAGCCAGACCGCCAACAGCTTATCTTCAGTATGTTCATCCGGCAGGGAATCAGGCTGCCAGTTTGCGGCTGTCGTAAACTCAACATTTTCCAGAAGCATCTGAATTTCTTGCAGCGCGGATTGCTCCCATTCCGCTGTCCACAAGGCCATCCAGTCGGTATTGTCTGGCAGGTCGGCCAGTTCGGTGCTGATGTGATTGCGCAGGGTTTGTTGCAGGGCGTAAGCGTCATATTCGCGGAATAAATCCAGCGCCGGATCACGGGTATCGACCAGTTGATTCAAGACTGTTTCGAGCGTGTCCCCCAACAGGATATGCGCCTCGGTTTCGTCCAGCACCTCGAAATCCGGGTCGAGCTGGGCTTCTGCCGCATTCGCCCGCAAAATAGCCGCACACAGGCCGTGAATCGTATCAATCCGTGCCGTATCCATGCTCGATAAGCGCCGCGCCCAGATCGCCCGAGCGGCGTCATTTATCGCGGTCTGGTAACGCCCTTCCAGCGCCTGCCGCACGCGGTCACGCATTTCCTGTGCCGCCTTGCGCGTAAAGGTAATCGCCACCAGTTGATTTAATCCCCAATCGGGATTGTTATCCAGCAACGCCAGGTAACGTTCGACCAGCACCCAGGTCTTGCCCGACCCGGCACCGGCCACCACAATCAGATTCTGGTCGTGCAGGTCAATGGCTTTGCGCTGCTGCTCAGTCGGCTGCATAGTGTTTTATCCTGTGGTTGGGTTGTCTCTGGGCGCGCGGGTGCTGTTGAGGCGGCACAACTGCGCAAATTCACAATAATGCGTACAGCGGCCTTTATCGACTTTGCCGGGTTTGACGGTGAAATCACCGCGACGGCCAGCAGCGATATAGCGCCCGATATGCGCTTCTGCTGACTCCAATGGCGCTTCGCCCTCCTCCTGATGCAGCAGCAGTGCGCCGCTGCTGTTCTGGCTGCGGATATGCCAGAACAGACCGCCCAGGACTTTGTGCGGGGCATCGGGTTGGCTGGCATTGGCAAGTAATTGCTGGGCAGCACGCAGATACACCAGCATCTGGAAGTTGCGGCCATCGTGCATATCATCCACCGGAATCGGTGTGCTGCCGGTTTTATAATCGACAATCAGCAGTCCATCGTCAATCTGATCGACACGGTCAATAAAGCCACTGATGTGCAATGCTTCCGGCTGACCATCGACTTCAATGGGGATGCTGACGACCTGACCACTGCGTTCACCAAAAGCGATTTCCAGCGCGTAAGTCCGCCGCCTTTGGCCTCCCAGACTTTTCAGCACTTTGCCGCTGGTCATCACACTCGCGGCGGAGAAATCCAGGCGGATCAGCGCCTCTAAACGGCGCACAACCCCCTCACGCTCCTGGCTCCACAGTGCATTTTCGCGGAAGCCTTCGGTGTCCGGGGCTTTATCCAGCACAAAACTCGCCTTGTCGTGCAGAATTTCCAGTGCGGTTTCCGCATTTTCCGGCACGATCCATAATTGGCGCTGGCTGATTTCGCGGTAAGTCAGTTCCAGAATTTCGTGGGTGATGGTGCCCAGCTTACGCGCATCCAACCCTTCTTCCGGCTCTTCCAGCGCATCCAGTTTGAGCAGGCGTTTGGCAAAGTAGCGGAAGCCGCACAGCCCATAATCATTCAGCTGGCTGGCACTCCACACATGATCAGGACTCAATTGCGCCGCGGCGTAAGCGATCAGCGCTGGATCACTGAGCCTGCCGGAATACTGATCGAATGTCTGACGGACATCACCACGCGCCAATTCGATGCGCCGCGCGTGATTCATCCGCTGCCATTGGGGGCGGTGATGGGTCAGGTACCAGTTATAAAAGGGTGCGTTGGGCTGATTAGTATCCGTGAGGTGGTGCGCCAGACTGAGCAGCGCTTCACTGTGCGAGGCGACTTCAGCAAGCGGCGTGACCGCGCCCACCTGAATATGCTCAGTAATCTGGTCGGCATTCGTCAGCGTCTGCGTTACTGCGCGCCACAAATGGCTGGCAACCCACGGGCCGCCATCCAACACCGTTGGCCGCGACAGCGTCAGCGATTCACTGGCGAGGTGGATAAGCTCATAAAACAGACCATCGTCTCCGGTGCGTTCCGCCTGTAAATCCAGCCGGATACCGCGCTGACGCAAGGTGACGCGGTCGCTATCCAGATACAGCGGATCTTCCGCGACTGGCGCGGGGAAAATACTTTCGGACAAGCCGGGGATAAAGACATGCTTATGCGGCAGGCCACGCGCATTAGCCACGGTGGTGATCAGAATCTTGCCCGCACGCAGCATCTCGCGGTTGACGGTCAGCCCATTGACACCCGCCGCCAGTTCCAGCAGAAACGCGTCGCGGTCAATTTCGCGATTTTCACCCAACGCGCTCAACAATTCCTGTGCCGAAAGTAAGCTGTGCAGCAGGCGCTTAAAAGCCTGCATCGCGCTCAGGTCACGGGTTTGCACATCATCGCTCTGCGGGCTGGCCTCCCGCACATCCAGCCGAATCTGCTGGGGCATACGCAGACTGTAGCCCGCAGCGCTGATTTCCGGTGTAAGGTCATCATCGGGGTTTTCGGTGCTATCCGTGCCGATTAAGCCCTCGACCCAATCGACATAGGCCGCTACCGAGGCTTGTTGTGGTGGCGTCACCGCCGCAAAAAAAGCAGCGATATTACCATGCAGCGCCTGCAAATCAGTCTGCAGCAGTTCAGCTACAGAGGGCGAATCATCATCATCTTTATCGGCGGCTGGTTTGGCCCTTGCCACCCGGTCAATCGCCAGCAGCCATTCCGCAGCACTGGAAGTCACCAGTTGTTCCCGGCTGATCTGTTCCAGCAGGGCAATCGCAGCAGCATCCAGACCGGGCACGTCAAAATAGGGAGAGCGCAGCACATCCAGCAGATCGCGCCGCCGGAAATCATTAGCCGCTAAATTCAGCAGATTCAGCAGCATAATCACCGCCGGGTTTTGTGCCAGGGGTTCGCCACCGTGGAAGGCCAGCGGCAGATCATATTCTTTGCCCAGGCTCAAAAAGTGACCCGCATAACGCGGCCAGTCGCGCAGGGTAATCAGAATATCGTCCGGCTGACAATCGCTTTCCAGCAGCAGACGCCTGACTCGGCGCAGAATCGCGCCAACCTCACGTCCGATGTCCGGCGCTTCCAGCAGTTTTATCCCCTCACCTGCTACATAGGGGTCGATGCCTGACCGAAAAACCCGCGCACACAGATGCTGTAAATCCGCATGGCGCAAGGTCGCTAAAGCCGGGTCAGTGTTGATCTGCGGATTGACGTGAATGGTCTGTGTGGATTCTGGCAGCACAGATTGCAATTGTTCCAGCGCCCGCTGAAAACGCTGGCCGACGGTGTTTTCCAGCCCTGGAACAGTCACCAGCGTAACCAGTGTTTCGTGCGCCCTGCCCGCCAGCAGCATCAGCAGATTAGCCTGCAATGGCGTAAACTGATCGTAACCATCCACCAGCAGCAGATCGACATCACTGCCAATCGAATCATAACTACGGCTGGCGGCTTTGCCGGTCGGATCATTCAGCCCGGAGGTATCGCCGCGCATCAGCGACAACGCCAGCCAGCCTTCCCCCTCGCGGTCAACCAGCTTTTTGGCGATCAGGGCTTTCTGATAGCGGCTGTAAATCAGCGCGAGATCACGATCCTTGGCGCTGCCGCTTTTCGCCACGTCCAGAAAACCTTCATGCTGGACGATATTCTGTTTCAATTCATAAATGAGTTCGGCCATAATCCGCAAAAAGCCGGGAGTCGTGGCAATCTCGCCATAAACTTCCAGCGCGTTTTCCTGCTTCAACTGCGTGAGGATCACGCGGAGCAGGCTGAACCGTGCGGCCTGATCCAGCTTGCGGGGTGGCTGACGGGCGATATTTAATAAGCGGTGATAAAGCTGGTAGAAATTGAAAAACTCGATATTGAAATAGGCTTGCTGATTGTGCTGGTCAATCAGCCGCTGGCGAAAGGCATCTTCCTGCCGACGGCCAGAAACCAGCACCCATACTTTGGCGAATGGCTGCGCCTGAATAGTGGATGCCAACCGTTGCAGCGCGACTTCCGTCTTTCCTGCTCCGGCGGACATCAATAAAATTTCAATCGGCATGGAACTTAACGATCGTAAATAAGATCAACGACCCGGATGATATCATTTGGGTCGACACGATTTTCGTTCGCCAGATATTCATTAGGAGTACGCAGCGCATCGTACAGGCCGGGTAACTGCGCCACCAGCACCACCGGATCTTTAATCGCGATTCGCGCCAGCATCGGGTCTTTGGTAAACACGACCACGCCATAGACCGGCACCTGCTCGAGATTATACTGTCTCAGATATTCGCGCAGCGCCTTAATATCCACGATGGCCTCATAAGTCGGGTTGACCCGTGCAGGCATCCATTGACCGCGGTTATTGTGCTGCAACCAGTCGCCTTTGTCATTGCGAAAGTCACCTTCGCTGTCGACAATCCGGAACACCAGCGCACCGGGTGGCCCCACCAGCACCGCATCAATATACCCCAGGCCACGCTTGTTGATATTACGGACGAACCAGTAGCGCTCGTCCAGATATTGCGTCAGATAATTGCCGGTGATCACCGCCAGCTGATTATCCGGCCTGACAAAAAAGAGCCGAACCGCCAGCGCCAGCGCCAGTAATGCGATAATCACGCCGCCATACAACAACATGCCGCGCATGAAGTTGTAGAAAGGGAAAATCGAATTGGCCGATACAGCCAATGGCACCACATAGAGCGCCAGCCCAACCACCGCGACAAATACCCCACCCGCCACACCCACAAATGCCAGTTGCAGTAACTGTCGTGTCCGGCGTGTTATTGCGCCTATCGGGGCAACATTTTCCATGAAAGCATCCTAACCTGTATAAGACCCGTTTTATTTTTTGTCCTGCGAAATCCGTGTACGCCGCCTGGCAATCACGTCTTCCAGAATTTGCTGCAATTCGTTAAATTTGGGCAACGGCTTGTACATCATTTTGTCCGCCCCGGCCTCGGCAACAATTTCGGTTTCCTCAGCCACCGTCAGCTTGTACGCCGTACTGAGCACAATGGCGATCTGCCCTAAAATCGGACTTTTGCGCAGGCGCGCGCCGACCATGGGCCCGCTGATCGCACCCGGCAGACGGATATCCAGCAATGCCAGTTCAGGCAATTCCCCTCGGAAACGTCCGGCATCCACGTCTTCAATCCAGGCGACTGCCTCTTCGCCATCCACAAAGGCGACGCCTTCTATGCCCCACATCTCAAACATCGCCAGCAGAACTTCATAAATATCTGGCTCGTCCTCAACGACCATCCATGTAGACAACGTTTCCACCTCACTTTTAACTGCAATCAAACCTCATTCTACTATAATAAGATTCTCATGCGCATTAAGCAAAATTTTGTAGTTTTACGATTCTCTATACATAACCTATTGTATATTGAAATAAGTCAGTTTAATTGGAAATTGTCTTAGAGACGAACAGGATGAACCGCGCATGTGGTTAATTGCCGAGGATGAAACCGATATACGCAACCTTGTGGAGACACTCTGTCAGGCATGGGGTTATGAAGCAATTGTATTTGAGGACGGCCAGCGGGTGTGGAACTGGCTGGATAGTGTCGAAAGCGGCCAGTACAATGGGCCCATGCCCAATCTGGCGCTGATGGATATTCGTATGCCCGGTAAAAAAGGTGACGAAATCGCCCATCGTATCCGGTCGATGCCGGAACTGCACAGCATGGCGGTGGTATTGATGACGGCTTTCTCACTGAATGAAAGCCAGCGCAATGCGATTCTGGCAACGGGTGTCGACCATATTATCGGCAAGCCGCTGCCTGATTTTGATCAGCTACATGCGCTTTTACACAATGTCATGTACAGTAGATAACAGCGATATTAAATTGATAGCTGGATACAGGCATGGCACAAAATCCACAACCACAATCTGACCCGCGTGAATTGACCGGGGTCTTATCCCGCGTGAATCAGTTAGGCACGGTCACAGAGCGTTTATTCAGCCGGTTGTACACCTCTTTCAACCGGCGCTCCCTGCTTCAGGAAGAACTGGACAATTATAAATCCGTCCATAAGCGTGACCGCAAACGCATCGAAATGCGTGAAGGCGAAATTCAACGCCTTAGCGGCATCCTCGCCAGCATTGATGAAGGCATCATCATGCAGGATAACGACGGGCGCATCGTGCTGATTAACAAGGCGGCGCGTGCCCTGCTCGGCAGTCAGAAAGCCTTCTGGGATAGTGAGTTGGGCGGGTTGTTCCAGGCCTACAATGATGTTGAACAGATGGATACCGAGCTGGCACCGCTCAGTGAGCCCGCCCGCGTGCAGGTCAACAATCAGATTCTGGGGGCGCAGATCGCCGCCGTCACCGATAAACAAGGTGTCCGCCTAGGCACGATGATGGTGCTGCGCGATATCACGCGGGATGCGCTGGGTGACCGGCTGAAAGAACAATTTATCACCGCTATTTCGCATGAACTGCGTACCCCAATGGCAGCCATCAAGGGCATGAGCGAAGTGGTGCTGGGTCAACCCGAAGGCCAGCCTATTCCCCGTCGTTTTCTGGAAACCATTGGCCGCAACGTCGATATTCTGGATCGCATGATCGTGGAACTGCTCGATATTTCCGAGATGACCGCCGACGCGTTTGCCATCCGTAACGACACCCTGCATCTGGAAGACGTGATCTGGAATGTGGTCAACGGCGTAGAACCAGAGATCAAACGCGCCAACCTCAGCCTGATGGTCATGATGAGCCATGCCGAAGAACTGGCCGTGATCGGTGACGATCAACGCCTGCGCTGGGCATTGGGTCATTTGCTGCAAAACAGCCTGCGTTATACCGAAGCCGGTGGCAGCATTGTCATCACAGGCCGTAAAGAAGGTGACGAACAGGTCGCCATTCAGATAGTTGATACTGGCGTGGGCATCTCCGAAAAAGATATGCCGCATGTTTTCGAGCGTTTTTACCGCGGCGAACCCCGCACCCCCAGCGGCAAACTGCTTGATCCGCGCGGGCTGGGTCAGGGCCTCTTCATTGCCCGACGCGTGGCCGAAGCCCATGAAGGCTACCTCACAGCGCGCAGCAATAGCGGTGCCGGCAGCATATTTACCATGATCCTCCCGACAGCCACGCCATAATTTGCGCCTTGTATAGACGAATCGTTACAATCCTGAAAACGGTCTGCATTTCAGGAGTAAATATTTGTGGGTGCAATAGGCGCATTTACGTTCGTATTACACAGTCATCTGCCATATGCGCGGCTGGCAGGCCGCTGGCCACATGGTGAAGAGTGGATTCATGAAGCCGCCAGCGAAACTTATATTCCTCTGTTACAGACGCTCTATGACCTTAAAGAAGAAGGTATCGAATTTAAGTTAACGCTCGGCATCACGCCCATCCTTGCTGAGCAGCTTGCGGACGCCGACGTGCTCGATCATTTTGACGACTATCTGGACGAGAAAATCCGCGCTGCCAAAAAAGATATGGTTTTGTTCCAGGCCGGGGACGAAATCACAGTCGATAACGAAAACGACCCCCTGGCCCCGCCTCTCTCCAAAGAAGCAGCGGATAAAGCTGATCGTATCAGCACCGAAGACTCGCACCTGCATTATCTGGCAAGCTGGTACAAAGAATGGTTCGAGAGCATCAAGCAGGCTTTTAATGTGCGCTTCAACCGCGACATTATCGGGTCGTTTCGCCAGTTGCAGGACGAAGGCTATATCGAAATCACAACCAGCGCTGCCACCCACAGCTATCTGCCGCTACTGGGGCATGACAGCTCCATTCGCGGACAGTTACACACGGGGGTCGCCAGTTATGAGCGCATGTTTGGCCGCAAGCCGACAGGCATCTGGCTGCCGGAATGTGCCTATCGTCCCGCTTATATCACCGAGGATGGCACCGTCAGGCCGGGGCTGGAACATTATCTGCACGACTATGGCCTCAAGGTCTTTTTCACCGAAACACATACCATTACTGGCGGGCAGCCCGTAGGCGTGGCCGCCGGGGATGTGATTGGCCCTTATGGCGCGATCCGCCGCCGCTATGTCATCCCTGCCGCCAAAACCGCCCCGCAAAACAGTGCCTCGACTTATGAGGCGTACTACGTCGCGGATACTACTGCCGGAGCCAATGCCGAGCAACATTCGGATGTCGCAGTCATCGGGCGTAATAATCGCAGCGGTATGCAGGTCTGGAGTGCGGAAACTGGTTATCCCGGCGATGTTGATTACCGCGAGTTTCATCGCAAAGCCGGAAGCAGCGGATTGCAGTACTGGCGTGTCACCGGCAATAAGGTCGAGTTGGGTGACAAGGATTTTTATCACCCCGACTGGGCGGCCTATAAAGTCGATCAGCATGCCGAGCATTTCGCACATCTGGCAGGAGATCTGCTGCGGCAGCATCACGAAAAAACCGGTCAGTTTGGCCTGATTTCATCGAATTATGACACCGAGCTTTTCGGCCACTGGTGGTATGAAGGAGTCGCATGGCTGGGTAAAGTGCTGCGACATCTGGCGCAAAACCCGGACATTCAACTGACCACCGCCACCACATTCATCCGCCAGCATCCGCCCACCGAAGTGCTGAGTATCCCTGAAAGTTCGTGGGGTACAGGTGGAACACACTTTACATGGGACAACCCGGAAACGCACTGGATGTGGGAACCCATCCATGAGGCGGAAGCGCGGATGGAAACAATGGTGGATGATTTCCCACAGCCGACCGCTGATGAGGAATTTGTGCTGAACCAGACCGCGCGTGAATTGCTGCTGATGCAAAGCTCCGATTGGCCGTTTCTGGTGACCACCGGTCAGGCACGGGAATACGCGATTCAGCGCTTCAGCCAGCATCTGGAACGCTTCGAGAAACTCGCCCTCAGCCTGGAAAATGGTGCACCGGATACCGTAGCAGCGGCGGAATACTGGGAACTGGATAAAATCTTCCCGGATATTGATTATCGCTGGTTTGATGCCCAGGGCGATGGTGTCTCCAGCAATATGCAGCAATAACGACTGCATAAACAATTCTTAAACTTGTAGTGTTTATACTTGCGTTAAGCTATTCGCGGCGCTTGACACCTTAAGGAGCGCAATTCTCAATGAACATTTTATTCGCCAGTGCAGAGGCCGCACCCTTCGCCAAAACGGGCGGACTAGCGGATGTGGTCGGGTCACTGCCCAAGGCGCTCCGGCATGATGGCGTGGATGCGCGGGTCATCATGCCCTTTTATGGCTTTATGGATTATCAGGCCTTCCGGCTCAGTTACCTGTTTTCCTTCACATTTTCCCGCCGCACTGGCACCACCGAAGTCCATGTCCACACGGCAGTGTATGATGGTGTGCCCTTCTATTTTATCCAGGCGTGGCCGTTTTTTGGACTGGAAGCCGGGGTTTATGACGGGGATGGGCAGGATATTGACCGCTTCATTTTCTTCAATCAGGCGGTGATGGCGGTGGCCTGGGAACTGCGTGAGCGTCTGGGCTGGTTCCCGGATGTGATCCATGCCCATGACTGGCACACTGGCCTGCTGCCCTTCCTGCTCAATGAGAGCCGTTACGATGAAGTCTGGGGCAAAGTCAGCTCGATGTTTACCATCCATAACATCGCTTATCAGGGCGCCAATGCCGGGGGCTGGTTGTGGGATCAGGGCATCCCCGGGCGTTATCAGCCTGATCTTGTCTATCAGAATCTGGCCGACAATCTGCTGGCGATTGGCATCGCTTATGCCGATATCATCACCACAGTAAGCCCGCGTTATGCCATTGAGATTCAGTATCCGCATATGGGTTATGGCGTGGACGGCTTGATCCGCACCCGTAATGCGGATGTCTATGGCATTCTCAACGGCATTGATATGGAGCGCTGGAATCCCGCGACTGATCCACTGATCCCGACCCATTTCGATGCGGACACCTTTATGCACAAACGCATCGAGAATAAGCGTCAGCTTCAGCGCGAAGCCGGTCTGGAGGTGCGCGACAATATCCCTGTCATTGGGCTGGTGAGCCGGCTGGATGTGCAGAAAGGGCTTGATCTGGCGATCCCGGCGCTGCGCCGGTTACTGGTCGGCACAGATGTGCAGTTTGTCGGCCTGGGCACGGGCAGCCCGCATTACAATCATGAGTTGTGGCGACTAGGGCAAGACTTTAACTGGCGCGCCCGCAGTTATGTCGAGCACAATCTGAAAGTCGCCCAACACATCTATGCCGGGTGCGATATTTTCCTGATGCCCAGCAACTACGAACCGTGCGGCATGGGTCAGATGATCGCCATGCGCTATGGAGCATTGCCGCTGGTGCGCGAAACCGGAGGTCTGGCAGATACCGTCGCCAATTATGATAACGGCGCGGCGGATGCTGGCAATGGGTTTGTGTTCAACTGGACAGAAACCAACGCGCTTTACAACACGCTGCGCTGGGCGATTGAAACGTATCGCACCCGGCCAGAACCCTGGCAGCGTATGCAGCAGCGCGGGATGGAAACCGACTTTAGCTGGAGCAAGAGCGCTCGCGCTTACATCGACCTCTACCGGCAACTGATAGGTTGAGTTGTCTACACGAATACAGGCTATATGACTGTTTATTTATGGAAAAATGTCAGTTACGAATAGACCTTCTTACTGATGATAATTTAAAGACAGAAAGGGAAATTCAATTTGAAGATTAAAGCGATTATTCTGGCTGGTGGTGAGGGTACACGACTGGCAATTCTGACCCAGAAGCGAGCCAAACCGGCCGTACCCTTTGCAGGGAAATATCGGATTATCGATTTTACACTGAGCAACTGCGTGAACTCGAACATTTTTGATGTGTTGATCCTGACACAATATCGCCCCCACAGCCTGAACGATCATATTGCGCGAGGTCGTCCGTGGGATCTTGACCGTTCCTTTACCGGTGGTGTGCAGATTTTGCAGCCGTTTAAGGGCCATCTGGATACCGACTGGTATGCTGGCACAGCCGATGCAGTCACCCAGAATCTGAACTTTGTGCGGCGGGGTCGGCCTGACTACGTCATCATCCTCTCCGGGGATCACATCTACGAGATGGATTACGATGTGATGCTGCAATTCCACCGCGAGAAAAAAGCGGATGCCACCGTCTGCACTATCCGCGTACCGCTAGACGAAGCCAGCCGCTATGGCATTGTCGACATCAACGAAGACTACAGCGTGCGCGAATTTGTCGAAAAGCCGGCCAATCCACCCGGAACCCTTGCCAGCATGGGTGTGTACATTTTCAATTATGGTGTGCTGGAGCAAATGCTGCTGGAAGACCAGAAGCTCAAAGGCTCCAATCATGACTTCGGTAAAGACATTCTGCCGCGCATGATTACCGAGAAAATGCGGGTATTCGCTTATCCGTACGGCGGTTACTGGATTGATGTCGGCACGATTGATGCCTTCTGGGAAGCCCACATGGACTTGCTGGAAACCCCGCCCTCACTCAACCTCAATGACCGCACGTGGATTATCCATACCCGCAGTGAGGAACGTCCGCCCGTACAGGTACACAAAAACGCGACTGTCATCGACAGTATGCTGACCGATGGCACGGTGATCGCCGACGGCGCCCATGTCGAACGTTCGGTCCTCTCACCCGGTGTCTATGTGGGCCCGAATGCGGTCGTCAAAGAGTCGATCATCCTCACCGATAGTTATATCGAGGCTGGCGCAGTCGTTGAGCGCTGCATCATTGATAAAATTGTCGTGGTCGGCCACAATGCCCATGTGGGCAAAGTGCAGGAAGTCGGTGACCTGGGTATTACCTGTGTGGGTAAAAACACCCACGTTCCAGCCGGTTTCAGCATCGGTCGGGATGTCATCCTGGGGACGGATCTGCGTATGGAAGATTTTGCAGAATTCAGCAATAAGACTGTACCGGCAGGTTCAAAGGTGGGCTACTCCAAAAAATGATAAACACTATTCAAGGGAGAACTTAAGTGACTAAAATCGACCGAAGTGCCCTTAGTGTCTATGGTCATTTCAGTCAGCCGCCGCGTGGCAACCCCGTTACCCGGACAGTTGGCGCAGAACCGCAGGCCGCTCCATATCAGAACTGGAATGAGCGCATTACTGAGGCCTGTTATCGACCTAACGCACAGGCAGGCAATTTTCAACATATCAGCTACAGCATCGGCGAAGCGCTGCTGCAATGGCTGAAACGGCGCGAGCCGGATGTCTATCAACAGATTATCGACAGTGATAAAGCCACCGCTGAAAAAGATGGTCTCGGTAACGCATTAGCGACTGCCTATCACCATCTTATCCTGCCGTTAGCCCGTAAACGCGATAAACACACGGAAATCGTGTGGGGCATCGCCGCATTCGAGTCCCACTTTGGGCGCAAGCCGCTGGGATTCTGGCTGCCGGAAATGGCGGTTGACCTTGAAACGCTGGGGATGCTGGCCGATGCAGGTATCCAGTATACGCTGGTATCGCGTCAGCAGGTGCGCACGCCGCTGTTAGAAGGCGGTAGCGGCCCATTTGAGGTGAAGCTGTCCCGTGGGCGCAGCATCAAGGTGCTGGTGCGCGATGATCAGCTTTCCAGCGATATCTCGTTTAATATCCACAATCTCGGTGGCGCTGGACATTGGGCACGCAACACACTCGTACCCGCCCGCAAATCGAGCGGGCCGCTGCTGTTACTGGCGACAGAGGGTGAAACCTTCGGCCATCACTATGCCGGAGAAGATCAGTTTCTGTACTGGTTAGTCACCCACGAAACCCCGTCTGTCGGTTATCAGGTGGTCACGCTGGATGCCTATATTACCGATAGTGATAGTTATGGCACAGTGCAACTGGAAGAACCCAGCAGTTGGAGCGATGAACCCGGCCTGACCAATTGGGCCACGGGTGAAGCCTCTAAGAATACCGTGTGGAAAGGTTCCCTGCGCCGTGCGCTGGATAATGCCTGCAACGAAATTGACCGGGCTTACGAGGATTTGACCCGCAAATATCAACTGGATGCGTGGGCCTTGCGTGACGCTTATGCTCCGGTGCTGCTGGGCGAGATAACCGCCGATGAATTTCTGGCGCAGTTCGCGCCAAAGGTCAAAGAGACCGAAGCGCTAAAAGATTTACTGGCGGCTGAAGAACTGGCGTTAAGGATGTATAACAGTTACACGTTTACCGGCAATAACCTGGACAGTGCCCAGCCACGCTATGCCATCGCCTGTATTGCCGCCGCGATGTCGCTGGCGCAAAGTGCGACCGGTCAGTATCTGGCGGAACGCTTGCTGCCAGATCTGGCGGTGGTGACTGCTGATAATACCCCTCTCAGCGGTGCGGATATCCTGCGTCATGTAATGGAAGAATTTGGCATTGCGCTTCAGTTAACAGAATAAAATAAAAATGGGGCCCTGTCCGAAAACAGGGCCCCATTCTGAAATTCTAGCGCAATCAGGCTGAGTGCTTAAACGGCCAGGACAGAGTTTTCACCATTGAACGGATTGCTGACGTACTTATCCGCTTCTTCATCATTCTGCCAGTCCTGCTCGTTCAGCAGATAGCGAAACTGATATTCCTGCCCCTGCTCTAATTCCAGCACGGTCTTAAAACGACCATCCTTCAACTGATCCATCGGCAGCGCATTCCAGCCTGTAAAATCGCCGACTATCTGAGCAGTTTCAGCCGCAACCGACTTCGGCAGCTCGAAGGTAACTTTACAAACCGGACGGCTCTTGAGGTATTGTTTCTTAATCATCTGGGTTCTTCCTTTGTCTTTGTTTGCTTTGGGAACACACGATCAAAATTTATCGTGAGCTGGAAAATTTTTTCTCATAACTAATTTCAACAGTTCCCAGATGCAATTTATGACGTCACGACGACCGAATTGTCGCCACTAAAAGGATTGGGCACGTATTTATCGGCTTCCCAATCATTGTGCCATTCGCTGTCATCGATCAGATAGCGAAACTGATATTCTTTTCCAGTATCCAGTTCAAGCGTTACCGTGAAACGGCCATCCTTTAGCTGCTTCATCGGTGTGGCCTGTTCATCCCATTCATTAAAGTCGCCTACCAGATGAACCGTCTCGGCTTTTACCGCGGCTGGCAGATAAAAAGTAACCTTACAAATGGGGCGACTTTTAAGCGGCTGTTTTTTGATCATAGCTGTTGACCCTTACTTTCAGATCACTGTCAATGGCACATTCTAACACAGTCTATGTTAACTAATAGTGTAATTTCTGCCCAAAACCTTACATTTTTGCAGTAGAGTGTTGCTAAATATAGCGGTTTCAAGCTATCCTTCTGTGTGGATGGCGTCATCATTGAGCCATCTTTTTAAGTTGAAACAGTCTCCAGGAGCATTACTGTATGATAAAACCTGTTGCGAGGATAAACGTTGTCCCCAACCTACCAAGTTCACTTGCACGCTTGCAAGAGCTTGCCTATAACCTGCGCTGGGCGTGGGATCATGAGTCTATTGCCTTATTTCGCCGGCTTGACCCTGACCTGTGGCGCGCGACCGAACATAACCCCGTCTGGATGCTGGGCCTTATCAGTCAGGAGCGGTTGACCGCTGCCGCCGAAGACCCCGCTTTCATGGCGCATTACAGCCGCGTCTGCCAGTCATTCGACATCTACATGCAGGCCAACAGTACATGGTACGACACCCAATACCCCGACAAGAAAAAACCGCGCATCGCCTACTTCTCGATGGAATTCGGGCTGGCGGAGTGCTTGCAGAATTATTCGGGCGGCCTGGGTGTGCTCAGTGGTGATCATCTCAAAAGCGCCAGTGATCTGGGCATTCCGCTGGTCGGTGTCGGCCTGTTGTATCAGGAAGGCTACTTCCATCAATACCTGAACGCCGATGGCTACCAGCAGGAATCCTACCCCATCAATGATTACGCCAACCTGCCCGTAACCCTCCAGCGTGATGCCGATGGCAACCCCATCAAGATCAGTGTGCCGATGCCGGGACGCGAACTCTTCGCGGTCATCTGGAAAGTCCAGGTGGGACGGGTGCCGCTGTACCTGCTGGATACCAATATTCCGGCCAACACCCGCCAGGAAGATCGCGATCTGACTGACCGGCTGTATGGTGGTGACCGCCGCACCCGCATCCGTCAGGAAATTCTGATGGGCATTGGTGGCATCCGCGCCTTAGAAGCGCTCGACCTGCGTCCCACCATCTGCCACATGAACGAGGGTCATTCCGTCTTTCTGGCGCTGGAACGCATCCGCCAGTTGATGAATGAGCAGGATCTCACGTTTGAGCAAGCCAGAGAAATCACTAAAGCCGGACACATTTTCACGACCCATACGCCGGTTCCGGCAGGGTTGGAGCGCTTTGGTTTTGACCTGATTGATGAGCATTTCACCCAGTATTATCAGTCGATGGGCCTCAACCGCGAGCAATTCCTCGATCTGGGTCGTGAGGACATGGGCGATTATGAACTGTTCTCGATGGCCGTGCTGGCGTTAAGTGTCTCCGCCGCGTCCAATGGCGTCGCCCAGCTTCATGGGGTCGTCTCGCGTCAGATGTGGAACTGGCTGTATCCCGGCGTGCCAGAGCATGAAGTGCCGATTGGTTCCATCACTAATGGCATCCACGTGCAGACATGGATAAGCGAGGAAATGAGCAGCCTGCTTGACCGTTATCTCGACCCGGCGTGGCGCGAAGAAGAATCCCGCCCGGAAATCTGGGAAGCCGTGGAGCAAATTCCGGATTCGGAATTGTGGCGCACGCATGAACGTCGTCGTCAGAATCTGGTGACTTTCACCCGAACCCGTCTCCAGGCGCAGTTGGAAAATCGTGGCGCGCCGCGCAGCGAAATCGAAGCGGCTGGCGAAGTGCTTAACCCGGATGCGCTGACCATCGGCTTTGCCCGACGTTTCGCCACCTACAAACGTGCCACCCTGATTTTCCGCGATATCGAACGGCTCAAACGCATCGTCAACAATCCAGAGCGTCCTGTGCAGTTTATCTTCGCTGGTAAAGCGCATCCGCATGATACCGCTGGTAAGGAGTTTATCCGGCAGATTGTCAACATGTCGCGGACTGAAGACCTGCGCAACAGCGTCGTTTTTCTGGAAAACTACGACATGAATGTTGGGCGCTATATGGTGCAGGGGGTCGATATCTGGCTCAATAACCCGCGCCGTCCTAAAGAGGCCAGCGGCACCAGCGGCATGAAGGTCATTTACAACGGTGGGCTGAATTGCAGCATCCTCGATGGCTGGTGGGCAGAAGGTTATGACCCCAGTGTCGGTTGGGCCATCGGCAATGGTGAAGAATATCCTGAGCATGAAGCCGAACATCAGGATTATGTCGAAAATCAGGCGCTGTATAATGTGCTGGAACGCGACATTATCCCGCTGTTTTACACCCAGGGGCGTGACAGCGTCCCGCGCGAATGGATTGAAAAAGTCAAGACCAGCATGCGCGTGTTATCACCCTTCTTCAATACGCACCGCATGGTTCAGCAGTATACCGACGAATATTACATGCCGGTTTATAAAATTCAGCAAAAAATGCTGGCCAACAACATGCACGATGGACTGGAATTTGCCGCATGGCGCACGCATATTGAGCAAGCCTGGAAAAAGATTGAAATCAAGTCCATCAATATTTCAGACAGCCAGGTCAAAGTGGGCACGGAATTTGCGGTTGAAGCCGTGGTCAAGCTGGGCGACCTGAAGCCTGAGGATGTGCAGGTGCAGTTGTATTATGGCCCGCTGACTGCCCACGGTGAGATCAGCAGTGAGGGTGAAGCCATCCACATGACCTCAGCCAACAGCAATGGTGACGGCACTTATAAATTCACCACCAGTATGCTCTACGATACCAGCGGTGAACGCGGCTTATCGGTGCGTGTGCTGCCCCACAACAAATTTTTCACAACGGATTTCCAGCCCGGTTTAATCACCTGGGCGACCGTCTGATAAGAAATTTTGCCCTCACACCCGCCCCTCTCCCACTGCTGCGCGGGGCGAGGGAGCAAGACCTTGAAGTCTAATACACTCTAACGCGGCGAGTCTGTAATTACAGACTCGCCGCTTTCAACTCTAGCCTCGAATCAGTTTCGGCAGATCGCGCAGTTTGGGGGTCTGCCCGGCCAGCAAAGTCTGCACGCGGAACAAGCGACCTGCCACCCACATCAAACCCATAATCGTCAGGATCAGCAACACGATGCTGAGACCCACCTGCCACGCTGGCACATTGGTGGTCAGCAGGCGCATCGTCATGGACAGCGGCGCGGTGATCGGCACCAGGCTGAGAATCACCGGCAGAACGCCTTCCGGGTTTTCGATAAACAGGCTGATGAAATAGAGGGGTACCGCCGCTGGCAGGGTGAAGATCACTGCAAACTGCGGCCCTTCCTGTGCTGAGGTCGAGATCGCCCCAACAATGCCATAAGCCGTGGCAAACAGCATGTACGCCAACACGAAATAGACCAATACCAGCGGCAGGATATCCAGCGGCAGGTAAATGCTGGCGAGGACTGAAATCGCACTGAGTACATTGGCGAACTGCAACACGCCGATAAATACCAGCAACCAGATCAACATCTGCAAAATGCCCATCAGGCCAAACGCCAGAATTTTGCCCACCAGCAATTGCGACGGACGCAGCGACGAAATCAGAATTTCGATCACACGGGTTTCTTTTTCCTCGATAACCCCCTGCATCAGATAGCCATTGGTCATAAAAAGCCCCAGCATCAGGGCGATTGCGAAGATGTACACCAGCAAAAACGACGAACCAAAGCCCTGTGGGCCGACATTATCCGGCACTTCAAGGCCGGAAAAATTCACTTCTTCCGAGTTTGACGGATTCACCAGCCGTTCGTAAAGGGTCGGGTTGATACCCGCCGTGAGTGTACTCAGGATCAAACGGCGAATTGGCCCATTGTTAATCACATTGAGCGAGAAAGCCGGGACAATTTCATCAATCGCACCAGTTTCCATGTAATCCGCCGGAATCACATAATAGGCGTCAATGGTACCTTCCTTGAGCGCCGCATCGGCTGCGGTTTCATCATCATACAGGGTGATGATGCTGCTCAGTTCTGGCGGAATCTGGCTGAACAGACCGGAATGATCGACATAACCTGCCGAGTCAACCCCGTCAAAGTCAAGCTCCTGCGCGGGGGCTTCGTCGGCGTTATCGACAGTGATCTGACTAAGTCCCTGATAACCAAACAATACGATCAGCGCCAGAATCGGAATGCCAAACGTGGCAAACAGAAACCCTTTGCGGCGGATGTTGCGGAAAAATTCGTAGCGAAAAACCTGAAAAATGTGCCTCATGCGCTCTGTTCCTCCGTGCTGGACATCACTGTGGCGATCTGATTAGCATTGGCTCCACGAATCACACGCCATAATTCCCGCGGTGTCGCCCGTTTGCCATACATCAGCGAAGCCCAGCGGAAGACCCGCGCTGACGCCAAAATCACCACCACCGCCGATACCACCATAATCAGCAAACTGGCAATCAACTGGACGGGCGGCATTACACCCAGGCTCATGCGCAGGATGGCCGTTAAAGGCGCGGTGAAGGGGAAAAGTGTCAAAATCACCAGCACCGGGCTTTCCGGGTCGGTCAGGAAGGTGCCGAAGAAGAAAAAGGGAATCACCGAAAACAGCGTGAGAAATCCGGCAATCTGGCGGCTTTCCTGTTCTGACCCGGCACTGACACCGATCCCAGCCATAATGCCGGCATAAAAGAAAAAACTCAGTATAAAGTACAGCAGCGCGATCAGGGCTAAATCCAGCGGGATAATCACCCCTTGCAGGAAGGATGTGTTCTGGCCCAAAGTCAGCACGAGCACACCCGCCGAAAGCCAGATAATCAACTGGGTTAAGCCCAATAAGCCCAGCCCGATGATTTTACCGACCAGCAGTTGCAGCGGTGTGATGCTGGTAATGAGAATTTCCATCATCCGGCTGCCTTTTTCCTCCGCTACACTGCCCATCAGGTAGCTGCTGGTCGTCTGGGTCGAGATATAAAAGACCAGCGCGAAGATCAGCGGCACCATAAACAGCCCGAAAATTGCATCGGATGTGATCGTGCGGCCACTATCCAGTACACGGACGGTCATATCAACCGGGTCTTTGATACGCGCCAGAAGCGCTTTATCATCCACCGCATTACCGAGATTAGCCACCAGATAGTCATCAATCTGATCATTGAGGGCTGATGGCACACTCTGATCGCTGTAGATCTGAATCTCGCCGCTATCCAGATAATCCGAGGCGACCACAAAATAAGCGCCTATCGTCGTATTGTCCAGCGCGGTGCGTGCTGCATCGATGCTGTCATATTCCACATAGATATCCGGCTTTTCGGTCTGTGCGCTTAATACACCCGCCTCATCCACATAGCCGACCTGCCCCAGCCCTTCGATATCGGTCTCATTGTTGGCGATGAGGGCGAAGACAATGAACATAATGACCAGCGTGATCACCGGAACACCAAACGCGCCAAACAGAAAAGCCGGGCGGCGCAGGTTATAGGTGTACTCCCGACGGGCGACGAGCCAGGTCTTATTCATGTCGATCCTCCCCGGCCACCCGAATGAAGATTTCATTCAGGCTGGGGACAGCCAGTTCAAAGCGGCGAATGTGCATATCACCCGCCTGAGCAATGGCTGCCAGAACCGTATCGGGTGACACATCCGCCTGGAGATTCAGGATCGAACTCGCGCGGCCATTAGACTTATTCTCCACCGAAGTGACCCCCGGCAGACTGCCCCAATCGCCTTCACCTTCCACGACAATCGCGTGAGAAGCATAATCATTGCGGATCTGATCCAGCGTGCCGTATAATTTTTGCTGCCCCTTGCTGATCATCATCAGACGGTCAGCCATTTCCTCCACCTGATACATCTGATGGGTGCTCATGACGATGGTGCCGCCGTCTTTCTGGAAATCGAGCAGAATTTGTTTAATCAGCAGCGTATTCACCGGGTCAAGCCCGGAGAAAGGTTCGTCAATAATGATTATTTCAGGGCGATGCAGAATCGTCACCGCAAACTGAACTTTTTGCTGCATACCTTTACTCAGCTCACTGACCTTCTTACGGGCGCTTTCGCCCAGGTCGACCTTGTCCAGAAGCGCAAGACTGCGCTTTCTGGCATCCTCAGTGGTCATACCTTTTAACCGCCCCAGGTACATCATGACATCCAGCACCGGGACATTGCGATACAGGCCGCGTTCTTCCGGCAGATAGCCAATACGATCTTTGCGCTCATCGGTCAGTGGGCCGCCCAAAACGGAAATCTGGCCGCTATCCGGTTTCAGAATGTCGAGGATCATGCGAATGGTAGTGGTTTTGCCAGAGCCGTTTGGCCCCAGCATCGCGAAGATTTCGCCTTTGCGAATATCAAAGCTCACATCATCGACTGCGCGAACATTCCCGTAATTTTTCGAGATGTGGTTAACAGAAACAACTGTGGTGTTACTCATGGCATACCTTTCATAAAATCAGGATAGTGTACGCAGTTGTACACCCAGATCACTTTATCAGCGCTCATCCTGTCTATTACTATACGCATTATGCAGGTTAAGGGTTTTGAAAGACACCCCTTATACAAAGAAAAATATCCTACCCCCGAAATTAGTCCACCTGGGCCTTTTTTGTAAGGATTGCAACAATGAAGTTTTTAATCCACAAAAATGCTGTACACTAACTTAATAGTGGGGCGATATTTCGCATGGGTAATGGAACGGAATTTAGGCGAAAGTCTAAATTGTTGGTGTACTGTTATCGCGTTACAGTAGAATACATAGCATAATTAAAACTGTGAAAAACGTAAAGGCTTAGCAAATATAGAGAAATCTTTGTTTGCATCCATTTCTGGAATAGTGGTAAACTTGGAGTTGCAATAAGATTGATGGTAAATCTTAATGCTTAGACACTTTATTCAGTTTATCAGAGATGATGCAAGTTTAGAAATCGGCCTATAAGCCTACATCACACCTTTTCTGGAGGCTTTTGATAATGAAAAAACAAATTCTCGTCGTTGATGATGAGATCGGCGCTCTCACTCTCATTGGGATTATGCTGGAGCGAGGCGGCTTTAGTGTATTAAAAGCAAAAGACGGCAAGACTGCATTAGCCGTTTTAGATCAAAATACCCCTGACCTGATTATTCTGGACGTGATGATGCCCGGTATGAATGGCATTGAGTTATGCCGTTTTGTCCGTGAGCGTGCCGATACCAACGGCGTCCCTGTCTTAATCTTATCCGCCAGGGGCGATGCCGAAAGCATCATGCGCGGGATTGAGGCTGGCGCCAACGATTACCTGCCCAAACCCATTCTGCATCATGACCTTGTCGCCAAGGTGCGCACGATGCTGGGCGACGAAATGGTTGAGAGCTAACTTCGCAGAATCCAAACCTATCACGCAGCAGACAAACGGCGTCAGCCAGCTAACAGGCATTGCATGGGTATAATGCCAGTCATCTTATGCTGCGCCGTATAAAGCTCGATAAATATTATAAAAACTATAGATGCGCTGGACGTAGCCGCGCGTGCTATCAATGGTAATGGTCGACATGAACAGGTCGGGGTCACCACCTGAAAGTGACAGCCAGTTTGCCGCGCGTCCCGGCCCCGCGTTGTAGCCAGCCAGCGCCGCAGGGACATTGTTCTCGAAGGCGTTTAGCTGTTCTTCCAGATAATACGCCCCAAATTCGATACCCGCATACGGGCGGAACAAGTCGCTGTGCTGATAGTTGGGCCAGCCCATTTGCGCAGCGATGTAATCTGCTGTCGGCGGGATGACCTGGGTTAAGCCTTTTTCGCCAGCGGCAGCGGTGGCATAAGTGTCGAACAGACTCTCAGTCCGCACCAGCGAGAACATCACCAGCGGGTCAACCCCGCGGCGTTGTGATACATCCTGTACCACATCCAGATAATATGCCGGGTAACGCAGCCGTGCGATGTAGGGCGGCACGCTCAAAGTCGCCGCATCCGCTGCACGGACAATATTGGCCGCTGCGACAATCGACTGCGTGTAATTCCCCAACCCACGCAGATAAATCGCCAGTTGGTAAGACGCCAGTCCATCGGTTTCAAAGGCGGCCAGCAAATCCGTAAATTCCACATCGGACTCTTCATAGGCGGCGACTTCCCACAACTCGCGGCCACGAATCAGACGCGGGTCGGCTTCTAAGGCAGCAGGGAGCGGCCATAGTGCTCCTTCCTGCTCGACGCTGAACGTCTGCCGCAGCCAATCTTCAGCCTGAGCAATTTCCGTCGCGTCGTCAAATTCAAACTTAAAGCGTGTGGGCGGCGTAAATGGCGCTAATCCGGCGATCAGATCCTGCGCTCGTGCGCTGAAATAACCGTCCGGCGAGGCCGTCACCGCCTGCTGCAAGACCTGTTGCGCAGTGGCGCTATCCCCGCGCTGCAAGGCTAAACGTCCCACCCACAAAAACGCTTCGGCCTGTTCTTCCCCGCGCGATGTCGCCGCCAGCCTCGAAAAAAGCTGCTCCGCGCGCGGATACTGTTCCAGGTTATAAGCGGCTGATGCTGCCAGAAACAAGCCACTCTGCGCCTGTGAGGTATCCGGGAATTCATCCGCCAACCGCTCGAAAATTACCCGCGATTGTTCCGGGTCGTTATTGGTGCCGTACAGATAACCCGCGCGCCATAACGCCTCGGCTGCGGCTTCCAGGCCGGGGTAATTATCGGCAATCGACAGATAAGCTTCAATCGCGCCGGGGATGTCGTCCAGCAGGAAACGGGTGCGCCCCTGTTCCAGCAATGCCTCGCCAAACAGCGGATCACGCGGGTACTGCTCAATAATGGTGCTGAACGCGACCACTGCCGCATCACCATTGCCCAATTCGCGGTAAGCCTGCCCCAGCATCAGATGCAGTTCCGCCGGAATCTCGCTTAAAGCCCGCAGCGTCGTGAATGTGTTAAACGCCTCAATCGTCCGATCATAGTCGCCATAATAGAAGCTGACGCGGCCCACATCATACAGGCCGAGTTCAACATCGTTTTGCAGCAGCACAAACATGGCATCATAGGCGCGGGGTGTGGTGGGATAGGTATCCATCACCAGTCGCATCCGTGCCAGCCCATTTTCCAGATCATTACTTTCGATCAGTGTCTGGGCGGCGGCGTAGTCGATATTGGCTTTGTAGGGTTCGTTCTCAGCAACCGTCAGGATAGCATCATACTGCGCGACAGCCTCAACTGGACGGGCGGCATTGCGCAAGACCTGCGCCAGCTTCTCGCGCAGGGCCAGCAACGGCGCGAGTGTGCGGTTAGCCGTTACGGCCTGATTGTAACTGGCCAGCGCCGGTTCAAGCTGATTAAGCGCCAGCTGTGCATCCCCAACACGTTCATAGGCATAGCTGTCGATCAAGCCGGGGCGCAGTGTCAGATACTGCTGGAAATCGGCCAGCGCTTCTGTCCAACTGGAAATCCCCATGTAGGCATCCCCGCGCAGAAAATAAGCCTGGGCGATACGGGCATCCTGTGGATACTGGTCGATAAAGGTCGTCAGGCCGTTGACCGCATCGGTGAATAAGCCTTCACGCAGCGCGGCCTGCCCCAGACGGAAGGCGGCTGAGGCGTTAATGTCCTGCGGCGCACCTTGATTCAGCACCGTCTGATAGGTCAGCACGGCATTTTCAAAGTAGCCGTTGACCAGATAACGATCCGCGATTTCCAGCACCACACCGGGTTCAATCGTGGGGGTCGACGGGACAGTCGCAGTAGGAGTCACGGACGGGGGCGGAGTCTGGGTTGCAGTCACGTCCGGCGTGGCGGTGATGTAGATCACTTCCGGGTCCGGCTGGTTGAGATTGCAGGCACTCAGCACGATAAGGGTTAACAGTAAGACAGTTACAGAGCGGGTTAATTTAATCATGCGGGCATTGTATCACGACCCGACTCGGCACTCAATGACGCTTCACCGATGCTTAAGGTGTGAGTGGGTAGTCGTTAGCTACGCTGCATACAGGTTACTTGGACTATGGGGACTTAGGCATCGCAATGGTAAACTCAACGTGAAACATCAACCAGTTTATCGGTATCAATAGATAGCCATCGCTACGGATTTTTGAGGGGGCAATCATGGAATTAGGCAATTTTATCAGCCTTGTGGGCCAGTTGGTCGATTTCGCTGGCGTAGTGGTCATCATCACAGGCATTGTGATTGCGACCTTCCAGTTTGTTCGCTCATTTTTAAACACAACCACAACGCGTAAAACTGCTTATCAGAATTATCGACGTGGCTTAGGTCAGGGTCTGCTGCTGGGATTAGAGTTGCTGGTGGCAGCCGATATTATCCGCACCGTTGCGGTGACACCTACATTGGAAAGTGTCGCTGTGCTGGCGGTGATTGTGCTGATCCGTACTTTCCTCAGTTGGTCATTGGAAGTTGAAGTTGAGGGTCGTTTTCCCTGGCAGAAGAATCGCGACTCATCATCCAAATTATAAGCTGAAGTATCGGACTTACTACTCCATGCGTGCCTCAGCGCGGCCTTTGATAACTTCCAGAATATAGGCTTGCAGGTCATAGAGGATGCCATCCGTCCACAGGCCACCATAGGCATTGAAGCTGGTTGAGAGACGGTGCGTACTGGACAGACGCAGCACCGTGCCGCCTAACGGCAGCGGCTCAAGCTCGTACCAGCCGTCGATCATCTCGAAATAGAGGCCGTTGATCTCGCTGAAAGGTGCTGGTAGCGGCGCGGAGGGGTCAACCTCGATGGTGAAATGCAGCTTTTCCAGCGGCTGCCAGTCCAGCACAAATTCATTGAAGGCCATGCCATTTTCGTAGGTCGAATGGCGCAGGCCGCCTATCCCATCAAAATCCATCGTGGCCGCAATGGGCTGCGGGACTCCCAACAGTTGGAAGAAAGTCAAACGGCGCTCGTCAGGTTGAATCTGCGGCACACGCACAATCTCGTCCCAGATGACCGCTGGTGAAGCCTGAATCGTAATTTCGGTCGCGACTGTTCGATAAGAATCGGGGCGCGATAAGCGGGCTTCCAGTGGACTGCTGACAAACGGCGCGACCATAAACGCGGCCAGCAGATAAGACGATGTCCGCCGGTTGCTCACGCGCAGAACAAAGCGCATCAACAAGCCGCCAATGCCCGCTACCAGAAAGAAAAAGGGCGAGGCCATCCAGACGCAGATAAAAGCCTCCAGCGCCAGCACACCCACAATCACCAGAAAACCAACACACGATAGCATCGGGAACAAAAAAGTTCTGAACAGGCTGGTCTTTCGCGCTTCCGGGATGAAGTAGATGTTCAATGCGCCAATCGTCAGCGGCGCTAAAGTCAGAAATGACCACGTAAGGGTGTTAAACCACTGGTTGCTGTTATCCAGCCCAAAGACGATGCGCACGCACAGGCCATACACAATGCCGATAGCGACACCAGTCATGATGCGTAAGCGCACACGATTTTCGTCCGATGATTGCGGGGGTTCATCCAGCTTCTGGTCAGCCATCATTTATACCTTTCACATCTTTTAATTTGTGATGAACGTCACTAATTTAATGTTAAGGTAAAACAAGCGCAAAAGCAAGCTCCATCGGTTAGAAATGTGCTGAAAGAATGGCTTTGAGGAGATGAGAGTTTTACGGTTGAAGATCGCCGGCCAGCCAGGGCATGCCATAGCCGATGGCGAGATGTCCGGCTTCGGCCAGCGCATTGCCCAACTCCTGCGTGTTACTGTATGTCCACCAGTGGCTTGCGCCGGGTAAAATCGCCACAGCAAAATCGACCACAACCAGTTCACTCAGCAGCCTGCGCACAAACTGCGGATGCTGGCTGGCGCGATTGGCTTCGGGCAGATCACTGCGGATCAGTGTCACGCGGAAACGTGAAGGCGCGCCGTTTGACCATTCGCTGTCGACATAATTGAGGGTCTGAAATTCGATGAAGGCGTACAGGCCGTTTTCCAGATGTTTGCGGAAGCGGAACATCCCCCCAGCCCACTGCACCGGAAACTCCTGCAAGTGATAATCGGCAGCGGTAAAAGCCTGCCCGATGACGGTCAGCAGAATCGTGCGGAAATAATCATTGGCAGTCTGTTGGGTGCTCATGCGGTTTCCACTTTTTGCCAGACTGCTGCTGCGCCGTGAGTCTGCAAGAGCCATTGCAGCAGGCGCCCAAGATTCCAGGCATCATCCACGCCGCGATGGTGGCGGCCTTCCCACAGCATCCCGCTGGACTTCATGGCGCGGGCCAAGCCGATCTCCTGTTCCAGCCCGTTGACCTGGGCGAAAACCGTTTTGAGATTAACGTAGCGGGGGCCAAAGGGATAGGCGACACCGGTTTCTGTACACTGGCGTGTGAACATCTTCAGGTCGTAATCGCTCCAACTGGCCCAGATACGATTCGGCAGGGCATAGTCTGACTGGATGATGGCGCAGGCGTCGTAAAAACTCATGCCAGCATCGACCATTGATTGAGTGATGCTGGTGAGACGCGTACAAAAAGCGCTCACTTTGGAGCGCTGGGGTCGCACGATGATGCTGCGGGGAGGGCTGAGTTCACCATCTGCCAGATTTAAAACACATAAGCCGACTTCAATAATTTCGTTTTGCTGGCCTTCCGGCGGACGATGCTTCCAACAGGTCGCTTCGATATCCACCAGGACAATCTCATCCTGTTCGACAATCACGTTTCGTAGTCCCTGGTCGTTAGGTCTTAGCCATTCGCTAAAAACACCCCTACCTATGTGATGTATTGTATCATGCAAACGGCCTGATCCATGAGCGTTTACGCGGGAATAAGACCTGAAACAAGACACGGGCTTTGCCGTTGGCGCGGCATTCCGGCAGGACAAATTCCAACTCTTCAAAGGTACGATAGCCAAAAATCAAGGCCAGCAGCATATGCCAGGGCAGATGCACATCGGCCTTATCGGTGGTCTGCGGAGTATCCATCAAGATGATCTCAGCGGCAGAAACACGCCCCTGCTCGAAGGCGATGCGCAGGCCGGTGCTGTCGTAAAAATTAATTTTCAATTCTCCGGTGAAACGATGCGCGGCGGAATGTTCCAGGCGTTTTTCCAGCACCGGGGCGATCTGCTGCACAAAACGCGGCAGGTCAGCAATGCGCAGATACCAGGCATACGTATGTTCACGGGTGACCGCCGGATAACTGGATTTGGTGAGTGTCATAAAACCCTCATTCATCCCGGCAGCAAAGTGCAGAAAGTGCGGCGGATCATCCGCATAGCGGTTTTCGAGATAAGTTTTCAGGCCATGCACGACGTCTTTATAGGTCGCCAGATGAGAGGCCTTGTCTCCCACGACATAGGCATGACAGGCCAGCCAGCCATTGGGGCCAGCGTCTAATTTCTGCTGTATTGCGAGATAGCCTACGCCCTGCCCGTCGGTGTCAGTGATGATGAGCACATCCATTTTCCAGATATGCTCGGCAGGGCGCCCCCATTCATAAGCCCAATCAGATTCCGAGCGCACGGTTGTGAGCAGAGCCTGATCGCCCTCGTGCTGATCCCAGGCGACCAGTGTGGGAATATCCGCCGGGGTGGCGGCGCGCAAAGTATAATCGGGTGTTTTATCAGCATCCAAAGGGCGGACACTGGCCAGCGGAATAGTGGCATATGCACCCAGATCAACGGCCATGGCATATCCAAACTGGCGATAATAATGCGGAATGCCGGTGATGGCCTGCACAGTATGACCTAAAGCGGCACTGCGCTCATGGGCGGTCTGCATCAAGGCGCGGACTAAACCGCGCCGGCGGTAATCCTTGTGGGTGGCGACGATCTCGATGCGTCCGACGGGAAGTTCAATCCATTCGTAGCGCCATGTCTGCGGAATCAATAACAGCGCGGAGACAATGCGATCATTTTGCGTGGTATCGACCACTGTCCAGATATCATCGGCGGTGACGGTGGGATGATCGCCGGAAAGCAATGTCTCCGCCCACGGAGCAATCCAGGGATCGCTTTCGTCGTTGGCTTCGCTAAAAACTTCGGTATAGAACGCGGGTAAATCGCGGCGGTCACTGCTATGTGCATCACTGATCGACCGCAAAATCAGTCCGTTGCCCAGATCTCGGTTCATGACATATCCTTTCGATTGCGATGCAGTCTATCATGAACCGTCCTGAACCGTCCAGTGGGATGTTTAAGGGTCTATATCAATATCAAATGTATGATAGATCTGTCAGATGAACAGTTGAACATAAAGGAATCTGCTCATGCGATTCATTCAGAAGATGGTTATAACGTATACATTACTACTGCTACTCACCACTCATGGCATCTATACCATTACAGCAAGCTTCGCTGGACAGGCAGATAGCTGTAGCGAAAGTGATTTTTCCGCAGAAGATTACCTGTCGCTTGCGCGGGAAAAAGTCGCACAAAATGAATTTAATGAGGCAGCGATAAGCTATAGTTGTGCAATTGACCTTGATTCTTCGATCATAAATGCCTATCTTGAAAGAGGCAATGTGTATATCCGCTTGCGGCAATTTGAGCAGGCGTTAACTGACTTTGATTTTGTCGTCAAAAATCAACCCGATAATCCTTTTGGTTATATGGGTCAGGCAAACGTCCTGTTTTTTATAGATGATTTTACCGCTGGGCTTGAGCCAATCAATCAAGCACTTGATATCGAACCAGACAATGCAGCTTTATATATCTTGTTGGGTGTGGTCTATCGAGAACAAAATGACTTTCAAGCTATGATCGATCATTTTTCGGAACTGATTAATGCCTATCCCGATAATGCTGTTGCCTACGCCGAACGTGGTTTCGCTTATGAAGCTCTGGGTCAGCAGGATCGGGCGCGAGCCGATTTTGAATATGCAGTAGAACTTGACCCGGATGTTGGCGCTTTGTACGTGACCACGCTCACACTGCCAGTCTTTAACCCTTTAGACACTGAAAATGAAGGTTTAGAGCACTTTCTGGATTATCCAACCCGCGCCATTCAACTTTCCCCACATTTAGTGGAACCTTATATCATCAGAGGCGATCTGCAACTCGATATGCGAAATATGCCCGAGGCGCTTGCTGATTTTTCTCAGGCCGCTGAATTAGATCCTCAAAATACCGAAGCATTTTACGGAATAGCCAGAGTCCATTACCTTAGCGAAAACTACGACGACGCAGTCGAAGCCTTCACCAAAGTGATAGAGCTGAATTCTAGCGATGCAAATGCCTACTACAGCCGTGCGTTTGCATTGACCAATAGTGGGCAATTTGACCAGGCGATAGCTGACTACACACGCACTCTTGCATTAGACCCCACCTACGTAAACGCTTACTGGGGTCGCGGAGCAGTTTACAATCTAACCTTCAATTATGATCAAGCCATTGCAGAGTTTATTCAGGCGATTGAGCTTGATTCCCAAAACAGCCTGTATTACTTCTGGCTTGGCGATACCTACAACAAAGTGCAGGAATACGAGAAAGCCTTAGAAGCTTATCAGCACTACCTTGCTATTGAAGGCGAAAACTCAAACCCCACAGTAATCGATAGAATTCAGCAATTACAGTCCCTCATCCGTTAGATCATGCCGTTTACGGTAAGCAGATCAGCTTAACAATGACGCCACTTCTTCGGCAGTGGTGACCGGCATCTGACAGGCAAAATTGCGGCAGACATAGACGGTCGGTTGTCCCTGCTTCATCAGGCGATAGTTGAGCAGCGGAATCACATGCTCATCATCGACATTTTCCGCAGATAAAGCCGTGATGACATTGGGCCGATACGGGCGGCGAATCACATCCAGCAACGCGCCAGTCGTCTCAGCCTGGGGATCACCCACCAGCGCGACTTCCTGCTGGCCACTCACCAGCATATCCACGGCGCTGAGAGTCTCGCCAAAAGCCTGCGGATACTGGCGCAGCGCTTCGGTGAGCAGACGTAAAGTGGCACGGGCGGCTTCGTCGTAACGGCTCTCGCCGGTATAAGCCGCCAGCCGCAGCAACTGCCGCGCCATCAAGCCACTGCCGGAGGGCACCGCGTTATCCTGCACATTGCGCGGACGGACAATCAGGCTTTCGTGGTCGTCGCTGGTATCAAAAAAGCCGCCATCATCCGCCGCAAAATGCGCCAGCACCCGATCCGCCAAAGCCCGTCCGGTCACAAACCAGCGCTCATCAAACGTGGTCTGATACAGCTCCAGCAGGCCGTCGATCAGGTTGGCGTAATCTTCCAGGTAGCCGTTGAGCTTGCTCGCGCCATCTTTGTGCGTCCGCAGCAGACGATCCCCGTCCACCAGTAGTTCGCGTAGCAGAAAATCGCCATTACGCAGGGCGGCCTCGCGGTAATCGGCGCGATCCAGCACACGGGCGGCCTCGGCCAGACTCGCAAGCATCATGCCATTCCAGGCGGTCAGAATCTTATCATCCAGGCCGGGATGCACACGCTGAGTCCGCGCGGCGTAAAGCGTATCTTTGATCGCGCTGAGCTTTTCGTTCAGCTCGTCGAGGGTCAGCCCAAGGCGCGCGGCAATTATCGCAGGTTCGCTGGGGACATTGAGGATATTCGCGCCTTCAAAATTGCCGCCGGAAGTCACGCCCCAGTATTCAATGGCGACCTCAGCATTTTCGCCGAGCAATGCTTCGAGTTCCGCGACTGTCCAGACGAAGAATTTGCCCTCCTCGCCTTCGCTGTCGGCATCGGTGGCGCTGTAGAAACCGCCTTCGGCGTTGGTCATCTCACGCAGGACATAGTCGTAAATTTCCTCGGCGATGTCCTTGTAAAAGGCTTCACCGGTCAACTGCCACGCATGCAGATAGAGGCGGCTGAGTTGGGCGTTGTCGTAGAGCATCTTCTCGAAATGCGGCACCAGCCAGATGGCATCCACGCTGTAACGATGAAAACCGCCGCCAAGCTGGTCATACATGCCGCCACGCGCCATTTTGTGCAGAGTCAATTCGATGGCTTCCAGCGCGGCTTTGTCGCCAGTACGGGCGTAACTGCGCAGCAGAAATTCCACATTCATCGGCTGTGGGAACTTGGGCGCACCGCCGAAACCGCCATGACGATCATCGACATTACGCAGCAAGCCCTGATAGGCTGTGTCCAGCAAATCCACATTCAGGTCATCGGTGCTGCCACCGATGACCAATACATCGCGCGAAAGGGATTGCGTTAGTTGGGTGGCGGCCTGCTCGACCTCATTGCGGCGGTTGGTGAAGGCTTCCGCCACGCCGACCAGTACCTGCCGGAAGGCGGGCATGCCCATGCGCGGCTCACGCGGGAAATAGGTGCCGCCGTAAAATGGGCGGCCATCCGGCAGTAAAAACACCGTCATCGGCCAACCGCCCTGCCCGGTCATGGACTGCACCGCCTGCATATAAATATCGTCCACATCGGGGCGTTCTTCGCGGTCCACCTTGATATTCACAAACTGCTCGTTCATGATCTGCGCGGTGGCTTCATGCTCGAAGCTCTCGTGCGCCATCACATGGCACCAGTGACAGGCGCTGTAACCCACACTGAGCATCACCGGTTTATCCTGGGCGCGGGCTTCGGCAAAGGCTTCATCGCCCCACGGGTACCAATCTACGGGGTTGTCGGCATGCTGGCGCAGGTAGGGGCTGGTTTCGTTCTGTAATCGATTCATAAGGAGATCGCTTCCTGGTAATTTTGCTGATATTTGTCTGTATAATGCTACAAGATGGGGAATCAAAACGCAACAGCGGGGGCTGTTGCGTGAGAATACATTTAGGCAATTTTGCAGTATATAGGTAATTATGTTTTGCAAAGAGCATATGTTTAACGAGTACAATTAAAGAAAAGTCAAATTGAGTATGACATGAAACTTATACTGATCGTTCTTTGCAGCTTCCTTCTCATTTCAGCGGCTGGTATGCAAGCTCAAAATACCTCAGACTCCTTGCACGACCTGGAACCAATCACCCATGAAAATGCGTCTCGCCTCGAACGATTGAAGGTATTTGGGCGAGGTACTATTAATACAGTCGCTTGGTCACCCAATGGAACACAAATCGCAGTCAGTGGCTCTGCTGGTGTCTGGGTCTATCAAGCAGATGATTTAACGGCGGAACCAATATGGCTCGACCAGCACAGAAGTTATGTCCATACTCTCACTTATCATCCCAATGGCGAACTGCTATTCACAGCAGGAAATGATAGTCGTTTACGGGTTTACGATACTGTCACCTACCATGAAATTGATGATTATTGTTTCCCAGCCTATAGCAGCGACTATTTACCTGATTGTTCCACAATTATGGGGATGGGCGTGAGCCAAGACGGGGAATTGCTCGCGATTGCTCTAAATGATCACATCGTGATCTGGGATGTGCAAACGAGGGAAACTGTATATAGGCTATTCGATGTTAATGTACATCACGTAGCCTTTGCTGTGGACGATACAATGCTCGTGTCCACCTCAATGGGTTGGGATAACACAGTCCGATTTTGGGATCTGACTGCCTTAAGCGAAACGGAGTTAAATCAGGAACCAATAATCCTCGAAACTAATTTGCCGTTCGGAATCTGGGATATGCAAGTGTCAGATGATTCGGGTTTTGCAATTATCGCGGGATTTGATTTGGTGCACACCGGCATTGCTGTGATTGACATTCCAACCCAGGATATCATCGCAGTGCAGCCCAGCATTGGCAATACAGCCTCCTTTGTGTCGAATACCGTCGCTGCTGGTGCAATCCTCAGTTTCAATGATGGAGACACTGCAACTTATTCGGTAGCGCTTGCAGACTGGATGACTGGTGAGCAAGAAATTACTATTGAGACAGGTTCGACTGCTGCAGCAGATATCGCTTTGTCGCCTGACAGAAACCGGATTGCAATCGGCACAATAAATGGAGATTTAATCATTTATGAGCTGTTGCGAGGAACTACGACAAGTAGTAATACAGGGCTTGGTTACTATATGTGGGATATTGAATTTAGTGATGATGGTCAGTCACTAGCCATTATTTCTGGGAACCAAATCATGGTTCCAACACTTGCCGGTGGTGGAGCAGGCGGCGGGGATCGCATTTATCTATGGGATTTTGAGAATGATCTCTACCAGGATTCGGAAAGGCAGGTAAATGAGTTGCGCCAGATGAGGGTTATTCGCGCTGGCCATGACGGCGAGTTTTTTGTAAGCGGAGATCAAATGTACAGCATTTCCATCTGGAAGCCTGAAACGGGATTCCGATCATTTCTGGAATTTCCGATTGACTATAGCCGTGTATTTGATTTTGAGTTATCCCCAGACATGCAAACAGGCGTGATAAGCCTCGCAGGCAGCACCTCAAAAGCTGTGGGTATCATCCAAATGGACGGCGATAACCTGGACATCAGCTACTATGGCACAGAAGTCAATAATGACCGATTCTATAAATACTATGATGTTGCTATTCACCCGGACGGGAGTATGTTTGGAGCATCGGCCAATGATGGACAGGTATATGTTTGGGAGACAGGGACATCTAATGCACTACGGTTAAACACAAATTACAATTCTGTTTCTGATATTGCCTTTAGTCCCAACGGCGAGTGGGTCGCTATCAGTGGTTACAACTCAATGGGTTGGGACAGTATAACGCTTTTTGATACTGATGAATTCTTGCCTAAATTGATTCTGAACAGTGAAGATTTAGCTCTGGAACATTTAATTTTTAACAGAGAATCAGACCTCATCATTGCATCAAGTATCCAGGGTGATCTCGTTTTGTGGCCGGTTAAGAGTGAGGCTAGCCCTGTCATTTTCCATGCTCACAGCACGAACATTACAGGAATCGCAATAAATCGACAAGGCACACTCATTGCGACTAGTAGCAGAGACGGAACTGTACAAATGTGGGGTGTACCAATTGGATGATTAATTCATTTCAATTCCTTTTATAATAATTTACTCGTCTGGTCATGATAAATTTGGGCTGATATGGAGTTGATATTTGCAGACAGTTTATTTTGAGCAACTGCGCCCACCACCTGCCCTGGCTGACACCATTGCCTATTTCTGGCGCCTGCTGCTACCCATGGTGGTCGCGCCGGATGAGATTATCTCAGCCGAAGGACAGGCAGAAATTCTGTTTCAGTTTCAGGGGCAATCGCAGATTATTTCTCAGGATTCAGAGAGGCCCTTTGATTGCGCCTCAAGCTGGTTGATGCGTCCTTATGCGCATGCCCTGCATGTCAGGCAAGTGGGTATGACAAGTTCGGCCATGATTGGGGTTCGTTTTAAGCCGGGTGGCTGGGCGGCATTTCGCCATTATGACACGACGAATAAGCAATCCTATTCTTTTATGCCGTTGAGTGATTTCTACAATCCTGGTGAGGTGCGTTTGCTAAAGGAACAGTTGTTTCATGCCCTGCAAACGCCGCAGTGGGCATACCCGCTCATCGCTTTTTTTATGCAGCGCAAGGTCGAACAAACGCATTTTGATCGAATCACCTTCGTTACAAAGCAGTTACAGCAGCGGCAGGTCAGCGTTTCAACGCTGGCACACGAAGTCAATCTGAGTGAGCGTCAGTTCGGGCGTGTTTTTCGACAAATCGTAGGCTTATCGCCGAAGCAGTTTTCACGCATCTCGCGGTTAGATCGTGTGCTCAAATCAACGGCATATCCTATTTATGGTATGAGTTTAGAGCAACTCGCCTTACGGTATGGCTATCATGATGCGTCGCATCTTGTGCGGGAATTTGGAGAATTGGTGGGCATGTCCCCGGTTGACTATTTTTCCGGCCACCATGACCTGATTGAACAGAAGTTTCAGGAACATGACCGATTTTTACAATGGGAACCGGATACGATGAGTGTGTTATCCAATACATAAAAAGGCACACACGTATGAACATCCAACATATTGATCATATTGGCATCCCCGTCACCGATCAAGCGGCTGCGCTCGACTTCTACACACGCATCCTCGGCTTTGAGGAACGGGTGAATATGGAACACTTTGAGATCGAAGGGACGCGGTGGATCGAGCTGATTCCACCGGGCGCATCCACATCAATTGTACTCTCCAGTTGGGAGGATGCTGGCAGTCGTGGCGCTCTGGTTCTCATCACCAGCGACATTGAAGCCGACTACGCTGAACTCAAAGGTAAGGGGTTGGAGTTGCCTCCATTGGAGCATCAACCGTGGGGGACATCCATCGTGTTTCATGACCCAGACGGCAACAAGTGGTATCTGCAGCAAAGCAGCGCGATGCCAGACACCCAGACACGGAATAAAAATAACTGACGTTCGATTAACCTGATTACCAGGTCGGCAGCGGTGTCGGTTTTTCGCCGGGGTCGATCTTCCAGTAGTCATCCAGCCAGTCCACCAGCTTGGTCGAGACATCAGCGGTCAGGCGGGTGGCTGACTCAAAATGCAGGGCGGAAAACGCATAAATGGTGGTGTGATATTTTTGCGTCACACACAGCATATAATCGCCCTGCCAGCGCTGTTGTGTCCACAGGAAAGCCAGATGTGTGTCTTTGATGCGCAGATTTTCCAGCCAGCGCGAGCGATCCATCGCCGTCAGCGCGACGAAATTATAGCGCAGGGATAACATCGAACGCAGTGTAAACGAGAATTGGGTGGTGCGGGTTTTGCGATCCACATCGACAATCAGCGCCGCCGCGTTATCCTGGGTGGCGAGAGTGGCAATGCCGTAACGCTTCTGGGGGTCACCTGCCCGAAAATGCGCGTTAGACATCACCGGCATGGCTGGGAAACGCCGCCCCAGTTCCTGATCCAGCGCTTCATCATCCATGTTGCCATTCAGAAATTCATGCAACATCCAGGGCGCTGCGGGGGGCAACTGGCGCGCGGACAGGATGGACTGGGTATCTTTTTCGGCAAGATTGTCAGTTGGCAAATTCATGATCGGCTTTTTCGGTTTCGTGTCTTCAAGGACTTTGATTTCGTCTTCAGCATTTTTAAGCATCATAACCACCCCCTCGCGTTGTACTTCATTATATTTCACGAATAATCCGTAAATAATGAAGGTTTGTATTGCGTTTATTTATTGTCTTAAAATAGTATCACAACTTACACTCACCTTGCAAATTAATACTATTCTTATAACCTCAAGAAAACCTAAATAAAGTGTTAATTTCACCCGGGTTTGCGAAAGGTTGTTTTGCGGGGTGGATCAATACACTTTGTCACAGGCTCAAACCAAATCATTACAATCAGCATAATCGGAAACAGAAGTCCATTAAACCCCAATTTTTTAGGGTTTTTATGACGCTGAGGCCAAAATGAGAAATACAATCACCCGCCCTAACGAAAAACTTGTAGTAATCTAATGTTGTCACGGTATCATTATGGACTAACGTATTGAACATTACAGGGTAAACAGATGCAATTCAGACAGGATAATTCCGGGGATGAGAAAAAACCCGATGGGCCAGATAAACGCCCTCCCTTTCGTATACCGACATGGGTCTGGCCGCTGGTCTGGTTATTAATACTATTCTGGTTATTCTTCCGTGTACCCAATATGGTCGGCAATATCGGCTCTGAACAACCAGCGGAAGTCCCCTACTCGTTTTTCTTCGAGCAGGCCCAGGCTGGTAATGTCCAGGAAGTCGTCATTCAGGATAATGTCGCTCAGGGGAGTTTCCGGTCACCGGTGACCCCGCCAGCGATCAGTGGCTCCGACGCGCCCGCTAGCAGTGCGGATAGTTTCGTCGCCACCATTCCAACCAATGACACCGATCTGTTGACTGTGCTGCGCGATAATGGCGCGACGGTTGAATATCAGAATGTCGAGGCACCGGCCTTACTGGTGTTCCTCGCGAATTTTGGCCCGCTGCTGCTGATGCTGGGTCTGCTGGGCTTCTTTGTCTGGTCGGCGCGACGCGCGCAGGGTCAGATGGGGAATGTGTTTGGCTTTGGCCGCTCACAGGCGCGCGAATATAACACGGAGCGGCCACAGGTGACCTTTGCTGATGTCGCTGGGCAGGAAGCCGCCAAGGCGGAACTGGTGGAAATTGTCGACTTCCTCAAGGAGCCGGATAAATATATCGCGCTGGGGGCACGTATCCCGCGGGGTGTGCTGCTGGTGGGCCCTCCCGGTACCGGTAAAACGCTGCTGGCACGAGCCGTAGCCGGTGAGGCGAATGTGGCCTTCTTCAGTCTGGCCGCTTCCGAGTTTGTCGAGATGTTTGTCGGTGTGGGTGCTTCGCGTGTGCGTGATCTGTTCAAACGCGCCAAAGAGAACTCACCCAGTATTATCTTTATTGATGAAATTGATGCGGTCGGACGGCGGCGTGGCGCTGGGCTGGGTGGTGGTCACGATGAACGTGAACAGACCCTGAACCAGATGCTGGCCGAAATGGACGGCTTTGATCAGAATGAGAGCGTCATTATTATGGCGGCGACCAACCGCGCCGATGTGCTTGATCCCGCGTTACTGCGTCCGGGCCGTTTTGACCGACAGGTCACCGTCGGCGCGCCGGATCGCAGCGGACGCTATGACATCCTTAAGGTGCATACGCGTGGCAAGCCGCTGGATGCAAGTGTAGACCTGCTGGATATGGCAAAAGCGACCATTGGCTTCTCTGGTGCTGATCTGGCTAATCTGGCGAACGAAGCGGCTTTGAGTGCTGCCCGTTATGGTCGCAAAAGCATTACCATGCTGGATTTCACAGATGCATTTGAACGCATCGTGCTGGGCATCAAAAGCCCGCCGTTGTCGAATGAGCATGAGCGTAAAGTGGTTGCTTATCATGAAGCGGGTCATGCGCTGGTTGCCGCGCTCACACCGCATTCTGACCCCGTGTTTAAGGTGACGATTGTGCCGCGTGGTCAGGCGCTGGGTATTACGGCTCAGTTGCCAGATGATGACCGTCGTAATTACTCCAAGAGTTATCTGCAGGCACGGATGCTGATGATGCTGGGTGGACGTGCCGCTGAAGAAGTGGCGATTGGTGAAATCACCACTGGCGCCAGTAATGATCTCCAGCGCGTGACCGATCTGGCGCGACGCATGGTGACGCAGTTCGGCATGAGTGAAGAATTCGGGCCGATCAACTTTGGTGACGAAGAACAGCAGCCCTTCCTGGGCTACTCCCTCTCGCAGGGACGGTCATACAGTGACCAGACTGCTGCCCGCATCGACGCGGAAGTGCAGGATATGGTCGAGGCGGCCTACAAAGAAACCGTCAAACTGGTGACGGCCAATCAGGATAAGCTGAAGGCACTGGCTGACGAATTGCTCACAACCGAAATTGTGGATCGCCAGCGTGTGATGGAACTGGTGGGAATCCACCGTGACGAGGCCGATGAGCTTGACCCGTCGGAACCGGCACCGCCGGACGCGCCGGAGTCACAGATCGAAGTGGATCATAAGCACTCGCACAACAGCGGGGATTAAGTAATATAGAATTTAATGTACGGACATGGCATGCCATGTCCGTACAAGGCGAATTTGCATCATATAGTGGTAAGCGGACAATGCAGGCATTTGCCCCTACCGTAAAACCATTGATTTTGTAGGGACGAGGCCCGCCTCGTCCGCCAGAAACACCCCTTTCCATATGGTGTCTAAAAAACACGCCGCCACAACTGGCTTTTCAGCAGAGTGCGCGGCGTGTTGCATGATTATTGAGCGTGACTTTTGAGGAGATAAAGATTTTGTTTCCCTGTGAGATTGATCAAATACTTAAGCTGCGTCCGCTGGAAGAAAGCGATGCAGACGTGATGTTCGGGCTGATCGAGCGCAACCGCGCCCATCTCGACCCGTGGCTGCGCTGGTCGGGCAGAGTCAAAACTCTTGCCGATGCTCAGGCGCTGATCCAGCGTTTTCAGCAGAAATGGGCAGATGGCGACGGCTTCCATGCTGGCATGTGGGTCAATAGCCAGTTAGCCGGTGGCGTTGTGTGTCATTTTATCAATCGCGAAAGCAACAAAAGCGAGATCGGTTACTGGCTGGGAGCGGATTTCGTCGGGCAAGGGTTGGTCACGCGCGCCAGTCGCGCCGTGATTTCGTATCTGTTTGAAGATGAGAACATGCACCGCATCGAGATTCAATGCGCCACCGATAATATCCCCAGCCGCGCGGTGGCGGAGCGTCTCGGCTTCCAGCAGGAAGGCATCAAGCGCGAGTCCGACTGGCTGACGACGCGCTATGCCGATCATTATATGTATGGCCTGCTGGAAAGTGACTGGCCGCGTTGACCGCTAAGAATGCATCCCAAGCCCAGAAGTACGGACACGGCATCCCAAAGGGAGGCTAGTGCACTGCCGTGTCTGTACACTAAATTCCATTTTTCGCATAGGTTCTAAACACTAATCGCTAAAATTATTGCGGCACTTTATGGCTATGGTTGTTAATCACATTCTGCGCGATGTGCGTCGGCATCTGATCGTAATGGCTGAAGTCCATCGTATACAGACCACGGCCACCGGTCATCGAGCGCAGATCATTCCCGTAACGCAGCATCTCCGCCAGCGGCACCTGAGCATTCACGATACTTTTACCTACGTCAGTATCCATGCCCTGCACGCGTCCCCGGCGTGAGTTGAGATCGCCGATAATATCGCCCATCATGCTTTCCGGCACAGTGATTTTCACGTCCATAATCGGCTCCTGCAGCACCGCGTTGGCTTCGGCAAACGCCTCTTTGAAGGCCTCGCGTCCGGCAATCTGGAACGCGATATCCTTAGAGTCAACCGGGTGTTCCTTGCCATCAAACACCACGACTTTGACATCGACCACCGGATAACCCGCAATCACGCCTTCGCCCAAAACGGATTGAATACCCTTGTCGATGGATGGCAGGAAGGATTGCGAGATGGAACCGCCGACGATTTTTGTCTCATAGACATAACCCTCGCCTGTGTTGGGCAGTACACGCAGGCTGACCTCGCCAAACTGACCCGCGCCACCGGATTGCTTCTTGTGGCGGTAAGTCGCTTCAGCCTGGGTGGTCACAGTCTCTTTATAAGGCACACGCGGCATTTCCGTGTCCAGACTGACGCCTAAACGTTCGGCACGGCTGATCGCCAGATTGACATGCGCCTCACCCATGCCCTCGATGATGGTCTGATGCGTATCGGGGTCCTGTCGCCAGCGCAGAGTCGGGTCGGCTTCGCACAGATGCGAGAGGACCGAACCCATCTTGGTGCTATCGGCCTGGGTATGCGGCAGCACCGCGACCATATACAGCGGGTCGGCAAAATTCGGACGCAGCACCTGAAGCGGCTCAGATTTGGCCGCAATCGTATCGCCGGTTTTCGTCTCGCTCAGTTTGGCGACGATGCCAATATCCCCGGCATGCAAACGCGATACCGTAAACTGCTCTTTACCACGCATAATCAGCAGATTGCCGAAACGTTCTTCAACTTCGCGGGTGGCATTGTAATAGCGATTATCGGCCTCGATGGTGCCGGAGAAAATGCGGAAATAATTGAGTGTGCCGACAAAGCGGTCATTGGTGGTCTTAAAGACATAGGCCGCCAGCGGGCCGTCATCTTTCTGGGGCGCCCGTAAAAAGCGGATGCCGTCTTCGGCATCGGCATCAATCAGGCCGACGCGGCGCTGGGATGGCGGCGAGACATAAACCATCAACGCTTCGAGCAGCGGCACGGTGCCGATATTGGCCGTACCGGAAGTGACAAACACAGGCACCGTGTTGAGGTCGGAGTTACGTGCGGCCTTGCGCATACCATCGCGGATTTCTTCGTTGGTCAGCGTGCCTTCGGTGAAATACTTTTCAATCAACTGATCGTCGGCTTCAGCGGCGGCTTCGACCAGTTCCATACGGGAGGCTTCAGCCCATTCTTCCAGTTCGGTCGGCAAGTCAGACCGTTCAGCACCGGCATCATAATAGGCTTTCATCGTCAGCAGATTGATCACCCCTTTGAAATTCCCCTCTTCGCCAATGGGGAGCATCACCGGGATAAACTTGTATTCCGGAAAACGGTCTTTCAGGTTATTGAGGGTGTTCTCAAAACTGGCGTTGTCCCGATCCATCTTGTTGATGGTGACGATGATCGGCTGCTGATAGACTTTGGCATAGTCCCAGGCCAGTTCCGTGCCGACTTCGACACCGGACACGGCATCGACCACGACAATCACCGAGTCGGCCACACGAATGGCGTTTTTGACTTCGCCCTGGAAATCGGTGTAACCCGGCGTGTCTAAGATATTGATTTTGTGATCGTTGAATTCGATGGGGATTAAAGAGGTGGAGAGGGATAAACCGCGTTCTTTTTCGTCGTCATCCCAGTCGGAGACGGTGTTGGCTTCTTCGACCCTGCCCAGTCGATTAATCGCGCCGGTATTGTAGAGCAGGGCCTCTACCAATGAAGTTTTACCGGCGCTCTGATGGCCTACCAGAGCAACATTCCTCAGGAATTCGGTTGTATATTCCTTCATAATTGTTCAGCACATCTCAGCGAGATATGCTTTTCCCCTTTCTATTTACTTATAAATTAATTTATGTTGGCATTCTTCAGGTCAATGCCATGACCCGTGTGCCCAAAAGGGTTATTTTTATAAACTGCGCTGAATGCTGTCCCGGCGGATCTGGCACCCGGTTAAAAGATAATTTTGAAAGATCACAAGAAAATAATTTAGAGTCATTATAGCGCTTTTGTCTGTTTTTGGTGAAGCGAATTAAGAGGATTTTAAGCCAAATGCAGCAAACAAGGCGCAAGGTCACCTGTTTTCCGTCGAAAAGATCATGTTCTGTGGGCTTCAGTCAAACGCAAAAAAACAGAGGCTTAAAAATCAGCCTCTGTCGTGTGTGCATTTTATGACTTACTCAGGGGTTAAACGCTGTTATTCCCAGGGCAGCGGCCCAGCCATCCCAAACTGTGCCCCCGCCAGTGACAGATCACTGATATCGATCCAGCCATCCGCGTTAAGATCAGCGACGATGACATCCGCAGGCGCGTTAAAGTTTGCAGCGATTAACATCACATCCAGTATATCAATCACATTATCGCCATTGGTGTCGCCGATGCGCAGGGACACAGGTGACAACTGACGCTGCTCACCTTCGTTTACGGTCACCTCAGCGCGGCTGGACAGAAAACCTTCAGCCGAGGCTTCCAGTGTATACGTCCCTGCCGGGAGTTCAGCAAAGTTAAACACGCCAAATTCGTCGGGAAGGGCTTCGATCTGGGTGCCATCGGCCAGCGTCAAAATCAAGCGTACCGCGCTGCTTGCGGGTTGCTCACGCTCGACCATGCCGCTGATCTGCGCCATCGCCACCTCAACCGATTCTTCGGTGATTTCCGGTAAAAGCTCTTGTGTGGCTTCGATCACCGGGGCGACCACTTCAGTCATTTCCGGTAACGGCTCGGCAGTGACTTCAACAATCGGCGCGGCAATAGTCGGCAGCGGCTCGACCACCAGCGGAGTCGCGGTAATTTCCACAACAGGCGGTTCGACCACCACAATTTCTTCAGTCGCATCCGGCAGTGGTTGGGCGGCAATCGGCGGCGGCTGTTGACCAACGGGTGGCTGCTCGACCACCGGTGGTTGTTCCACCGGTTGCTCAATCACCTCAGTCGGCAGCGGTTCACTGATGATGACTTCCGGCGTAACCTCGGCGGTAGGCATTTCAACGATGGGCTCCGCAATTACGATTTCAGTCGCTTCGACAATTGGCTCGACTTCAACAATCGGTTCGATGGTCGGCTCCAGAGTCGGCAGTTCCATCAGCGTGGGCAGAATTTCCACCGTCGGCGGGATTTCTGTCGGCACGAAAGTCGCTGTCGGCATCAGTGTTGGCGTTACGGTCGCAGTCCAGGTCATGGTGGGCATGACCGGCTCCTGCTGTTCCGGTGCAGAGTCCTGTACAGGCGGGGCTTCATCCGTGACCTCAGCGGTCACTTCGATATCCTGCCCCAGTGCGATGTACGTCGTCAATGCACCGGTAATCATGCAGAAAATACCTAACCAGAATCCGATACGATGCAGATTAGCTACCATCAGATTTGCTCCAGTCGTTTACGATACACTTTGTATTCGCGGCGCAAACCAGCGTAAGCACTCACTGTCGCCAGTAAGGTGCCCATACCCAGCAGCAGCAGTCCGCCCACCACCAGCATCATCGGGCGGTTATCGGTTGTGACCAACAGCGGCGGGGTGGATACGGTTGGCGCGGCAATCGTCGCCAGCGGCGCTTGAGCGAAATTCAGCATCGGTTGCGCATCGCCACCTGTCACCGTAATGCCCTGCACACGGGTTTCAATTTCATTGATCTGGCGCGCGATTTTGCGGCCATTGACTTCGGTAAATTCCGGTGCCAGCAGACGGGCTTCCTGCGGCTGCATTTCCACCGCGCCATCACGCAGCGCACGGAAATGCACCACGCCGATATCGCCACTACCGCTGATCGGCTCGGCGGGTTGGGTCAGCGTGAGGGCATATTCGATCACCCCTGTTTGTGAATCCGCGCTGTTCTTCAGGGTGAAACCGGGCTGATCGGCAAAGAAGGTGCCGGGGGTGACGATTTTCTCGGACTGAGGTACGACTTCAAACGCCTGCGGGTCAAACGTCAGCTTGAAGCTGCCACCATAGACGCCTATGGCCTCGTCAACATGTACCGTAACCACAATTTCCTGTCCGGCCACCACCTGCTCGGCATCACTGCCCAGCCAGACCAGCGGCGAAACCGCCTGCGCCTGCATCACCACCAGACCCACGGTCAGCGCAGCGATTAACGTCAGAACTACGACAAAAAGACTTCTCGGTTTCATGGGATTTTTTCTCCTGAGTGTTCACTGCGATCTAATGCACACACAGGTACTCAGACTTTCGCCTGAGCACCTGTAAAACTTAACTGAGACGAACGTTAACTACTCAGCCGGAAGTGGGCTGGTGAGGCCGAAGTTGCCGCCTACCAGTACCAGATCGGTAATGTTGATAAACCCATCTATGTTCAGATCGACGTTGGCGATGTCCGGCACAGTTTCCAGGCCGAAGTTCGCACCGACGAAGGTCGCATCCAGGATATCAACCACGCCACTGTTGTCCACATCGCCCGCTTTCAGTTCGCCGGGTTCGATGGTGATGGCTGCGCCATCCGTGGTCACATCCACCGGGTATACCAGCGGGATGTGCTGTACTGCTCTGAACAGCAGCGAGTAGGTTCCCAGCGGCACATCACTGAAGGTATAGCTACCGTCTGCGGCGGTCATCACGGTATCCACCAGGCTCAGATCAGCCATGTTGTACAGTTCGACAGTGATGCCTGCATTATCAGGATGGTTCTGGTAGCCTGTGATACCGGCCACGCTGCTCAGACCTGTCGGGACAGGGGTCGCAGTCGGCGCTACCTCAGTCGGCGCCTCCACAGTCGGAGTCAGCGGCAGCGGTGTCGGTGGCATCACAGTTGGCGGCGTCTCGGTCGGCGGTTCTTCGGTCGGGCTGGTACCGGGGTCGGTAATGACCGTACCGTTGATGACTTCCAGATCAATCGCTTTACCGTCGGCATTAACTGCCAGCACCGCACAGTTCACAGCGCTGTCACCACCGGCAATCACGTCATAACCGAGCATGAAGGCGGTCATGTTACCATCGATACCGCTGACATTACCGGAGCCATCGGCCAGACGACTGGCGGCGACCATCCACTTGCCATCCGCAGCATTGAAGCCGCTGTCGACAAAGAAGCTGTTATCGGCATTGAAACCGCTACCGTCGATACGCTCGGTGCCTGCCAGGACGGACGGGTTCACCGTACATTCGGCCTGCAGACCATATACACCACTGACGTTATAGAGATCCAGCGAGACGATCACGCTGTCACCCACGACCGGGCTGGCCGGGTCAACCTTGACCACGACAGCCGGGTTGGTCGGCGCGGGCGTCGGAGTCGTCGGGGGTGTCGGCGTAGTGGGATGATCGCCACTGTGATACTTGGTATGGAACCAGGTCACCCAGTTCTGACCAGCAGGCGACAAATCATAATCCACGCGCTGGCAATCTTCACAGGGGTGATGGACATAACGCGCTTCTTCAGGAATGCCGTCATTGTTATAGTCCAGGTTCAGCGGCACGTTGTCATAAATCATCGGGATACAATCGACCGTGATCTGGGTACATTGCGCATGTAAACCACCCACCCGATCGGTAAAGGTGGCGATATTGGCAATACCATCCTTATTCGGGTCAATATCTATGTAAGATTTGGCGTAGGCATCGTAGCCACCGATGACGGTATAGACATAGCCAATCCACACAGACATGATGGTCTGATTGTATTTACAGGTCGTGTCCGTGATCTCGGCACAGTACGAGCTCCACTCAGAAGGATTGGCGGGATTAATGTTGCCAATCGGGTCGAATGAGCGTAACTGGAAGCGCACACGGTCACCGGGGTTATGGGCCCACCACTCCGCAATGGGTTGTGAAGGCGGATAGGAAGGTAGCTGCGTCAGGTTTGGATGGCAGCGCATTTCATCCACTGAGTTTTCATCAATCGGGAAGAACAGGGTATCCTGCGGCACAGGGATAACCGTGCGCGGCACACCAAAGTTACAACTGGGTGTATTTGCAGGTGTCGTAACCAGATGCCCCATGTCGACCCAACCACCCGTGCGGACAATACCGCAGGTCGCAGGATTATTGGCGTTCACGCACAGGCGGCCTTCAAAGCTGTACGAATGGAAGCGTGTCATCCCGCCATGTGACCCGAAGATACCGTGGTATTCCAGACGGAAATCAGTCAGGCAGTTGGCATCCGGGCAGGCCTGATCACGGCGGACGATCCAGCCATAACCTTCATGCTTGGTGTCATTTTCCATTTTGCCGTCGGCGACAGCCTGCGCATTGCCATCGGTGATGTTGGTCGCAGGGAAAGTCTGCCAGGGGTAAGAAATCGACTGGCCGGGAACACCAAACCAGGTGCCGGGGTCGCCAAAAACGTCATTGACGTAGTTGGGGTCGTCCCCATGATGATGATCATAGTGGCACTTCAGCACCGGGTCTACCAGACCATGCCATTTATGACGGTCATGTTCCTGGGGGGTACACTGGCGGTTGTAGATACCGGCATTAATGTCGGCCTGAATCTGATTCAATGCTGGAAGATTGATACCCACTTCCAGTCCGTCTCCACGACCCACACCCAAACCGGGGGTCTGAGCAGATACAGATACGATGCCAGCAAGACTGGTCACACTAATAAGCACACAAATAAGTATGAGGATTCGGAGGCTTTTGAGCGCTCCGTAACGCTGTAAAATCGGATGTGATGTCATTGTTTTGCTCCTCAGTTCATCATTGTTACCGTGATGTTGGGTAAAGAAAAAGTTGTCTTTCCCTTAACGCTCACGTCTATACAAAGATACATTTACATTTTTCAGAATACAATGGGTGCGAATAGCCCCTAAGTCCTATAGAAAGCATTGATTAGGAATTAAGTACCAGCATTTTCTTTATTTTTCATAAAAGATTTCAAACTTAAGCGCGATTTCACAAACGCTATGCGAATCTAAACGTCATAAAAGTTACAATTCCCTTTACGATTTAAGGATTTTAGTCAATAGCAAGCACCCCACGGCTATGTTAAAATAGTCACAATCTTTCACCCACAGCCCATACAGGATCAACTGCATGACCCAAACAGATTTCCTTTTTCGCGGTGACTTATCAGAGATCGACCCGGATGTTGCCCAGCTGGTTGAACATGAAACCGCCCGGCAGGCACGCTATCTGATCTTAATTCCATCTGAAAGTACGGTTCCGGCAGCAGTACGCGAGGCGCTGGGTTCGGCTTTTCATAATATCTATGCCGAGGGGTATCCATTAGAGGAAACCCGCACCATGACAGAGTCGGAAATTCTGGACTACAACGCGCGTTTGCCAGAGTACCGGCGTTTTGCGGATAAGCGTTATTACAAAGGAACGGAATACGCCAACATTATTGAGTCGCTGGCGCGGCGGCGGGCGGCAGAATTATTTGCCACGCCGGATTACCCACCGGAGAAATTGTTTGTCAATGTGCAGCCGCTTTCCGGCGCACCGGCTAACAATGCCATCTACACTGCCCTGCTGAAAGTCGGCGATACCGTGATGGGCATGGATCTGATTCAGGGTGGACATCTCACGCACGGCAGCCCGGTCAACCGCAGCGGTATCAATTACAACATTGTCAGTTATGGTGTTGACCCCGAAACCGAGCGCCTGGATTACGACGCGATCATGGCGCTGGCGCTGGAACACAAGCCCAAAATGATTATCGTCGGGTACAGCAGTTATCCGTTTGCGCCGGACTTCCATAAATTCCGCGAGATTGCCGATGCAGTCGGCGCGTATCTGCTGGCCGATATCGCGCATGTCGCTGGCCTGGTGATCGGCGGGGAGTATCCGAATCCGGTTGGCATCGCGGATATTGTCAACTTCACCACGCATAAAACCTTAAATGGCCCCCGTGGCGCGGTGATTATCACCCACAAGGCTGATCTGGCGGCAAAGGTCGATAAGGCCGTTTTCCCCGGTGAGCAGGGTGGCCCGCACATGAATACCATCACGGCGCTGGCTGTGGCGCTGCGGCTGGCGCATACCGAACAATTCAAGGAATTGCAACACCAGATGGTGCGCAACGCGGCGCGATTAGCCGACCGACTGACCGAACACGGCCTGCATATCCCACACGGCGGCACGGATACCCATCTGCTGGTGGTCGATTGTAAATCGGTGGTGGGGCCAGATGGCACCCCACTGAGCGGTGATATGGCGGCACGCATTCTCGATCTGGTCGGAATTGTACTGAATCGGCAGACCATACCCGGTGACACGGCGGCGCTGCGGCCTTCCGGCATTCGTATCGGTACACCGTGGATTACCCAGCGCGGATTTGGCGATGCCGAAATTGACCGCATGGCGGAGATTATCGCCACGGTCTTAAAGGCCTGTGTGCCGTTCAGTTATGCGGGTAAACGCCGTCCAGAGGCACGTGCCAAAATCGACTTTGAGACGCTGCAATGGGCAAAATCTGCCGTTCGTGATCTGGCCGATGGTATCGGCATTGATACTGAGGCTGAAGCGCAGGAGTATCCGCACTTCTATTATATGGACGCAAAAACCGAACCCAGCGGCTGGCACACGCTGTCGATCAAGGGTGAAATGGCGGAGAGCTTCCTGCAAACCGCGCTGACCAGTGATGTGGCCGCGCTCAGGAATGGCGATCAACAGGCGACATGGTTGCTGAAGCCGGACGGTTCAGCGATCTCGCAGGGCGTGCTGGAAAAAGGCGCGGATGGGTATCGGCTGCATCTGGCCAGTAACAGCAATTACGCGGCGGCATGGCTGCGCAGTCTTTCCGATGGTTTTGTGCTGATAGACCCATCAGACCCGTATGCCAAAGTCCCCGGCCCGGTGGATGTGCAGGCGAAAGGTGCGACCGATGTCGCGCAACTAAAAGCGGCAGCAAAGAACGCCGAAGACGGTTATGCGACCAAAGGCTATTTTATCGGCATGCACGGTGAAGCCTTCAGCGGCCCGCGTGGCGCTGATCTGCCCGAATTTATCTGGCAGGAAGCGGAAAATGATTCGCTGCTGACCACCCCACTGCACAGTCTGCATCAGCAGCTTGGCGCGAAAATGGTCGGTTTTGCCGGTTACGATATGCCGGTCTGGTATACCTCGGTGACGGAGGAGCATCTGGCGGTACGCAATCACGCCGGGATTTTCGATGTCAGCCACATGGGGGTATTTGATGCCAGCGGCCCCGGCGCGGTGGAGTTTCTGGAAGCCGTGACCACCAACGAAGTCAGCAAACTGCCGATTGGCGAATCGCATTACACTTACCTGCTGGACACCAACGGTATTCCGCTGGATGACCTGATGATTTACCGGCTGGGCGAGGAATATTATCTGCTGGTGGTGAACGCCTCCAATAATGATAAAAACTGGGCGTGGCTCAATGCGGTCAAAAATGGCGAAGTGCGCATTGATCGAAACGAAGCCAGCCTGACGTTAAGCGGTGCCGGTTTTGAGCTGCGTGACCTGCGGGCGACCTCTGCTGGCGCGGATCAACGGGTTGACCTGGCGCTGCAAGGCCCGGCCAGCAAGAATATCCTGTTGAGCCTGGAAGGTACTGAAGCTGATAAAGCGGCGGTCAGCGGGTTAGCGTGGGCAGACGTGGCGCAGGTTCAGCTGGGCCGCTTCGACCTGATTGTGTCACGGACAGGTTACACAGGTGAACGAATCGCCTATGAATTGTTCGTGCATCCCGACCAGGCCGCAGCGCTGTTCAAAACGCTGGTGGATCTGGGGGTTGTGCCGTGTGGATTAGCTGCACGTGACAGCCTGCGGACTGAGGCGGGTCTGCCGCTGTATGGTCACGAACTGGCTGGCCCGTTGAGCCTGAACCCCGCCGATGCCGGTTTTGGCACCTACGTCAAATTGTGGAAGCCGTTCTTTGTGGGCAAAGCGGCCTACATCGAGCATGAATGGGCGCGGGATGCTGAAGTTATCCGCTTCCGGCTGGATGCGAAAAACGCCCGTCCGCCGCATCAGGGCGACCCGATTATTGACAATCGGGGGCGCGTGGTGGGCATCGTCAGCAGTTGCACCATTGACAGCGATGGTTATCAACTGGGACAGGCGTATCTGAAAAACGAATTTGCCAGTGAAGCCACGCCGATTGCGGTGTTTGCCGGTTCCGCCCGTACCAAAAACGGTAAAGCCCCCGGTGAGCTGCACATGGGCGATAAAATCTCCATGCCGGAAGCCGCGACTGTCCTCAGCCGCTTCCCCAAAGCCAAGAAGAAATAACAAGCATTAATAATAAACGGGAGTATAATCTGCAAAAATACTCCCGTTTTTTTATAGAGAGGCGTTAATTATGCGCCAGTTCAGCGGTTTTATTTCCGTTCTTGTCCTGCTGATTTCGCTCTCTTACACTCACATCGCACAAGCCGCAGGAGTCGTCACCAACTGCGATGAGTATGATGCTGGCCCCGGCAGTCTGGCCGACGCGGTTGCCAGTGGCGGACTCATCACCTTCGCGTGCAGCGGCACAATTGCTGTGCCGGGTATCGGCATCACTGTGGACACGACCATTGATGCCACCGGCCAGAATGTCATTCTCACAGGCAGCAATACCAACTCAATCTTTTATGTTACCAATCCTTATTTTTATTATGAAGAAGAATACGTCAGTGTCACTCTCACCCTGATTAACCTGACCCTGACCGATGGTTACAGCGAATCCAGCGGCGGAGCCATCACCGTCGACGACGCTGCGTTGGATTTGTATCACGTCACTATTCGGGACAGTTCTGCCGAGCTTGATGGCGGCGCGATCAGGGTAAATCCAGAGATTTTATCCCATGTTGGGGGTTATGGCAGCGTGCGGATGTACGACAGCGCTCTGATTAATAATAAGGCAGGCAGATCGGGCGGGGCCATTTACGGTAATTACGCTGGTTTTATAATAGAACGTTCGTTACTCGCGGACAATCAGGCTTTAAGCGGCGGTGGCGGTGTTATCTATCTCGACGGCGCAATGTATATCGAAGACAGCACCTTCAGCGACAATAAAGCCACGAAAGGTGGCGTGATATATGTTTATTCTTATCTGGCAACCAGCCTAGTGCTAATTACCAACTCCACTTTCAGCTATAACCACGCAGATAATCAGGGCGGTGCAATCTATCGAGATTCAACTGATACTGGTTTTGGCATCCGGCATTCCACCTTTTATGGCAACAGCGCACTGGAAGGCGGGGCTATTTATGCCGTAGGAACTATCGATCTGTTTAACAGCCTGATCGCAGCCAGCACGGGCGGTGACTGTGGTGGTGATGATGTGTTTCTGAATACGAACAGCCTCGCAACTGGCCTCTGTGGCACCACTGCCCCCACTGGCATCGACCCAGTTTTGAGCGACAATGGCGGGCCTACCCCTACTCACGCCCTGCTAGCGGGGAGTAACGCCATTGATGCTGCCCCGCGCTGCCCGCCCATCTATACTGACCAACGGGGCAACGGACGCCCTGCAGACGGCAATAACGACGGGCAGTTAGTATGTGATATCGGCGCAATTGAGGTGGGTACGACGTCCGGTGCGCCCATGCGTAACGTTTACCGTTATCATGTAAATGACTTCGTTTTAGCCTGGGGGCCAGTCGAGTGGGCCACCGGTTATGAAATCGAGATCAGCCGAAATGCCGACTTCACTGATATTGTGTTCACCACCATTAATCCGGCAGATATGCTGAGTGTGGAGATGAATTTTTCTCAGTGGGTTATCAGCCGCTATCACAACGGACCTTATTACTGGCGGGTCCGTGCTCAACGTCCGGACACCACCTGGGGAGACTGGAGTGAGCCCGACGGCTTTATTATTGATGGCGCAGATTTTCCCTGGTACTTTTTAAACGATTAAACTGAGATGGCATGATATTTTAACGGCTTCCATAAAGCCAGGAAGAAATAGCACTCAGATTTGATATGCTCATATTAAACGGGAGTATAATCTGCAAAAATACTCCCGTTTTTTATAGAGAGGCGTTACGTACTCCCTTAGGGGGCAAACCGTTTCCATTGGCCTTCGGAGACCACCTCTACTGCTCCGTCGACCACTTTGATGGCGGTGTCGTCGTCCATCGCATACGACGGATTCTGAAGATCGGCGGCCCATCTTTCCGCGTGTGCCATGGTGTTTTCCAGGAAACCGGGGTAATCCAGATGTGGAAAGATCGAGAAATCGACGATGCCCAGTGTTTCATCGCTGCCAGTGGGCGACTTCCAGCTAACGAATTGATTGCCGATGCGGGGGGTCATCACCATGCTCCCGGCGCTCAACCCGACCCAGACTGTCTCGTGCAGCGATGGTAATAAATCCGCTAACCCTGATTGCTGCATCCAGTAGGACAGGTAGAGAGCATCACCGCCATTCACCAGCAGCACGTCGGTCTCGCGAACCCAGGAAACCCAGCGTTCTTTATCGATGCTGGGCAGCGCGGTGAGTTCCAGCACGCCCACGGATTTCCAACCCAGATCACACATGCCTGAGGAAGGGGGATGTCCGGTGATGAAATCCCATGCCAGGTCAGGAGTGCCATAGGGGTGGCCGTAGATCGCGGTGGGAATGCAGAGGGCATTGCACTCGGCAATCGGTTTGCCCAGTAATTCGAGCAGCGCATTGTGAATACTGGCGTTTCTGACCCCGCCAGAAGTGAGCAGCAATTTCATAATTCATCTCCTTGATGATTTTAAAGAAAAGTAACGCTTACGCGTTTGGTGAGCAAAAACGAACCCGTTACCCCATCAGGGCGCAAACAGTTTCCAATGACCTTCGGAGATCACTTCGATTTCTCCATCGACCACTTTGATGGCGGTCTCATCGTCCATTGCGTACGCCGGCACCGTCATATCAGCGGCCCATCTTTCCGCGTGTGCCATGGAAAAGTCCGGCATCGTCTCGTAATCGACGTGCGGAAACATCACAAAGTCAACCACACCCAGCATGTCATACCCACCCGTGGGCGGAGTCCAGTGGGCAAAGCGTTCCGCAAGGTTGGGGCACATCACCAGGCTGCCGGCGCTTAGACCTACGTAGACGGAACGCAGCGACGGCAAGAGGTCTGCCAGCCCGGATTGCCGCATCCAGTAGCACAGATACTGGGTATCGCCGCCATTCACCAGCAGCACGTCGGTCTCCCGAACCCAGGAGACCCAGCGTTCTTTGTCGATGCTGGGCAGCGCGGTAAGTTCCAGCACGCCCACGGACTTCCAACCCAATTCGGTCATGGGCATGGGGGGTTCGGATTCTTGTCCGGTGATGAAACGCCATGCCCGGGAAGGCCCGCCGGGGAAGGCGTAGCTGGCGGTAGTAATGCAGAGGGCGTTACACTCGGCAATCGATTTGCCCAGCAGGTCGACTAGCGCATTGTGGATACTGGCGTTTCTGACCCCACCTGAAGTGAGCAGTAACTTCATGATTTATCTCCTTGATCTCAAAATAATAAACCCCAAGCCAAATGCCTAATCCAGCTTCAGAACGACCTCATCAATTTCGGCCTTACGAGCATTGGCAAAACCTCGCTCCTCTCCTATTAAAACGAACCCACACTTTTGCAGAACACGGACTGATCCATTATTATCTTTGGCAGCGCGTCCATACAGAGGACGAGTTGGGTCGACATCAAGGAGGGCACGTAGCGCCGCAGTAGCAATGCCCTGCCCCCAAAACTCGCGCCCAATCCAATAAGTCACGTTTCTTTCTCCAAACATCTCAAAGCTGGCCACATACCCCGCTAGTTTTCCATCAACCTCCACCGAGCGGTTAATCACCGCATCGCTGGCGCGGATTTTGGCCCAATGTGCATCAAAAGTAGCACGATCAGATGGATTTTCACTGGTAAAAGCTGCCATGTGTACAGCTTCTTTATCCTGTTGATGTTGAAAGAAAATGGGCAAATCACTGTCGAATATTTCGCGAAGGACAACGGTCACAAGCTAACCCCTTTTGAGTATGAGCTAATATTCAACAATTGAATTTTGCAGGACGGCCAACTAATCAAAACTTCCGGTTGTCACCGCGCCTGCACGCTCGTAATTCGCGATAATGATGCCACCTGGGGAGGCCTGGCTTTCCGTCACCTTGAACGCCGCCGGGATGGTACCATCGGCAAACAGGCGTTTGCCACTGCCCAGGGTCAGCGGATAGATCTTTAGCCAGAATTCATCGACCAAATCATGTTTCATAAGGGTCTGAGCGAGATTTGCACTGCCGTAAACGTGTAAATCCGGCCCGGGCTGCTGCTTGAGCTTGCTGACTTCTTCCGCAATGTCTCCGCTTAAAAACACGGAGGGCTGCCATTCACTGGAAGTCATTGTGTTGGAGGCGACATACTTGGTCGCCGTCATCACGCTCGGCCATATATCCGCATGTTTCGGCCAGTAAGGTTCCCAGATTTCAAAGGTCTTGCGCCCTAACAACAGATCAAAGGGCAGGTTCATCTGCTTACTCATGGTTGCATCAACAACATCGTCGGAATATGGAGCCTGCCACCCGCCATAGGCAAAGCCACCACTGGTATCTTCCTCTGGCCCACCTCCGGCTTGTATGACACCGTCGAGGGTGACGAATTCGAGTACAATCACTTTTCTCATGACCAGTTCCTTTGTGTAATGCTCACGTAATCAGACCATCAATAAAGGCACCCACATTTTGCGATGTAAACCAGCAATGGTAATTATTTTTCTGTCCATCTTGCCTTTGCCCGAATTAGAACAAGTATTCTAAAGAATGTCAAATAGTGGTTGCAGAGACTTATTTTTAACTCGTCCTATGGTGATTACTGGAATTGAGATATGCCAGAACCTATACACTTACTTATACCCCTTTTCGCTTTACTCAAAAGTGGCCTTGCTGTAAAATAGAACATCCATTCGATCACACCCGACAGGAGCCGCGATGAATATCCGCATGATTCAGGCCAAGACCATTCTCACCCGGCAGAAGCGCGGCTTTCTGGCCGAGGGCAGTTATCCATTTACGCATACGCTGTCATGGGCGGCGGGGTGCGGCTTCGGCAATATCTACTGCGGTCAGTACTGCTATGCCCAGAAGCTGCCGAACTGGCTGTATAATCGCCAGGAAGGTGAGGATTGGGGTGACGCGGTCATCATCAAGGAGAACGCGCCAGAGTTACTGGCGACGGAATTGGCAAAAAGCGCTGACCGGTCAGCCATGCGCGTGTTTATGAGTTCGGTCACTGACCCCTATCAACCGCTGGAGCGACGTTTCCGGCTGACGCGTCAATGTCTGCAAATTTTCGCGCAGTATACCGATCTTGATCTGCTGGTGATTCAAACCCGCAGCCCATTGGTGGTGGATGATCTGGATTTGATCGCGTCGATTCCGTATGCATGGGTCAGCATGACGCTGGAAACCGATCGCGGGGATTTGCCCTACGGCCCCAACCGTGAGTTTATCCGCAAGCGACTGGAAGCGGTCAGGGCGGCGGCTGAGGCGGGAGTCCGCGTTCAGATCACCGTCTCGCCGTGTTTACCACATACGTCGGATTTTGCACAAATTCTGGCGGAGAGTGGCGCAGCACGGATTGTCGTGGATACCTTTGTGGCCGGGGATGGCAGCAGCGGCAGACGCACGGCGGAAAGTCCGTTTTCAGAAGCGGCTGATTACGACTGGCAGGATGAAAGCCTCGCCCGTCAATTGCATGCGACTTTATCCGAACGGGGCGTGCCTGTCTCATGGAGTGTGGATGGTTTCGGCGGCATCACGCCACGGCAGCCAGCCCGAAAAAGTCATTGATGAAAGAGAAGGAGGTTATTCTTGAAACAGGTTTTTATGATCTTCATAATGGCTTTTGCATTGCTATCTCAGTATGGACTCGACACAGGCGAGTTAAACTCGGTTTCCGCGACGACTAGTGGGAGAGTTATGCGGCTCGCGGATTTAGTTTGGTCACCCAATGGAGATGAAATTGCAGTCGCTTCAACAACAGGTGTATGGTTGTATCGTCCAGATCATCCAGCAAGTCAGCCGCGCTTATTTCAACATCAAGATACCACAGCTGAAAAAGTCAGTTACAGCCCAGACGGCAATTTACTGGCTGCGGTCTTCTTTGATGGCGCGGTAGTCGTTTGGGATTTGAATACCTCGCAGCAAATGGCACGCCTGAAAGAAACGACTTACCTTACCACATTTTTAGGTTTCAGCCCTGACGGCGAAACACTATTGGCTGGAACATGGACAGGTTCTCTACATCTCTGGGATGTAAGCAATCCTGATCAGATTAGACCAGAATTCGCGATACTCAGTGTTGACCGAATGGTGATGAATATGAACACGGATTGGACTATTGGGGTCTCATTACCGCACAGCGACCTGGACAGTATCCATTTATGGCGACTGAATGATCAATTTGATCAGATTGCCGAGCTGAATCAATTTGAAGCCCATAGTAATATTGTGGACAATGTGGAGTTTGATGCCAGCCATAGTTTGATCGCAACTGCCAGTTACCGTACTGATGATGGCATACGCTTATGGGATGACCAAACAGGCGAACGCCTTGCCACAATAGATGAATGGTCTGAAAGTATCCAGTTTAGTCCGGACGGCAAATTACTGGCTACTGATGCAGTAAATCATCTTGTAAAGCTGTGGTCAGTCGATCAGGCGCTTGAAGAAGGGACACTCGGTGCAGGTGATGAGTTGGCTATCTTACAAGGCCACACAGATGATGTACAGGTTGTCGCGTTCAGCCCGGACGGACATTATCTGGCTTCAGTCGGTTACGATTGGACACTAAGAATATGGAATGTCGACACACAGTTAGAAGAATCGGTTATTGATCTGAGCGATATCACTCACCTGGACTAGCTTGCGCCCCACCGACCTGTACCTGTATATCACTCAGCCAGCGATTAGATTGCGCGGGCGGCGGTTGCGGTTGACCACGCTCAGAATGCGATCATGCCGCGCGAAAATCACCAGCGAGTCACCGGCCCGCACCCGTGTATCGTGGGCGGGTTGTACCTCTACGGAATCATCACGGTTGTGCAGCACAATATCCATGTCATTTTCGCTTTGAAGCCTGCCAATATCCGCACCATCCAGAAACGAACCGGATTCAACCGTGAGCCGGATCATGCTGTATTCCTGACCTTTAATCAGCAGCGTCTGTGTAATCTCGATGCCGACTGCCGCACCCGCAAACGCCGGGGCGGATAAATCCGACGAGCTTAAGACCGACTGCACGTTCATAAATTCGCGAATCTGCTTGGCAAACTGATCATCCCACATCCGCGCGACCACCCGCACATCGGGACTCATATCGCGCACCCGCATGATCGCTTCCAGATTGACGTGATCGTTACCGATGCAGGCGATAAACGCATCGGCGTGCGTCAGGCGGGCTTTTTCCAGCGTCACCTTCTGCCGGCCATCCCCGACAATCAGCGGGATGTCCAGCGAATGCAGGGTATCCTCGACACCGGGGTCAGGGTCATTGTCGATGACGATAATATCAAAACCCATGTGGGCCAGTTCGCGCACCACCCGCAGGCCGACATGCCCCGCGCCAAACACGATAATATGATTACGATAGGCCGATGCCACAGCTTCCTCCCAGGCGTTCTGACGCTCTCCACGAAAAAAGAATAACCGCATAAAATCCGCCGCACCCAGGCCAATCAGGAAAATAAAGACCAATGGCAGCCCATACCAGAAGGCGATCAGATACCATTCCGGCGGGGCATCTCCGGGTGTTTCCAGGATCATCAGTTGCAGCATGATGTAGGGGCGATCAATCAGCGCAATGTATTCACCACGCGCCTGAAAATACAACTCGCCATAGATAAAGCCACCCACGACCGTCACCAGCACAAAGCCGATTATGGGCAATTTAAACTCGCGCCACAAAGCCACCGAGTCGTACCACATCGCTCGGATTTTGCGGAACAGATTTCGAATACGGCGCACACGCGCCGACCTTCGGGTGATCGCCAGCCGTGTAGTCGCCAATGATCGCAAGCTCAACGCATTACTCTTTTCAGTGAATCCGTTATGAATAAGACCAAAATTTTATTCTACAGTATTTTGGGGTTGGTGGGGAAGAATTTCACAAATTTTATCGGATCAAGAACCTATTCAAAAAATAGAATTTATTGTACGGACACGGCACCCCACAGGGAGGCTAACGCACTGCCGTGTCCGTACCAGATGAATTTACGAAAGTTACTGAGTAATTTGCCCCCTTCCCCGGCAGCACTATTAAAACGGCGTTGGGGCAGGATTAGCTTAATCCTCAGTGAGGGTTTTGGGCATAGGGGCGCAGCACAGCACCAGCAGCTTGGCGGCGCGGACTTCATCCAGCCGCGAAACTGGCGTGACATGCGGCGCACTGGTCAGCAGTTCCGGGTCGTCCTTGGCTTCCTGCGCGATCTTCTTCATGACATCAATGAAGTTGTCGAGCGTGGCCTTGGTTTCGGTCTCGGTCGGCTCAATCAAGAGCGCTTCGTGAACAATCAATGGGAAGTAATTGGTCGGCGGGTGGATATTGTAATCCATCAGACGTTTGGAAATATCGAGCGCGTGGACATTATCAACCCCTTCAAAATGCCCTTCCAGCACAAACTCATGGGCGCAGATGCGCGGATAGGGAATGTGATAAGTGTCCTTGAGATTGACGCGAATATAGTTGGCATTCAGCACGGCATGGCGCGTGATGTTCTTGATGCCTTCATCACCGTGAATGCGGATGTAGGTATAGGCGCGGCTGTGCATGCCAAAATTGCCCTGGAAAGCCTTAATGCGTCCGATGGATTTCTCCGGCATGCGCAGACCATACAGCGGCGCGTCGTTTTCCTCGTCGGCCTCTTCGACAATCATGGCAATCGGGCCGGGTAAAAATGGCTTGAGTTTGGCATTCACACCAACGGCTCCGCTGCCGGGGCCACCGCCGCCATGTGGGGTGGAGAAAGTCTTATGCAGGTTGTAGTGCATCACATCGAAGCCCAGCTCACCGGGCTTGACCGCACCCATCAGCGCGTTCATGTTGGCGCCGTCCATATACATCAGACCACCACAGGCATGTACCGCTTCAATCACGTCCAGAATCTGGCTTTCAAACAGGCCGAGTGTGCTGGGGACGGTAATCATCATCCCGGCGATGGTGTTATCGCAGGCGGCTTTGAGCGCGGCCAGGTCGACATCACCCTTTTTGTCGGATGGCAGTTCGATCACTTCGTATCCCGCCATCGTGACGGTGGCCGGATTGGTGCCGTGGGCACTGTTGGGCACAAGAATTTTGGTGCGTTTGGTGTCGCCACGATCCAGATGATAATTGCGGATCATCAGAATACCGGCAAATTCGCCCTGAGCGCCTGCGGCTGGCGACAGGCTGACCCCATCGAAGCCGCTGATCTCACCCAGCCACACCTGAAGCTGATACATCAAGGCCAGTGCGCCCTGTGAGCTGTCATCATCGGCCAACGGGTGCAGGTGCGAGAAACCGGCTAAACGCGCCATGTCTTCATTGAGGCGCGGGTTATATTTCATGGTGCAGGAACCCAGCGGATAGAATCCTTTATCAATAGCGTAGTTCTTCTGGCTGAGGTTGGTGAAATGGCGAATCACCTGCAATTCGCTGACTTCCGGCAATTCCAGTTCGGTGCGCAGCAAATCCTGCGGCAGCTCGGTTTCGGGCACGTCACAGGCTGGCAGCAGTGCCGCGGTGCGCCCCGCCACGCTGATCTCGTAAATCGTCGCTTCGGTCATAACTTTGCAACCTCTCCCAGCGCTTCCACTAAAGCGTCAATCTCTTCTTTGTTGTTCATCTCGGTGACGGCGATAAGCATGTGGTCTTTCAGATGCGGATAATCGGCACCCAGGTCATAACCACCGATGATGCCACTTTGCAGCAAATGCTGATTAAGCTCCCTGTAGGGACGCGGACACTTAACCACAAATTCATTGAAGAACGGCTTGCTCATATCGACGCTGTAACCGTCCAGCGCGTCGATCTGTCTGGCGGCATAATGCGCCTTCTGATAGCACAACTCCGCCACCTGACGCAGACCTGTTTTGCCCATCAGCGACAGATAGACCCCGGCAGCCAGCGCCATCAAGCCCTGATTGGTGCAGATATTGCTGCTGGCCTTCTCACGGCGGATGTCCTGCTCACGGGGGCGCAGGGTCATCACATAAGCGCGTTTGCCGTCCTGATCGGTGGTTTCACCAATAATACGGCCAGCGATCTTGCGGACATACTCGGTGCGTACGGCAAAGAATCCCAGGTATGGCCCACCAAATCCCAGCGGAATACCCAAGGGCTGACCCTCACCGACGACGATATCCGCGCCCAGCTCACCGGGGCTTTTGAACATCGCCAGCGCCATCGGGTT
>JBBSQD010000002.1:0-82307 GCA_038258185.1 Aggregatilineales bacterium | reverse complement strand
GTCGTCCGCGCCGGATGTGATCTTAGCCGCGGCGGCAGCGCGTACCAAAAATATCCGTCTCAGCAGTGCGGTGACCGTGCTCAGTTCGGACGATCCTGTGCGCGTGTTTCAGCGGTTTGCCACGCTTGATCTGATCTCGAATGGCCGCGCGGAGATCATTGCGGGACGTGGCTCATTTATCGAGTCGTTTCCGTTGTTCGGCTACGATCTGCATGACTACGATGAATTATTTAGCGAGAAGCTGGATTTGCTGCTGGAACTGCGTGACAACGAGCGTGTGAGCTGGAAGGGGCAGCATCGGGCGGCGATTGATAACCTGAGCGTTTACCCGCGTCCGCTGCAAAATCCGCTGCCGGTATGGGTCGGTGTCGGCGGTACGCCGGAGTCGGTCGTCCGTGCCGCCAGCCGTGGACTGCCGATGGCACTGGCGATTATTGGCGGTATGCCGGAACGCTTCGCGCCGTATATTGACCTCTATCGGCAGGCGGCGCAGGAGTCCGGTTATGACCCGGCCACGCTGCCCCTCAGCATTAATTCGCACGGTTTTATTGCCGATACGCGTCAGCAGGCCATTGACGAGTCATTTCCCGCAGTATCGGTGGTGATGGATAAGATTGGCCGTGAACGTGGCTGGCCGCCCATGCGCCGCGATCAGTACGCAGCGTCTGCGGAACTGCGTGGGGCAAATTTTGTCGGCAGCCCGGATGACATCATCGAGAAGATTCTGTTCCAGCATAAAATCTTCGGCCATCAGCGACTGTTGATCCAACTGAGTGTGGGGACGATGCCCCATGACAAGCTCCTGCACGCCATTGAATTGCTGGGGACAAAGGTTGCGCCTGTGGTGCGCGAAGAAATTGCGCGCCGGGTCGCCACACCGAATCCTTAAAACAGAAATTTGAGCCTTGCTGCCTCATTAGCGCACTGTCTGCCAGTTGATTTCGCGCAGATGCTGCGCGATGAGGCGTGAGGCAGCAGTCTGCCAGTTATAAAGCGTGCGTTCCGGCACCTGGGTTTGCATCCACTCTAATGCGGCCCGGGTGCTGGGGTCGATTTCGTCCTGTTGAAAGCGCACACTATAGGGTTTGAGGCCGACCACATACGGGAAATACAGCACATTGTAGTAACGCCATTCGTCGGATGGCTCGAAATCGGCATCGCTGTAGGGCTTGAGGCGGGTGATGCTTTCCAGCAGCAGCGCTTTTAAAAGCCGCGTACGTTCCAGTAGATTATCGGCTGTATGCTGGTCGCGCAGCCGCGCATCAATCACTGGCAGCCAGTTGAGCGGGCTGGCCGCTAACCGGTTGAGATCGTTGTAATGACTGATGGCCTGCCGCGTCAGACGGGCAAAAGCCGCCTCATCCATACGCGCCAGATCAAGTGAACGGTCAGATCGGGCCAGCGCGTCATTGACCGAGCGTAGCGCCTCACGTTCCTGTTGCACGGGCATGCTGTCGGCAAAGATCAGACGGTCAAGCAGCGATTGAAAATTGCTGGCGAAGGCTTGCAGCGCCATAGCGGTGGTGATCAGACTGAAAAGTAACAGCAGCAGATTTACGGTTAGTGCGCCGTGCAGCATAATCAGCAACACGACCTGACCGCCCAAAATCAAACTAAGCAGCGCCGCGCCGACCAGCGAACGGAGCGCATCCGGCAGCAGACGTGTCCCTTCTTCATAAGCATCCAGATAACCGATCATCACTCCCAAGAGAATCATATCAAAGCCAATCGCCAGCAGCGCGATTTCGCTGGACAGCCATTCCAATGGCGCGAACAGGAGTGTCGTTCCCAGTATAAAAAAGATGGTGGTCGCGAACAGTGTGATGATGGGCTGGCGCGGCAGGTCACTGCGGAACGCCTGGCGTATTTTCACCAGCGAAACGATTAGAAACAGCAGCGGCACCAGCATAATCAGCCAGCGGATGAATTGGGGTTGCAGTGCAACGATGAAAAAGAGCAGCAGCGCCGGGATGCCCACGGCGATCAATGCTGTGCGGCTGATGCGTGTGTCGCTATCCGCGCCGGGCAGCAGATACCATGTCGCGATCATCCAGAACAGGGATGGCAGCAGCACGGTGAGATACATCCAGCTTTCAACCGTCGCTGGCGGCTCCGGCAGAAAGTTGATGATCGCCGCCAGTGCGATACCGGCGGCGTAGGAGATCAGGCCCAGACCTGCAAAACGCAGGCCGGGCTTCTTCAGATCGCGTGAAACCAGATACAGGCCAAACCACATCGTAAAGCTAAAGACCAGTATCTGGAGAAACAGCACAGTGTTCATCGGTTTAAGCGTATCCGTGTGAATGCTAAGGGTGCGATTCTAGCGTAAACGGCGCAGGCCGAAAAATTCCAATATTGCGAACACCGTGACAATGTCCGCAAGGATGAATATTAACCAGCGGCCTTCTGTGGTCAGGCCGAACAGATCCAGCATCAGAATCACCTCAGTGGCAACCACCCAGGCGATATCCGCGACCAGGATGAATGTCGCTTTGCGTGGGTCAAGCGGTTGTTGCGTGGCGGTCAGATATACACCCAGTGCGAATAACAGCACACCCGCTCCTAATCCCATCAGGATCAGCGGTTGCGGGATACCCATAAAAGCCCCCATCGGATTCGCGCCGATGATGAATGCACCGCCACTGATGATCGAAAATGCGATATTGCCGAATAACACCCGCCGCAGAAAAGTATCTTTGGCATTTATCGAGTTTGAGCCAGATAGTATGGATTGTGTGTTTGTAGCCATAATGTATTCCTCTTTCGTTTGGCTTGCGATGTCTTTACAGTACGCAAAAAACGACTGCCAACTCAATACAAAGCACTGCCAGATGCTGCCAGATTGAGCCAAATGGCTCTTGACCAATGGCGGTAAAACGCAGTATGCTAATGGTAATATATGCGCAGTCACGCATATATTGAGACAGCGTATCAAACGAGGGTAATTATGGCTCAGCAAGTCTACAAAATTGGCAATATGGATTGCGCCAACTGCGCCCGTGAAGTCGAAGACGGTGTGCGCAGACTGGCGGGTGTACAGGCGGTACAGGTTGATTTTGCAACCAGCAAAATGAAGCTGGAAGGCGATGTCCCCTATGACGTGCTCAAGCAGCGCGTGGAGGCATTGGGCAAATCGCTTGAAGACGAGAAGTCGGTCAATGCGGCAGACGCGACAGCCAAGCCGATGCGCGGCGGAATCGCCGGTTTCTGGGATTATCTGGTGGCGCGGCAGGAAACCCGATTAGCACTGATCGGCGGCGGGTTGATTCTGTTGACGCTGCTGTCATCTATCCTGTTCGTCCTGCCGCAAAATTTTATCGCTGTGGCCTATTCCGCAGCCATGTTGGTCGCGCTGTATCCCATTGCCAAAAGCGGCCTGAATACGCTGTTTATTAATCGTGACTTTAATATCAATCTGCTGATGTCGATTGCGGCTATCGGCGCGATTGTGATTGGCGAATATCTGGAAGGCGCAACGGTCATTTTTCTGTTCGCCATCGGGGAAGCGCTGGAAGGCTATACGGCTGACCGCGCCCGTAACAGTCTGCGCAGCCTGATGGAACTGGCTCCGGCACAGGCACTGCGTGTTTTACGCGCCAGTGATATGCTACCGGTCTATAACGAGGAAACACTGCCGGTAGAGCAGTTGGTTGTCGGCGATACGATTTTAGTCCGTCCCGGCGATGCTATCGCGATGGATGGCACAGTGACTGCTGGCCGCAGCGGTGTGAATCAGGCACCGATCACCGGCGAGAGTATGCCGGTGGCGAAAGAACCGGGTGAAATCGTCTATGCCGGTTCGGTGAATGGTGAAGGGGTCTTGCAGGTTAAGGTCACGCATCTCGCAGCAGATAACACCCTCAGCCGCATCATCCAACTGGTCGAAGAAGCGCAGAGTGTGCGCGCACCCAGCCAACGCCTGATTGACCGATTTGCGCATTATTACACCCCTGGCGTAGTGGTGATCGCTTTGCTGGTCGCTATCATCCCGCCGCTGTTTTTTAATGCCCCGTTTTATGATATTCCCGGTGAGGCGCACGGCTGGTTATATCGCGCCCTGTCACTGCTGGTGATCGCCTGCCCGTGTGCGCTGGTCATCAGTACACCGGTCACCATCATCAGTGCGATTACGGCGGCGGCACGGCGTGGCGTGTTGATTAAAGGTGGGGCGCATCTGGAAGCCTTAGCCGGTGTCCAGGCAGTTGCTTTTGATAAAACTGGCACGCTCACCTATGGCAAGCCTGCTGTCACCTTAACCCGATCCATTGATTGCCCGACCGGGGTTGCCTGCGCTCAATGTGATGATGTTTTGGCGATGGCCGCCGCGGTGGAACGTCACAGCACGCATCCGCTGGCGCAGGCCGTTATGAATGCCGCGCAATCACGCGGGCTGAATGAGCGTTATGCCCCGGCTCAGGCGGTCACTAATCTGTCCGGCATGGGCATTCAGGGTGAAATTAATGGCAAGATTGTTACGGTGGGCAGTCATCGCCTGTTTGAGACTGAACATCCCCACAGCAAAACATTGTGCGCGATGGTGGATCAAGCCGAAGCCGATGGACAAACTGCGATGCTGCTGTGTGATGGGGATCGGGTGCGCGGTTTTATCGCCGTGGCGGACGAAGCCCGTGATAACAGTGGGCCAGTGATTAACGAACTGCGCCAGATGAATATTAAAACGGTTATGCTGACCGGCGATAACAAAATTGCCGCGCAGGCTGTGGCGGATCAGGTGGGTGTCGATGCGGTGCAGGCTGAATTGCTGCCTGAAGATAAAGTCGATGCGGTGCGTGATCTGTTAAAGCACTACGGTGCTGTAGCGATGGTTGGCGATGGCATTAACGACACGCCTGCGCTGGCAGCCGCGACGATTGGTATTGCGATGGGCGGGGCGGGGAGTGCTCAGGCGCTGGAAACTGCCGATATCGCACTAATGGCGGATGACCTCACGCAATTGCCGTTTGCGATCCGCTTAGCGCGGTTTGCACGGCGGCTGATTTTCCAGAACATCAGCTTTAGTCTGGGGCTGAAACTGATATTTGTGCTGTTAGCCTTGACGGGCGTCACATCGCTGTGGATAGCGGTGCTGGCCGATGTCGGTATGTCGCTGGTGGTCACGATGAATGGCATGCGTCCATTAAGGGCGCGTTAGGCAGATAATGGGCGATATAACAATTTTCTATCGATTATAAAAATTGTGTGAAGATTTAGACATTAAGGAAATTCCTTATTGACTTAAGTTTCCATTCCATGATAACTTAAATGAGTACCTGGTTATCAGGACAAATCATACATTATCTCTAGGAGCAATCATTATGTTATACATGCCTCGTGAAGAAGGTCAGGGTCTGGTCGAATATGCGCTCATTCTGGTTCTGGTCGCCGTTGTGGTGATCGTGATCCTGGCGCTGCTTGGGCCAGCCGTCGGTAACATCTTCTCCAATATCGTTAACGCCCTGTAATTCGTTAACAACCAGCTTTACCAGAAAAAAGGCGACCTCAGGGTCGCCTTTTTCATTTCATAGCGCAGGCATTTTCATACTTGCTAATCCAGACGCTGGACACACCAGACTCGGTGTGTCCATATGCAATGCTCAGATCTTAATTATTCATCGGCTTCGGGCGTTTCGGTTTCCACTTCTGCGTCATCCGCATCAGTCACTTCCTCAACCATCATTTCTGGCTTTGAGGTCACTACAGGCGCGACTGACTGTACATCCAGATCATTTAAGGGCGTACCGGTAGCGGCCTGCATCAGCAGATTGAGGCGTGTCGCCATAGCGGCGGGGTCGGGATGAATGCCATCCTGAAGCAGGGAGGTTTCAAAGACCTGTTCAATCACCACATCAACCATAGGCGTATTGGATTGTGCGGCCAGCATATGGCTGAGATTATGCAGCAGCGGATGGCGCAGGTTCAATTCCAGCGTTTTCACCGGAAGCTGAAATTCGCGGTCTAACAGGCGGTTGATGCGGAACATATTCCGCTGGGGCGCTTTATCATCGCTGACCAGACGCGCCGGACTGCCCGTGAGCGATTTACTCTCGCGCACACCCTGCACCCGATCCCCCAGAACTGCGCTGAAACGCTCACGCAGGGCGCTGAAATCATCCTCAGCCAATGCTTCATGTTTTGGCTCGTTGGTGTCGTCTTTTAATTCGCCAACATCTTTGAGGTCAATATCGGCTTCATCGACGCTGCGCAGTTTGTGGCCTTTGTATTCCGTCAAACCCATCGACATGAATGAATCAATGGGATGCGTGAAATACAGCACCTCAATCCCGCGCTGACGGAACGCATCAAGATGCGGGCTGCGGCGCGCACTCTGGAAATCATCACCGACGATAAAATAAATATCATCCTGATTTTCCGCCATACGCTCGACATAATCGGCCAGCGTGTAGAACTTATCCGGATCATCATCCAGCGTGGTGCTGAAGAAAAGGATTTCCTCTAACTCGTCGCGGTTTTCCGGGCTGGCGACCAGACCCTGCTTGAGGAAATGCCCGAATTCGTGGTAAATCTGCAGGTAATCCTCGGTTTTGTTCTTAGCCATGCGCTTCAGATCACCCAGCACCTTGCTGGTGAGGGTCTTCTTCAGGTTCGCCATGACGCGCGTTGCCTGCACACTCTCACGGCTGACGCTGAGTGGCAGGTCTTCACTATCGACCACTCCCTGCACAAACTGAAGATATTCGGGCAGCAGGTCTTTGGAATATTCCTGGATCATGACCTTGCGCGCATACAACTTCAGGCCAGACTCTTTACGCAGGCTGAACATATTCTGCTCGGAACTGCCGGGGATAAACAGCAGCGCATAAAACTGAAGCGGCACATCCGCGCGCATGTGGATGTGATGCAGCGGATCGGTAAAATCCAGCGTGAACATCTTGTAGAAGTCTTTGTAGGCTTCTTCGGTCACTTCCTTCGGGTCCTGCCGCCAGATGGCCTGCTGTTTGTTGCTGGCTTCTTCATCATCACCGATGTAAATCGGGTAAGTGACATAATCCGAATGCTTGCGGATGATCTCTTTGAGCTTCCACTCCTGCAGGAATTCCTTTGCGTCCTCCTTCAGATACAGAATCACATCCGTGCCGCGATTCTCGCGTTCTGCTGGCTCGACAGTGTATGTTTCGCCACCATCAGACTCCCAGGCATAGGCGCCGTCCTCTGCACGGTACGAGCGTGATACCACCCGGACTTTATCCGCCACCATGAACAAAGCATAAAACCCAACGCCAAACTGTCCGATCACTTCCTGGACAGCGCTTGCATTGCCGCCATTCTGCTTCATGGCTTCGATAAATGATTTCGCGCCACTATGGGCGATCACACCCAGATTATCGACCAGTTCCTGCTCATTCATGCCGATGCCTGAGTCGCTGATAGTCAGCGTGAGTTCTTCCTCATTGGGTTTAATCTCAATCGCCAGTTCCGCTTCAGGGTCCACCATCTCATGATTGGTGAGTTGTTCGAACTGCAAGCGGCTTAACGCGTCGGAAGCATTGGAGACAAGTTCCCGCAGGAAAATGTCGCGTTCGGTGTACAGAGAATGGACAAGAATATCCAGTAGCTGTTTGATCTCAGCTTTAAAAGTAAATGTTTCGGTCATACGACTGCCTCATGAAAAAATTAAGATTGCGTTTACGGTTATGTTTTAACACGCCTGTATAAGAAATGAATAAACAAAACTGCCCCAGAAGGAGCAGTTTTGCCAAAAAGGCTATCCTGTAGCCGCTATGGACGCGGCGTGTGGGTCGGCGGTGGTGGCAGTAACGTCGGTAATGGGGTTGCGGTAGGCGGCCTGGGCGTGGAGGTTGGCACATTGCCTTCGTCATTGCAGAACGGCTCGACATTGTACTGAATACGCTCGGCACAGCTTAAGACTGGCACATAGCGATTCTTATAACCCCATTCGATCAACTGCTCCAATGGCTCGGCTCGCCACAACACTACCAGATTATCCTCTGCGCCGGAAAGTACGGTTAAGCCGTCAGGGCTGTAGACGACACTCAAAATCCAATTGGTGTGTCCCAGAAGCTGGCGGATTTCCTGCCCGGTGGCAATATTCCACATGCGCAGGGTGCGGTCTGCCGACCCGCTGATTAGCGTTTGTCCATCCGGGCTGAAATCGACGCTGAACACTGCCAGACTATGTCCCACGAACTGACGCAGTTCTTCATCACTGTTCGCGTCCCACAAGCGCACCGTGCCATCCCAGGATGCGGATGCGATCATCGTATTGTCGGGGCTAAAAGCAACGCCATTGACACGATCACCATGTCCACGATAAGCGCGGATTTCCGCGCCAGTCTGGGCATCCCACAAGCGTAGTGTACTATCGTCGGAGCCGGACACGACAAAACGTTCATCCGGGCTGAAGATAGCGCTGTAGACTGATTGCTCATGACCCTTGAAACGCCAGATTTCTTCGCCAGTCGCAACATCCCAAACCAGCACATCACCGTCACCCAGCGCGGAAACTGCCCGGCTGCTGTCCTGCATAAACATCACCGAGTTTACTGCAACCGGGGCCACATCCAACCCGACCCGGCCACTGCTCACCGCCAGCCCGTCAGCATCTTCCTGAACATCCCACAAACGCACCGTGCCGTCCCAGCTTGCTGAGGCCAGCAGGGTGCCATCTGTATTGAATGTCACGCCGCTTATGGTGTTCGTATGACCTTCCAACCGCTCCAGTTGAACGCCACTGGTAATATCCCATATGCGGACAGTGGCATCTTTGGCGGGTAAATTCAACGGGCCAGAGCCGGACACCCCGTATAACCCGTCAGGGCTGTAAGCTACATCCCACACCCAGTTTTCATGACCACTAAAGCCATTGATAACGCCGCGGTAGTACAAATCCCACACCCACACACTGGTATCATTTGAGCTATCGCTGTCTGCTGAAAAAATATCGTTACCCGTGTTGCCCGTGCCGGTAACCAGATATTCACCATCAGGCGAAATCGCCATCGTCTGCACCTGATCGTTATGCCCCTTAAAACTGAAGCTGGGGACTCCGGTTTCCACATCCCAGAAAGAAATTGAACCGTCCCAGGACGAGGCGATGACTTCCTTGAAACCCCCATCAATTACAAAAAGCACATCGGAAATAATATCTGTCGGCCCATAAAAGGTTATATCCAGTTCACCCGTTTGCAGATCCCATAACTGAACTTTGCCACCTTCCGCCTGGTTCCAGGTGCCGGAAGCCACAAATTGACCATCCGGGCTGAAACTCACGGCACGGACAAAACCGGATTCTGGTTTGAACTGGTACAGCTCGTTACCGCTTTCAATATCCCATACCCGCACCGTACGATCCTGGATATTGCCCGGTGCACTCACCGTCAGATACCTGTCCGCGCTGCCGGAAACGATACGTTCACCCGTGCTGTCCATCGCAAGTTTGAGAATGGCACCCACACTATTGATCTGCTGAATCATCGCGCCAGTGGTCACATCCCATACCCGGATGGAACGATCAATTGAGCCGGAAACAAGTCGCGTACCATCCGGTGTGAAAAGTAACGAGGTGATCGTATCGGAATGGCCGGATAAGCGCTGTTGTTCCTCACCGCTGGTTAAATCCCACAGAATGACGGTGCCATCCAACAGGCCGACCGCAATGGTTTCATCATCCGGGCTGAAGGCGACACTGGCGGCTGGGGGCGTGTCGATGGATTGAATGACATCACCGGTCTGGCTGTCCCAGATGATCAGCTTGCCATCCTTACTCACCGAAACGGCCTGTGTCCCATCCGTGCTGAGCGCGACATCCATGACTGCTTTTTCGTGTACCGTTTTGCTGAAACGCGCGCCCGGATCATAGATGATATTCGCCAGTGTCTGCTGGACATCTGCCACCGCTGGCTGATTGACTGCGTAAGCTTCTAAGGCTAATCTCAATCCCAGGTTAGGATTATCATTCGCCTGGAAATTACGTGCATTCGCTGCCAGCGCGAGGCTGGCCGCCAGATTACTTTTGGCCTCGGCGATTCCCTGAGCAGCAACGGCGGTTGCTTCGCTCGTGACGGCTTTGCGCCGGGCACCTTCGGCCAGTCCCCACAGGAACAGAGAAATAATCGCGAGAGTGATCGCCACAAACATCGCAACGGTTACACCCAGTAATAATCTGCGTTGACGGCTGTTTTCCTGAGAACGGCTGGCAAAAATATATTGAGAATGAAGGTCAGTCGGTTCGGGCGTTTTATTAATGTTTCTGCTTAACCACGCCTCAGCACGGTTAATTTCGGAGCCATTGAGTAACAGGCTTTTCTCACGATCATGCTGATCCCATTCTATTGCCCGAATGAGCAGTCGAGTATGCTCGCTGACATGATCCAGATCCGTTTCCAGCGCGCTGATCAGCCGCCTCATGGAGTCGGTAAAATCATCTGTTTCGCGGAAGAAAATCCAGTTATGTGAGCTGATCGTAGGGTGTAAGGCCGCTTTGTCCTTCTCTTCAATCAGTTCACGATAGAGAATGGGGATAAACCGTTTGTTGTTGGAAACGGCATATTCAATTTCATCACGACAGACCTCCGAATGCACCGAGTCCGGCGTGATGATAAAAATAAAGCTATCCGCTTTTTGAATGCCATTTGAGATTTCCTGCCACCAGTCAGCGGTTGGGGGGATATCTTCCCAATCAATCCAGACTTCATGGTTGGCAGACTTCAGGTTTTCCGTTATACGCCGAGCAAAGTCATTATCGCGGCGTGAGTAGGAAACAAATTCCATAGGATGTAAAGCCTCTTTGTGAAGGAGTGAAACAATCACCCCTCAATAATTTCCTGATGCTGATTACACCTTCAAACTATAACATATCATTTATAATTGAAACATATCATTACACGTCCACACAATTCTTAATCAATTGCGTTTAATCGGCACTTTGCCCTGCTTCATTTTCGGTCTCCAGCAAGCGGCGGTAAGTGGCTTGCAGGGTGAGCGCATCGGCTGTATGGAAGGGTTGAGGCGCTTCTACAGCACAGGTTGCCCATACGTCATAATCCACAAAAGCCTGCAAAAGCTCACGGTAATGCAGATCGGCTTCGTTGAGCGGTAGATGTGCTTTTTCACCCTTTGATGTATAGGCGATTCCGCTGAGGTGAAAATGCAGATGATGCAGACCCTCATCGCCTAATACAGACCGTGCTAAATCCAGCGCCGCCGCAAACTCCGCATAACTGTTAAAGCTGCCATCCCCCGCACGTGCATGGAGATGCGCCCAATCAATACAGGGGGCTACACCGGGCACATCGGCGCTCAGGCGCAATACTTCTTCCAGATTACCAAACATCGCGCCTTTGCCCATCGTCTCTGGTCGCAGCCGGACATCGACCCCTTCATCACGTAAAATAGTGGTCAGTTCGGTCAGTTTCTGGCAGGCGCGGCTGTAAACATCGGCTGGGGGTTGACTGTGATAGCTGCCCGGGTGAAAAATAATATCGTACGCTCCAGCCAGAAAACCTTTGCGGGCGGCATTGAGCAAACGTTCATCGCTTTTCACCATCAGTTCATTGGTCTGGCTGTTGAGATTAATATAATAGGGCGCATGGACGCCTAGTGTGACTTGATGTTTTTGCGCTGCGGCTTTAATCTGGGCACAGGTTTCGTCACTGACGCGGACACTGCGCACCCAGGCAATTTCCAGATGATCGAGGCCAAGCTGACGGATATGTTCAATGGCGCTGATGGTATCATTACCGCGGCTGGTCTGCGGTGTTCCAACCGTGCCAAAACGTAATTTATCAGGAGTTTTCAAAGAACAGACTTTCTATAATACAATTCAGTTAAAGTATAATAGGTTATTGTTAGGCGCAAACGCTATATTTTAGTCTCAATTTATTGTTATGGATATGAACAATGCATGACGAATTTATCCAGGGGAATGTGGATTATCATTCCGCAAGCTCCTCAAATAAGACTTCTTTTGTAACACCCATTCCCTATCCAAAGGGCATTTATCGCCAACTGGTACGACTGCCTTTAGGCTTATATCGGCTTGGGCTGGGTGAAGTGATGGATACGCTGGGTATTCTGGTGCTGACTACCCGTGGGCGCAGCAGCGGTCTGCCGCGCCATATTCCGATTGATTATCGTGTTCACGGCAGCAAGATTTATCTAGTGTCCGCCTGGGGCACCCATCCCGACTGGTTTCAGAATTTACAGCAGACCCGAATTGTGACTGTGCGTCGCGGAGAGCATATTTTTTCGGCGCGTGCGCACGTCGTCGATAATACCGGCGAAGTGCTGCGCGTGCTGCACTTGTTCCGCAAGCGTGCGCCCGTATTTTACGATGCGCTGATCGCCAAATTAGCCAGTATTGAAAATGTGAATTCGCGCATCCTGCCGGATATTTCGAATCAGTTCACCGTGGTTCGTCTGGAGCCTTTGACCACCATGCCAGAGATGCCCTCGATTAATAATGACCTCAAATGGTTGTGGGCTGTTGGGGCGGCAGGGCTTATCGCCTGGATTGTAAATGTATGGCGTAAAACCCGCTGATGCCAATGTATCATGAGTGATATGCTGCAACTCCACCACCGCCTGCGAATCGCGCTGCAAAATGAGGATTACCCCCAGGCGATTGACTGCCTGCAAGAGGCAGCGGCACTTTCACGCGCCGAGGGTGATCTGTCGAGCGAAGGCCGCCATATTGGCAATTTAGCCTTAATCTATTATCGAATCAAACGCGCTGACGAAGCACTCGCTTATTTCGAGCAGGCCTTAGAATGCGTGCGCGCCGCGGGTGATCGCATTATGGAAGACGGCCTGTTGGGCAACATGGGCAATGTGTTGCGCGAAGCGGGTCAGCATCAGCAGGCCATTCAGTATCTCAATCAGGCTTTACTCATCGCGCAGGAAATTGGTGATGTCCGTGGTCGGGGCATTTGGTTGAGTAATCTGGGTCAGGTCTATGATGATCTGGCGCAACCGGCAACAGCAGTGGTCTATCATGATGAAGCTGTACAGGTTGCGCGCCAGCTTCAGGATCAGCGCGGGTTGGCGCTCCGACTCAACAAGCTGGGGCAATCACAGCGTGCATTAGGTCAGTACGCTGATGCTCTGACACACCTGACTGAGTCGCTGCAAATTTATCACGAGATGGACGATCACAATGATATTCTGGATACCTTGCTCACGCTGGGCGCGGTCGAGCAGGAATATCGCCAGATGACAGACAACAACCACGAAACTTACCCCCATTCCCGGCAGGTCTTTCACTATTTCAGCGAAGCCCTGAACTATGCCCGTCTACAGCAACACACCCAGTTAGAGGCGGAACTGCTGTTAAGCCTGGGCAGTGAAGCCGGTAACCTGGGCGAATACGATCAGGCCATCCACTTTTTTACCGCTGCGGGTAAACTTTTCCTCAGTTTGGGCCTCACTGAACGTCTCCCTCACATTCAGGAATCCATCAAACTGGCGACTACGTTGCAAAAACGCCCCTAAAAGCATTACAATGCGTAAACGTTAGGTTGTAATTAGGTTTCTCATTTAGACTACAATTGATACCCTAAAACCAAACTATATTCTGCGGGGCTTGCCCGTCAGAGTCTATAGAAAATTATTGATTCAGGATAAAACAAAATGTATCGCAGCCGACGTTCCGGTTCAGCATTCAGCCTCACGCTGGTGATCCTCTTTGGGATGATTGCGGGAATTGGCTACCTCATTCACGATAACTGGGGGGCGGGTTCTTCCCCCAGCAACGCCAGCCTCAGTGATGTGAATTTCACCCAAACCCCGGTTGCCTCAGCTTCAGCAACGCCGCAAACGGTGGCTGCTGCACCTTCGTTACCGTATGAAATCACCAATGGCGCAATTTTTTACGCCCCCACCGCAGGCATTCATACCCACATCGTGCAATCGTATCTTAATGGCACCAGTTGGGATGTCAATGACCTGGGGACGTATGCCGGGCATCTTCAGGGGACTGCCTGGGTAAACGAACCGGGAAATATCGTTCTGGCCGGTCATGCCGAGGTTTTTGACGGTGGTCAGGGGATTTTCAGCAGCCTCGATGAACTGCTGGTTGGCGATCCCTTAATTATCACACAGGACGGACAGGAGTATCTTTATAATGTAGTGGAGATTAAAAAGGTTGATCCTGATGATCTGACACCTTTTTATCCTGAAGATAATCCACGGCTGACGTTAACCACCTGTACAGATTATGACTTTTTGTTGAATACGTATCGGGAACGGGTTGTGGTCATTGCTGAACGTAATGTCTGAGTAGTATATGGAATAGGAGCTATTGATTGATGTATCGGAAAGGTGGAACGCAGTTCAGCATTTTTCTGTTGATTTTTGTGGGTATTCTCATGGGGGTCGGTTATCTCGTCTATGATAACTGGTCATCCACTGACAATACTCAGCTATTGGAAACCCCTTTTCCCACAGCAGTAGCCACTGAAATTGTCGCGTTACAACCGACGATTGAACCTACGCAACAAGCCTTCGAAATTACCTACGGTGCGCGCATTATCGCCCCAACTGCCGGAATTAACGCCGAAGTGATCGAGTCGTATCTGAGTGAGCAAAGCTGGGATGTGACCGACCTGGGAATCCATGCGGGGCATTTGCAAGGCACCAGTTGGATTGATCGTCCGGGGAATGTCGTCCTGGCGGGACATGTCGAAATGGCGGATGGTAGTACCGGCGTATTTGCCAATATCAACGAGCTTGAAATTGGCGATCCACTCGTCCTGCGCCAGAACGGCGTGGAGTATGTTTATAACGTCACGGAAAAAATGAGCGTCCAACCCAATGATCTCAGTGTGCTGTACCCCACCAGCGACAGCCGCTTAACCCTCATCACCTGTTCCAATTACAGTTTCCTGCAGGATGTGTATCAGGAACGGTTGGTTGTGATTGCGGAGCGTTCCACTTAAGCCAGCAGGTTGAACCGAACTTTGAAACAACTGCCGTGACCCAGCCTGCTTTCGACACTGATATTGCCGCCATGCAGCTCAATAATTTCCTGACTGATGCTCAATCCCAGACCTGTACCTTTAACTTTTTCATCAACCCGATAAAACGAGTCGAAGATATGGGCAACATGCTCATGAGCAATACCCACACCTGTATCCCTAACACTTATTTCAGCATATTGCCGGTTCGTTTGCGCATCGGTAATGGTTTTTAAGCTCACTGAAACTTTGCCATTTTCCGGCGTATAGTTGATGGCGTTGGTCACCAGGTTGGTAATGACCTGGGTTATGCGTTTACGATCTGCCATAATGCGTAATGGTATCTGTGATAACTCAGACGTCAGTTCGATCTTTTTGAGGTCTGCTTCAGCCTTTTGCGTATACACCACTGGCATGATTAATTCCTGCAGGATAACCGGCTCAAATTCAAAACTGACCTGACCATGTTCCATGCGCGACAAATCCAGCAGATCCTCGGCAAGGTCTTTCATGTGCTGCGTGACATCATTAATCACGCGCAGATGATCTTCCTGCTTTTCTGGCTGATGTTTGATGAGATATAAGCGGGTGATGATGTTGGTGATGGGTGTCCGTAATTCATGCGATGCCGTAGAAATAAAATAGTTCTTACGATTTTCCAGGGCTTTTTCCTGGCTCACATCCCGCACCAGCGTGACGGTCCGCATCGGTTGCTGGCCGGGTTCACTGACCAGTGAAACTGTCAGGCTGGCGTCAAATACGCGGTTGTCTTTGCCAACCAGCTTAATTTCATCGCGCCAGATTTGTGACTGGGTAATAGTCGTTCTGATTTCTTCCTGAATGGTAGGGGCACTTTTCTCGTTCTGCTCACTGAGAAAGTTGATGACCTTCAGGCCGATCAATTCTTCAGGCGTATACCCGCTGATATTGCTCATCATCTGATTCACGTAACGGACGACTGAATCCTCAGTGTAGTACATCCCGTCACCCATCGAGTCGAGGATAATCTGTAATTGTTTGCGCTCTTCATCCAATTCAGCAGTACGCTGGATGACCCGCTGTTCCATCTCATTAAAGAGACGCGCGTTGCGCAACGCGCTGCTGGCCTGATTCGCAAACGCCTTTAGATTCTCGACATGCATATTTGTAAAGCCATTGAGCTCGGTGCTGTCGAGATTCAGAAAGCCGATGACTTTATCGCCTTCCATGATTGGCACGCCGATATAAGAGTGAACCCAATTCCCGACATCAAAGCGCTTCCAACCGGGAAACGCATCAACATCCGGGATCAACAGGGGTTTACCGGTTTCATACATATAGCTTAAAGTCGCCGTATCACTGATATCAAAATCGAATGCGCCCTCAGAACTCGAAACATCAAAGTTACCAAACTTGTGATAACGCACCACACGACTGAGATCATCCTCGATCAGCATGATGCTACCAGCGTTATGCGGTACCACCCGGGCGACACTGGCGAGAATGGTGTCTAACACAGAATCGAGATTCAAGGTGCTGGTTAGGGCCGCCGCGCTATCACGCAAAGCTTCGGCCAGAATGCGCTGTTCGCGTTCTGCGGCTTCGGCCTGCTTACGGGCGGTGATATCGCGCTGGATAAAGATAAAGTTCGTAATGACACCATCGTTATCGGCCACAGGTGAGCAGTACCATTCCATGATGTAATGGGTGCCATCTTTACGATAGCTGACCAGTTCCTCCATGGTGGGCTGACCCTGATGGATGCGCTCGTGCATCCGCTTGATAATCGCCATGTTGGTATCTGCGCCATACCAGATTGCAGGCGTATGGCCGATGATTTCGTCACGCTCATAACCGGTCATGCGCAAGATGCCATCACTGGCAAAGACGATAGAGAGATCGCCACCCTCATGGCTGGTGGAGGTGATAAATATCCCTTCTTCGGCTTCATTAATCGCTTTGGCCAGCAAATGCAGTTGTTGCTCTGCATAGCGCTGCTGCGTAATGTCTTTAGCGGCGCCGTAGATACTCACAACCTGCGTGTGATCGTCATTCCATAGGGGGCGGCCATAGTCCAGCAACCAGCGGACATCCCCCTTCTTCGTGAGAATACGTACTTCCTGGATAGTCACTTCGCCATTTCTTAAGCGTGCGAGGCGATCATTGGTAATAGCTGCGTCGTCTGGATGAGACAGCAGGATGTTGTCATCCTCCATCATTTCGCTGGTTTTATAACCGGTAATTTCGGTAAAGGCGCCGGTAATCCATTCAGTTTGAGTGTGACCATCCGGCAATATGTGCAGGCTATAAGCATAATCCGACATGAGTTCTGAAACCAGCCGATAACGGTTTTCGCTTTTTTCCAGTGCTCCACGCCGGTCTTTTTCCAGCAGATTACGATAGCGATTGGTCATAATTAAAATTAAAGACACAACCATCACCTGCAACATGGGGCCGGAGATGATCTGTTCAATGAAAATGTTCGGCAGAAAACTGGATAAAACAACACTGCATGTGGTAAAGACGGTCAGCAAAAATATGCTGAAAGTGACCGATAAGAAAATATTGGATAATAAGACCGGTATAATAAGATAACCCAGAAAGTGAATGTCATACACATCGGTCAGAAAGACTGTGAAAAAAATACCCACCGATGATATAGCCACCGCCAGGGTTGCACCTATCACATAGTAGCGGGAACGGCTTAAAATATAGATCAGAGACAACAGTAAAACAGAGATGACAATGACTTCAAAACCTTGATCCGCGACCAGAACTTCAGCGGGAAAGGTAATGGTGACCAGTAAAACGGAGAGCAGGCTAATCGGAATTAGCGACAGGGTTAAGGTAGCCAGTAATTGCGCTTTTCTTCGGTGTTCCGGTTGCTGAATGCTGGGGTGGGGCGATGTCAGCGGATGCAGCAGTTTAGAAAAACGTCCCCACAACAAATTGATCGTTACGTTTCGCATAATACTCCTTAAGTCCTGCGAAACGGCAGGCTCTGGTCATATATCTATTCTATACACTAAATGCTTTTAACGCGTATCCACATTAGTTACGAGGTTTTAATGTTCAAACGGTTTTTTAATGTCATTCGTAAAATAAACCCTGTTCGGGGCATTCGTTATCTGTTTTATCGCCTCGGCAACTGGCGGCGGTCACGTTTTGATGAAATGGATTATATTCTGCTGACGCTTCCGCAAAGCCCGGGTGCTTTGCCAGAACAGCGCGGCTGGCTGCAAAAACGTATACTGGGTACGCCCGATATCAGTCTGATGGACCTGGATCGGCTGTTTGAGCGCATTGCCAAAGATCCCCGACCGCAGGGAGTCATTTTCACACTGCGTGGCCTGCAACTATCATTGGCAGATTTACAGACTCTGCGCAACAGCATCCTGAGACTGCGTCAGAGTGGCAAAAAAGTCATTTTTTACTCACAGGGCTATGATAACGCAACTTACTACATTGCCTCGGCAGGCGACAAAATTCTGCTTCAACCCGGCAGCACACTGGATACCGTTGGCTTAATTTCGCAGCCCACCTTCTTAAAAAACGCGCTGGACACGGTGGGTGTGCAACTGGATTCAATTGCTATTTCGCCCTATAAAGGCGCTTTCGACTCGTTTACACGCGACATGATTTCGCCCGAAGGTCAGGAGCAGCTCGAATGGCTGCTGGATTCGCGCTATGAAATGATTGTCGATGACATCGCTGACGGGCGGAAAATGACCCCGGAAGCGGTGCGCGAGATGATTGACCGCGCACCGTATATTGATCAGGTCGCGCTGGAAGCCGGTTATATTGATGGCATCTGTAATGAGGAACAACTCGCGGCTTATTTAGAGGTTGAGCATCTGGTTCCACAGGAAGATGCGGAGAGACAACTGCTCAGGCAATGGCAGAGAAGGCAGCAGAAGTATGTTGCTGTGCTGCCGCTGACTGGAACGATTGTCTCCGGTGAAAGCGCCAGCCCACCCGTGAATATCCCGGTGCCGCTGCCCGTGTTGGGAGATGACCGTCTCGGTGATCTGACGGTGGTTCAGCAGGTGCGCACGTTGATGCAGGATGAAGACGCCGCTGCGGTGATCTTATGGATCGATAGTCCCGGTGGCTCGGCGGATGCCTCGGAAGCGATGACCTCCGCGCTGGTGGAATTGGCAAAGGATCGTCCGGTGGTCGCTTATATGAACGGTGTAGCGGCTTCAGGTGGTTATTATGTCGCCACACCCGCCCAATGGATTATCGCCCAACCGGGAACCATTACCGGCTCGATTGGCGTGATTCTGGCAAAAGCGATTACGACGGGCCTGTATCAGAATCTGCGCGTCAATCGGCTGGAATTTGTGCGTGGTGCGAATGCCACCCTGTTGAGTGATGGCACACCTTTTAATGATCAGCAGCGTATCCAGATGCGCCAGGTCATCGAGCGTGGGTATCAGCAGTTTATTGGCCGGGTGGCTGCCAGCCGTAAACTGACTATCGAAGCTGTGGACGCAGTGGGGGGTGGCCGGGTGTGGACAGGCAAGCAGGCGCTGGAGCATCAGCTGGTGGATGAATTGGGTGATTGGAAAGTCGCGCTGGCTAAAGCTCGCCAACTGGCAAAACTTCCTGATGACACACCGTTCCGCATCATTCACGATGAAGACAAAATGCTGGCTCCGCAATTAGCCGAACAGGCAAATCCGGCGGCTGGCCTGAATTACCTGCATGAGAATCTTCAGATGATTGCCGGGTCAAAGATGCAGTTTCTTATGCCATTGAAGTGGGATTAGCGCATGGTCAAGGCATTAGTTACAGGGGGTACCGGTTTTGTCGGGTCGCATATCGTCCGGGTATTAAACGCCGCTGGTCATGATGTGCGCGTATTACACCGCGTGTCCTCACGGATGGATGCGCTGCAAGGGCTGGAATTTGAGACGGCGCTGGGCGATGTGCTGGAAGAAGATGCTCTGCGCGCCGCATGTGAAGGCTGCGATTGGGTGTTTCATGTGGCCGCTGTGGCCGATTACTGGCAGGCCGATCAATCGCGTATGTTTGCCATCAATATTGAGGGGACACGCCGCGTTTTAAGGGCTGCACGGACTGCCGGGGTAAAACGTGTGATCTTCACCAGCAGCGCCGCCGCAGTCGGTTTTCGCTGGGATGGCAAGCCCGCCAATGAGCAGGTCCGCTTTAATCTGCCTGCCCATCAGTTTCCCTATGGGTACAGCAAATTACTGGCCGAAGATGTCGTGCAGTATGCGGTGAAGCATTACCAGCAGGATATTGTCACCGTGAATCCGGTCATAATTTTGGGGCCGGGGGACTTAAACATGATTTCCGGGCGCTATATTACCGAGATTGCCCGTTTGCAATGGCTGGTGCCGGTCACATCCGGGGGCGTCGGCGTCGTGGATGTGCGTGATGTTGCGCGCTGGCATGTGCTGGCGGCGGAAAAAGGCATCATGGGTGAGCGTTATTTATTGGGGACAGCTAACTATAAGCACAGTGAATGGTACGCCATGATCGCGGATACCGTCGGCGTGCATCATCCGTTCCTGCCAGTGCCAGCTTTTGTGTTGCCGTTCATGGCCTCGCTGATTGATCAACTGCGTGCGCGAGGCATTGACCTGCCGGTGGATGCCGATCAGACGCGGTTGGGCGCACGTAATATCTTTTTTGATAGCAGCAAAAGCTGGCAGCAGTTTGGCGAACCGCAGGTGACCATGCAGGACAGTCTGGCCGATACTTATCACTGGTATCTGGAAAATGGTTATATGGATTCCAGCCAGACGGCACAAGTCTTAAATAGGATTGGACGCTGGCTTTAATATTGGTTGTGTATGGTGTAAGAGTCCATTACTGATTGGGCGGTCTGGCAACGTGCCGCTATAATCAGGCCATTCAGTTACCTGTGCATGGGAGGTCATGTTATGCTTTTAGCCGGTGATATCGGTGGAACGAAAACCAATCTCGCTATTTATTCACCGGATAGAGGTGCACGATCACCGCTGGTCGAAGCGACTTTCCCTAGTGATGATTATCCCAGCCTGCAGGCCATTGCGCAGATTTTTTTGCAGCAGGTCGATTATGATGTGACCTACGGCTGTTTTGGGGTGGCTGGCCCGGTGGTGGATGGGCATGTGAAAACCACCAATCTCCCCTGGGAGATGGATGAAACCGAGCTGAGTGAAGCGCTCAATCTGGAAAAAGTCCATTTACTGAACGATCTGGAATCGATTGCCAATGCTGTGCCTCAACTGGAACCGACTGACCTGCTGACCATTAACGAAGGTCGGCCAGAAGTTGGCGGCTCGATTGCTGTGATTGCCCCCGGTACCGGGTTGGGTGAAGCCTTTCTGACCTGGGATGGCAATGGTTATCGGGCTTTTCCGTCGGAAGGTGGGCATACCGATTTTGGCCCATCAAATGATCTGGAGATCGAGTTGCTGCGTTACCTGATGAAGCATTACGATCATGTCAGTTATGAATGGGTATGCTCCGGTATGGGCATCCCCAATATCTATAATTTCCTTAAGGAAGGCCAATCCGAGGAAGAACCGGATTGGCTGGCAGAGGAAATCGCCCAGACCGAAGATGCAACGCCGCTGATCGTCAACAATGCCCTGAGTGGCACGGATGCAGCAGCGATCTGTAAGAAAACGCTGGAGATCTTCGTCTCTGTTTTAGGGGCAGAAACCGGAAACATGGCCTTAAAAGTATTAGCGACAGGTGGCGTGTTTCTGGGTGGCGGCATTCCACCGCGCATTCTGCATGAGTTGGAAGATGGCCGTTTTATGAAAGCCTATCTGCGTAAAGGACGCTTTGCCCGCTTGTTAGAACGGATGCCGGTTCGGGTCATTCTGAACCCCAAAAGCGCCTTAATGGGTGCCGCAGCCTATGGCCTGGATATGGGCAACGCTTAATGCTCCGCTTGCGTAAATGTTTTATCAGAAAATAAGCTTTGTATAGACACACATAAAAAACGTGCTGTATGATGAATGATGTCGCATTTTGCCCGCTAATTTGTTACTGGTTCACTTGAGGTTGCATGTATGCCTGTTTATACTTATCGTCGCGAGGATGGTTCCGAATTTGACATTCAGCAAAAATTCTCGGATGATGCGCTAGAAATTTGCCCCACCACCGGGCAAAAAGTGGTTCGCATTATCCAGAGCCCGGGCATCATTTTCAAAGGTTCCGGCTTTTATATAACGGATAACAAGGGCACCAAGAACGGCAATGGCCGCGCAAATGGCAATGGGGCGAAATCTGAATCGTCTGAGTCGAACGGTTCAGGCAGTTCTGAGAGTTCCGGTTCGGAAAGCTCAAGCTCGGACAGCGGCACCAAGTCCGAAACCAAAGCAGAACCGGCCAGCAAGCCCGAGACGAAAAGCGCCAAAGTCAGCGAATAAGCTGAACATATCCCCTTAAAAACAAAACCGCTCGTTTTTTAACGAACGGTTTTTTGTTTGTGTTCGATCTGCCCCGCCTCAACCACGATGGCTAAAGCTGGAAACCACCGTTACGAATGCGGACAATTTTCTGTTCGTAATTGTCCACATATTCCAGCAGTTTCTCGTGCAGGCTGAACCATTCCTCAGTTTCCAGAATGCCCTGCATGGTGGATAAATCCTTCGCCACCACTTCGGTCAAAATCTGCGGACAATCTTCCTGGCTGTACGCGGTATACCACGCACCAGACGGCTTGAGGCCCAATTCAGCAATGCCGGGAATCCATTCGCGGACTTTAAACTCGAAGTAATCCTGATCCTGTCCGGGTTTAATATCCCAGTTCATAATCAATTTGACATTCATGGTCCTACTCCATGTCTACACGCGGTCTTAGCAGAACCACCTGCGGCTGTTCTGGCAATGCACCCGCGCTCACCTTCAGGACATCTTCTTCCTGCACCTTGCTGACACCCATAGCTTTCAGGAATTTCTCGACAGGTTCCAGTTCCAGATTCAAACCCGGCAGGTCATAGTGCATGGGGACGATAAAGTGTGGTTCGATCATCGCAATCACATCTGCGGCCTCACCAGCACGCAAGGCATTGCCGCCGCCAACCGGCACCAGCAGCACATTCACCTCACCTAAGGCTTCCACAGTCGATTGACTGGGAACATGCGACAGATCACCCAGATGCAGCACGGTTAAGGTATCATACTGGTACAGATAGCCCACATTCCAGCGCGGGGATTGTTCTTCGTCCACATTGTGCATGGCAATGCCGGAGATAAACACCCCGCCAACTTCATATTCACCGGGGCCAGTCAGCACATGGGGCTCGCTTTTGATGGCCTCCAGATTGTTGTGACCCGCCTCATCATGGCTGATGGTCACGACATCCGCCTTGAGCTTGAGTGAGGGCAGCCCGATTTTATCCGCATACGGATCCGCCACCACAGAAATCTGTCCGCGTTCCGTGATGCGAAAACAGCTATGTCCATACCACGTAATATCCAAGGGTTTAACTTCCTCTCGCCAAGTATCTTCCTATCTATTATAACTGATGCGGTAAGCGCAGGAAAGCACATATTTTCGATTATCAGGAGTGAGTCTGTGACTATCGTTGACGATTTCCAGAACGGAATGAACCCTTACTGGCGCATCACACAGATTGGAGCCAGCACGGTCACAGCGCTTCCCGGCGCGCTTGATCTGACGGTCAATCCTACCTCGGCTGAAGCCTATGCCGACGCGCAAATCAGTGATTATAAAACCACCAATTTCAAATGGAAGCCACCACTAAGGATGACCGTCCGCGCTTACAGCCCCCAACCCGCCAGTCAGTTGCGCGGCACAGCCGGATTTGGCTTCTGGAATCAGCCATTTATGCCCGGTCAGGTGCGTCTGCGACTGCCTCAGGCCGCGTGGTTTTTCTTTTCATCACCTCCCAGCAATATGAAACTGGCGCGGGATGTTCCCGGCCCCGGCTGGAAAGCCGCGACGATCAACACCCGGCGCTGGCAGTTTTTGACCTTAGCGCCAACCGCCCCGATTGCCGTGTTCCTGATGCGCATCCCGCTGTTGTATCGCTTGCTGTGGCCGATTGGTCAGCGGGCAATTGGCGTAAGTGAGCATCTGCTGCCAGCGGATGTATTAAATGAGCGCCATACCTACACGCTGGAATGGCAGCCGGACACGGTGATTTTCAGCGTGGATGGCGCCGTCATCCAGCGAACACCCAGCGCACCGGCTGGGCCATTGGGTTTTGTCACATGGATTGATAATCAGTACGCGATTGTCACGCCGCAGGGACAGTTTGGATTTGGCCTGCTGCCAGTCGAGCAAACCCAATCGCTGATTCTTGAGTATGTTAGCATAGAGTCGTTATGAAATTTGAGCAGGTGGAGAGCAGAACAACATGTCAAAACCGATGATTGTTGTGATTCAAAATCCCGACTGGCTGGCGGATATTCAGGCCAGACTTGACGAAACATACGCTATTCAAGTTCTGACCCAGCGCGAAGGTTATGTCACATGGCTGGCGGATCATCTCGTCGCGCTGATTTTAGTCGATCTTGATCAGCCCGACTGGCATTACTGGACAGCGACTACCAAATCCAGCTCAGCCACGCGGCGCATCCCGATTATTGCCGTGAGCGAACAGGCTGACCAGCGCCGTGAAGCGCTGCTCAGTGGGGCGGATATTGCGCTGACTGCCGCTGAACTGCGCGAACAAATCTCGCAGTTGGTGGCGGATTATGCGCGGGTGATGGACAGCGCCACGCAGGATGAACTCGATTGCCAATGCGCGGAAGATCTGCCGCCACTGGCGATAGAGGGTTTCGAGAAATTTAATGCGGGTGAATATTATCCGCAGCATGATCTGTTTGAGGCGCAATGGGTCAAAACCAGCGGCCCCGTGCGTGATCTGTACCGCGCCATTTTGCAGGTGGGGGTGGCCTATTATCAGATCGAGCGCGGCAATCACCGCGGCGCGTTGAAGATGCTGCTGCGCAGTGTGCAGTGGTTATCGATTCTGCCGGATGTGTGCCAGGGGGTGGATGTGGCGCAACTGCGCACGGATTCGTACCGTGTCCGCGCCGAGCTGGAGTCCATGAAACCGGAAGATATCGCTCAATTTGATCGCAGTCTGCTCAAGGGGCTGAAGCGGGTGGAGTGATCACTGTCATAAATTGACACCTTCGCGCAATGCCGTGATAATAACTTTGTAAAGTCCTCACACCCTTGCAGGGAGCGTCATGCAGATTCAGAAAACCGTGTTCATCAGCTATCGGCGTACCAACATTTATACTGCCCGTGCAGTTTATCAATATCTCACTCAGCATGGCTATGATGCCTTCCTTGATTATGAGAACATTGACTCGGGTGGGTTTGGTCAGATTATCCTCAACCAGATCGCGGCAAGGGCACATTTTATACTCGTCCTTACGCCGAGTGCATTAGAGCGTTGTACTGAGCCAGCGGACTGGTTGAGGCGCGAGATTGAACATGCAATGGATTTGAAGCGTAATATCGTGCCGCTGATGTTCGAGAATTTTGATTTCGGCCAGGTCGATAAATATCTGGTTTCTCCCAAGCTGCAAACTTTAAGAGAATATAATTGGTTGTCGGTGCCCGCAGAGTATTTTGACGAAGCTATGAATCGACTGCATACTCGTTTTCTTAACAAACCGTTGGAGATGATCCTACATCCTACGCCGCCCTCTGAACGCGCCGAAGTTGCGCAACAGAAGGCTACTGCCTCGGCGGCGCCTACTGTCACCCAGGAGGAATTGAGTGCTGAGGAGTATTACGAGCGAGGATTAGAACACCAAAAAGTCAATAAATATGACAATGCCATCGCCAATTATAGTAAGTCCATCCTTCTCAATCCACACCATACGGTTTATCTTCTGAGGGGTTACTGCCATTATGAAAAAGGTGAAATTGATCGATCAATAGCCGATTACACCGAGGCCATTCGTCTTAAACCAACAGATACTTTGGCATACCTTGGGCGAGGGCTTGCCCGCAAAGACGACACTGATGGAGCAATAGCTGATTATACTGAGGCTATTAATCTTGATCCTTATCTTGCGCTGGCCTATGCTGGCCGAGGAATTGCCTACGAAAAAAAGGGTGATCATAATAGAGCAATTAATGATTACACTGAAGCTATCTACCTTGACCCACAAGGAGATGATACTTTTAGTAACCGTGGTGAGTCTTATTTTGCAATCAAAAAATTTGCTGAAGCACTTGCAGATTTCAAAAGGGCGAATGAATTGCGACCTGCTTTTAACATGACTCTTGCAGGAATGGCAATAACCCATCACGCGCTTGGCGAACTTCAGCAGGCGAATGCAATCTGGCAGTTGTTGTTAAAACTTGATACCCGTTATCGGGATGCGGATTGGGTAGGAAAAGAACACAACTGGCGCCCAGAATTAATCGAAGAAGCACGGAAGTTAATAACCAAGCTTTAACGGCTAAATTAAAAGGGCGCAGTCGTAACCGCGCCCTCACTCAGCACTCAGTACTTTTTACTTAGCACCTACACGACGATATTCACCTTCGGTTCCTGGCCGTTACGCGCCGGGATGAAGATAATCTTCTTGGGCTTGGCGCCATTGATAAAGCGCTCAGCGACTTCGTTCGCCAGCGCGATCTCAATCGCCTCGGCCTCGCCAATCTCCGGAGAAACTTCGGCTTCTCCGCGCGGCTTACCATTGACCATCACCACCAGCTTGACCAGGTCTTCTTTGGCTTTTTCAGCATCATACACCGGCCAGTCCTGCTGATGTACACTGTAAGCGCCGCCGACCTTCGCCCACAGTTCCTCAGCGATGTGCGGCGTAAAGGGTGCCATCATCAGCAGCATGTTGCGCATGGTGTTGTTCCAGGCGGCTGTGCCCAGTTTGCCATCACGGGCTGCCGGACGGACGACATTCTTCAGTTCCATCAGCGCGGCAATAGCGGTGTTCCAGCTAAAGCGCTCCAGACCATCGGTCACACGGGCAATCGTCTGGTGAATTTTACGCTCAATATCGCGCTCGACTGCTGCATCACCGCTTTGAGCCTGCGGGCCAGCCTGCACCATTTCCCAGACTTCGCTCAACCAGCGCACCGGCCCCTTGATGCCATCCGGGTCCCACGGGCCGCCCTTTTCCCAGTCAAAGGCGAACATCAGATAGGCGCGGACGGTGTCGCTGCCAAATTCGGCCACCAGTTCATCGGGATTGACGACGTTGCCCTTACTCTTGGACATGCGCTGGATTTCCAGATGATGCTTCAACTGATTGACAGTGTTTTCGCCCTCAATGCGTGGGATAATCACTTTAGCGTCCGGCACGACTTCGATAGTGCGATTGACCCCGGCCATGCTCACCGTCAGCAGATTTTCGGTGCGTTTGATGATCTCGCCAAAGATGCCTGTAAACCCGGCTTTGACATCATTCGGCCCACCGACTACTTCAACATGATCCGCAAACAACTTCTCGCCCTCGTAACGTCCGGTCGCCAGGATAAAGTCGCCGGGGCGTTCTCCACCCAGCACCTGACCCTGATTACGCAGCTTCATCATGGGTTCGTCGAACAGCCCTTCTGGGTCGCGTTCGTTGTCGCGCATGATTTCGGCAGTTTCAGCAAACATATTCAGGTCGCGCATGGCTTTGGTAAACCAGCGGCTGTACAGCAGATGCATGGTGGCATGTTCCGCGCCACCGGTATAGACATCGACCGGCAGCCAGTAAGCCGCTTCTTCGGGGTCAAACGGCCCCTTCTCGTAGTTCGGACTCAGGTAACGATACCAGTACCACGACGAACACATGAAGGTATCCATCGTGTCAGTTTCGCGCCGTGCCGGATTGCCTTCGCTATCAGTCGTGCTGAAAAATGGCTCGTGATAGGTCAATGGGCTGCGTCCGGTTGGCAAAAAGTCGACATCCTCCGGCAGCTTAACCGGCAGGTCAGAATCGGCTACGGGTTCCATTGTGCCATCTTCACGGTAGATGATTGGAATCGGGCTACCCCAGTAACGCTGGCGGCTGATCAGCCAGTCACGCAGGCGATAATTCACCGCTTCCCTGCCGATGCCCTTTTCCGCCAGCCAGTCGATCACCGCGTTAATCGCGGGATTTTTGCGTCCCTTGGCTTCGCTGGCGTAAGTGCCATCGAACAGGTCGCTGTTCGCCATATAACCGGTGCCAGAATAGGCCTCCGTCATATGATCGGATTCCAGTTTTTCACCTTCGGGCTGGATTACGACGCGAATGGGCAGGGCGAATTTACGCGCAAACATAAAGTCGCGCTGGTCATGAGCCGGTACGGCCATAATCGCTCCCGTGCCATACGTAATCAGCACATAGTCGGCAATCCAGATCGGAACGCGTTCCTGGCTGACCGGATTAATGGCATAGCCGCCGGTAAACACACCGGTTTTCTCGCGGTCTTCTGATGTGCGTTCAATCTCGGTGGCGCTGGCGGCTTCAGTGATGTAGTTTTCGACGGCTTCCCGCTGGACATCGGTGGTGATCTTTTCCACCAGCGGATGCTCTGGCGACAGCACCATGAAGGTGGCACCCCACAGCGTGTCTGGCCGGGTGGTGTAGATTTCAATCGCATCATCCTGCTCAGTTTTGAAGATGACGCGTGCGCCCTCGCTGCGGCCAATCCAGTTGGTCTGCATGATTTTGATCGGCTCCGGCCAATCAATCCTGTCAAAATCCAGCATTTCATCGGCATAGCGGGTGTAGCGGAAGAACCATTGGGTCATCAGTTTCTGAATGACCGGCTGACCTGTGCGCTCGTCACGGCCATCAATGACCTGTTCATTCGCCAGCACCGTTTGCAGCGTGGGTGACCAGTTCACCAGCGCCTCACTACGATAAGCCAGTTCGTTCTGATAGAACTGCTTGAAGAACCACTCCGTCCATTTGTAGTATTTTGGTTCGCAGCTTACGGTTTCGCGTTCCCAGTCGAACATCGTACCCATACTGCGCAACTGCTTGCGCATGCGCTCCATATTGGCATATGTCCATTTTGCCGGGTGGACATTACGCTGAACCGCGGCATTTTCCGCCGGCAGGCCGAACGCATCAAAGCCCATCGGGAACAGCACATTAAATCCCTTCATGCGCATATAACGCGCACGGGCATCCGATGGGGTCATGGCGAACCAGTGACCGATATGCAGGTCACCGCTGGGATAAGGCAGCATGGTCAGGGCGTAATGCTTGGGGCGGCTCCAGTCCACTTCAGACCGGTACAGCTTATCCGCATCCCATTTCGCCCGCCACTTGCTCTCAATAGCTTGTGGATTATATCGATTATCAGACATTTGCTTCTGTTTTCTCCCTCAAAGTGCTCTGTTAGTAGGCAACATGAAAATGATTTTAGCAGACGAGCGCTAAAATACCTTTGTCGGATTTAGAGAGAAAAAGAAGGGGAGGGGCGCGTTTTGCAAACGCTACATAAGAGAAGAGCGGGTCACCGCCGTACCCGGTTTGTGATGGCAACTGTTCATCGTGGTTGATCCTGTGTGGTTAATCAGGTGAGGATATTATAGCATGTGTTTCCCTTCGCAATCAACAGGTTAAACAGCGGATTCGTGTTTTGGTCGATAGTGTTATAATCGGTGGGTACAGTGGATTAGCATGCAGGGTATCACGCTTGGCCTCAGCGACAAAAATCATTCAACGTCATCGTCGGCGGGAAGCTCGCCGCGCCGCAGCCCGTAAACGCCTGAATTTGTGGCTCATCGCCCTGATAAGTGCTTTCCTGATTCTGATTATTCTGCCGACGGCGATTACCGCAGGTGGCGCAGCAGGGATGTATTGGCGCAATACCAATATTCTCCCGCAACCGCAGGATACGATTTATCTCGACCCGATTACCGGCCCAACTGAATTGTATGACCGCGATGCTGAGACTTTACTGTATGTTGTGCAGGACCCGCTGGGAGATGAACGCGAATGGATCACGCTCGATTCGCTGCCGCCTTATCTGATCGACGCGACGCTGCTGATGGAAGATGATGATTTTCTGACAGCCAACCCTCCCGGCATGTTCCAGACATTTGTAAAGTTATGGAATAACGTGCTGACCGGGCCACTCTTGCCCGACGCATCTATAACCGGGCGGCTGGTACGCAATGTGCTGGCTCCACCTGCCGAAATTCCCACGGTCAATGATCGTGAACGCGAAATCTCGCTGGTGACAGCCGTGAACCAGCGTTATAGCCCGCGCGAAATTCTTGAATGGCATCTGAACACCAATTATTATGGCAATGAAGTCTATGGCATAGAGGCGGCAGCGCAGGTTTATCTGGGTAAACTGGCGCGTGACCTCAGCCTGGATGAAGCCGCTCTGCTGGCGGCGATCCCGCCAGCGCCGCAATACAACCCGCTGGATAACGAAGTCGCCGCCCGTGGTCGTCAGGATGATGCGCTGCGCTTGCTGCTGCAAACCGGAGCGATTACCGCATCTGAATACGACCTGGGCGTAAGCACACTGACACCTATTCAGATCACCGGTGGACAATTGCCGCAGGTCGCGCCGGATTTTGCGGTGTATGCGCGACGGCAGGCGGTCGAGATTCTGAATTCGCTGGGGCGGGATGGCGCGCGGCTGGTTTCGCGCGGTGGCTTGCGCATCACGACCACTCTCGATCTCGATCTGTATTATCAGAGCGAATGCTTACTGCGCACCCAACTGGCGCGTCTGAAAGGTGAAACCGTTTCTGAAACGACACTCGATGGCGAAGCCTGCACCGCCGCGACTTATCTGCCGGTAGAGCGTGGGTTGATTTTGAACGCTCCGCCGGATGAGGGTTCGTTGGTGGTGTTGGATGTCAACACAGGTGAGATCAAATCGATGGTCGGGCCTGCATCAGCGGTGGATTATCAGCCGGGGCCGGTTTTGCAGCCGTTTGTCTATTTTGAAGGCTTCCTCCGGGGTGGCCGCACCGCCGCGGAGATGGTGCTGGATATTCCCAATCCCTTCCCCGGCGCGGTCGAAGGTCTGATTTACACGCCGCAAAACCCTGACGGGCGTTTCCGTGGCCCGTTGAATCTGCGCGAAGCGATGGCGTCGGGTCTGCTGCCTCCAGCGGTACAGATCGCCAACCGTCAGCGTCTGGATAATATCCTGCTGAGAGCGCACCAGTTAGGCTTAAATACACTCGATGTCAGCAGTCGTTACGATTTATCGCTGCTGGAACGAGGCGGTAACGTCTCTGTGCTGGATATTGCCTATTCCTATTCGGTTTTATCGTCGATGGGCGAAATGCGCGGTGTGCCGACGGAACCCGTCGCACGGAATTTCCGTGTGCGTGATCCGGTCGCAGTGCTGAAGATTGAAGACAGCACCGGCGAATTACTGTGGGAATACAGCGGCGATACCTATGAGCCGGATTGTGCTGTGGCTGCTGCGGTCTGTAATTTCGTTTATCCGCCCGAAGTCGGTTATCTCATTAACGATATTCTGTCCGACCAGTCGGCACGGTCACGCGTGTTGGGTACGGATGTGACCGCGGCATTTGATATTTCCCGGCCTGCGGCAGTGGTCAATGGCCTCACCGGGGATGATCGCGATGCCTGGACGGTGGGCTATACGCCGCAATTAGTGACTGCGGTACACCTTGATCGCCAGGATTTGAATCCCATGTCGTTGGATAATTTTGGCTTACAGGGATCAGCCGCGTTGTGGCAGGCTTTAAGCCGCTACAGTCATGAACGCGACGCGCTTCCCGTAGATGAATGGGAGCGCCCCGCCGCGATTGTGGATGGTCAGGTGTGTGAGCGTTCCGGCCTGCTGCCCAACGGAGTCTGCCCGGTACGCACTGAGATTTTTATCGGTGGCTTGGGTTTCCAGCCCTCACAGCCCGATACCTACTGGCAGGCGTTTGAGATCAACAGCCAGACCGGCCAGCTTTCAACGGTGAATACGCCGGAAGGGTTGCGCAGCTCGCGAGTCTACTTTGTCCCGCCGAGTGATGCGCTGGACTGGTGGCAGGCCAATAATCAGCCGTTGCCACCCACGCAGGTTGATACCGTCAGCCGCCCTGATGCGCTCGGCGCGGCATCTATTTTGCAGCCCGCGCCTTTTGCCTATATTGGCGGCGTGGTCGATATCCGCGGCACAATGGACACCAGCACCATGCAGTTTTATCAGTTGGCCTTTGGTGAGGGCTTGCAGCCGCAGGAATGGGTGCAGATTACCGATCAGCAGAACGTGTTTGATGGCACCAGCCTGGGTTCATGGGACACGACCGGCCTGAATGGCCTGTACAACATCCGCCTGAATGTCGTGATGCAGGACAACAGCATCGAAAGTGATGTGCTTCAGGTGCGTGTGGATAACACCCCGCCCACGCTGACCCTCAACGCGGGTGAACCGGGTAAAATTTACCGCTGGCCCAATGAGCGTGCTATTCAGCTCACGGCTGAGGTGCTGGATAATCTGGCGATTGATCACGTCGATTTTTATTATGGTGACCAGTTGATCGGCACCGACCGCGAATGGCCTTATGGCTTTGACTGGGATATCTCACAGGTAGGCCGCGAGACATTTCAGGCAATCGCTTATGATCAGGTGGGCAATCAGGCCAGCGCGGAGATCACCGTCGAAATTGTACGGACAGGCTCTTAATCCGTAAGTAATCTATTGCAGCGATCATCAGTTTTATTTACGGATACAACCCAGGAGAGGTAAAGATGGCAAGTGAATTTGACGGTAAAGTGGTGATGATCAGCGGGGCGAATGGCGCGCTGGGGCAGGGGATCGTGGATCATTTTCAGGCTGCTGGGGCGAAACTGGCGTTGCTGGAACATCACCCGGCTGATGTCGAGAAAACCCCCACCCAGATCACTATCCAAACCGATGTCACAAACGCGGACAGTATGCAGTCCGCCGTTGAACAGGCCGTAGAGCATTTCGGCCAGATTGATATTTTTATAAACACCGTCGGCGGCTTCGCATCCGGCGTGGCCGTCCATGAAGTGGACCTGAATATCTGGGACAAGATGATGACGCTTAATGCGCGTTCGGTCTATATTGCCTGCGGCACGGTTGGGCGTTACATGCTGGAAAATAATGTACAGGGACGTATGGTGGTGGTGCTGGCAAAACCCGCGCTGAAAGGCAACAAAAATCAGTCAGCTTACAGCGCCAGTAAAGCGGCGGCCCAGCGCGTGATCGAGAGTATGGCCGCTGAAATGCTTGATCACCATATTCGTGTAAACGGTGTTATCCCCGGCACGATTGATACCCCGGCCAACCGCCAATCCATGCCGGATGCTGACTTCGATAAATGGGTGAAGCCAGAGCAGATCGCCAGCGCGATTGCCTTTCTGGTTTCGGACGCTTCCAGCGCGGTCAGCGGAGACAGCCTTCCCGTCTACGGGCGTTCCTGACGGTGAAAGGCTGGCTGAAATGTGCGCTGGCAGGGGGACTGTTGGCCAGTTATGGTTGGGGACGCTATCGTAAGACCCGCAAAGCTGCGCTGGAAGATTTGCGGGCGGGCAGCGATATTATCCACACGCGCTGTGGCCCGGTGGAATACGCGATTGTCGGGGACGGGCCACCCGTATTGGTGAGTCATGGCGTTCTCGGCCATTATGGTCACGGCATTATCTCGACCCGTCCCCTGCACCGCGATTTTAAGATTATTGCCTTCTCGCGCCCCGGTTATGGCCGCACCCCTTTGCGCACCGGCGCGACAGATGTTGCACAGGGGGATGCTCATGCGGCGCTGCTGGAAGCGTTAAATATCCCCAATGCCCCCGTCATTGCGATTTCCGGTGGTGGGCCATCTTCGTTGTGCTTTGCCTGCGACCACCCTGACCGTTGTTCTGGCCTCATTCTGATGAGTGCCGTAACGCACAAACTCGACGTCACCATGCTGGAATTATCGCGCCTTAGCAGCCTGTTTGTCAGTCTGCGCCGCTTTGATATTGCCATGTGGTTGCTGATTTGCGGGATTGTCTATGGCCTGTCGCTGCTATGGCTTTTTAATCGTGATCTGAAGCGGCGTATTTATGATGACGCCTACGGCCATAAAATGTTCACCGACCTCATGTGGCATTTCTTCCCATCCAGCCTTGCAAAAGATGGTTATGCCAACGATGTGCAGGTTTTTGGCGCACCCTCATCCTATGACATGCGCAGTATTCAAACCCCCACACTCGTGATTCATGGTGAGGCCGATGATACGATCCCGCTGGAACAGGCCTATTATGCGGCTGAGAATTTGCCCCATGTCCATCTGGTGATTGTGGGGGATGAGGCCAATCACCCGTTTTATGTCACGCATCGAGATCAGGCGTGGCCGGTGATTATCGACTTCCTCAATAGCCTGCCTGACTTGTACAATGGCGACAAAGGTCTGTCGGATTAAGCCAATTAACATCGGAGAGGGATGACCGAGTTTACCCCGGCCAGCCTTTATTAAAAATCCCGACTTAGGTATGTGTCAGGTAGGTGAGGAAATGAGCAGAAATGCCGGATAAGTGTGTTACCTACCCGGCTTTACTCTTCTGTGAGGTAATGCCCTATATTAATGGCTGGTTAACCAGGATGTAACGCTTTTTTAAGCGATTTTCATCCGATATTTGATTGTGCCGGGAAAGGCATGGTCAAAATATTCTGCTCCATAGGTGACATACATCTGGAAGCCAACACCTTCATAAACACGGCGGGCGGCTTCATTACCTATAGTGACTGAAATGCCAGCTTGGGTGAAGCCCTGTTGGCGACCTTCTTCAAGCAATGCTTGCATCAAATGTTTTGCTATACCCTGGCCCCGTGACTGCGGCACAACCGCCATACATTCGATTATCCACGGTGCAGACGGTGCGAGAGTGGTATCCAGCGGATCAATCCACACAGCCCCATAACCCTGCCGAAATTGTTCGAGCATTTGGCCAGTCCAACCCAGTGATTTGGCTACTGCAGGCAGCCGGTCAAGCCGCAGTGGGCGATAGTCCTGATTGCCCATCTCAAAACCAGACGCGCCAGCAACCGGCTTGCCATTCTCTTCAATAATGAGAAAATCTTCTGCATTACCCCACGCCAGTGCCTCTGCCCGGAACACAGCTTCAATAAATGCCATTGTTTCCGTGTTCAATTCTGCCAGCAGTGGGTCCCAATAACAGAAATCCGGTGCGGGTGATGATGCCTCATAATTACACCAGGCGATAAAAGGAATATCCTCTCGCGTGGCATGCCGAATGTGAAGCTGTTGAGATACAGTTTTAGTAATCATTTTAACTCCTTCACTCTTATTCCATCGTTCCGAACAACTTGTTTTCACGGGTTTTCTTTAGAAAATTATCTAATCGCTTCTGAAAAAATTCGGGTCGCCCTCTCATCTCTTCGATGTAACCGATTCGAATACGTTTATAGACATCCGGAAATGCCTCAAAGTTTCCCCAAATGTCTCGGTCTTCCTGTAGCGTTGCGAGGATGTCTGGTGCAATCTGAAAAGAGCCAATAGATAAATCAGGCAACTTCTCCTGTCCTGCAGCAGTCATTAATCCATTGGCGATCAAACGACGGGCGCGTTCCTTGTTTAATTCTGTCCAGTGACTTTTTGACCTTCGGGGTGTAAAACGCTGGGCAGTGCGTTCAGCGTCCATTTTTTTGGCGATTCCATCAATCCAGCCAAAACACAGCGCTTCTTCTACGGCATGTAAGTATTGAATCGATGGTTTCTCAGATGCTTTCGAATAGGAAACAAGCCAGATTTCATTGTCTGTGGCATGATGCTGAGTGAGCCACTCACGCCATTGATTACGATCATGAACATAAAGTGTATCTGTGATTTTCATAACGCCTCTCCTGTGTTTTTGAAGTAATAAATTCTACAACTTTGTAGAATAATGACTCAAAAAAAGCGCCTTAACGCCTCAGCCAACCATCCAGAAGCATATCGGATGCAGCCAGTGCAGCCTCAATCTTTGCTTCACGAGTCGGCAAAAATTTTTGTGGGATGTTATGGACACTCTCTAATAAACCCACCAGTCCCATCGCCGCGAAATCAATATCGCCAACACTCACTTCTTGTTTTCGCACCCCATTGCGAATCACGGAGGCAATCGGAACACGAAGCGAAGCGAGGCTCAGATCAATCAGGCGTTCCGCTTCCACCGGGTTAATTGCTGGCATATCTGAGCGAACAATCCTTCCTAAATCAATAGGGGGATGTGTGGCAAACCAATAAGCGATAGCATGAACCTGCTGGCGAAAATCATCACCTGCCTCGATAATCGCGTTGGTCAGCCCTTCTCCATGCCGCCTAAACATCCGCCCCATCACTTCTATATACAGCTGCTCTTTCCCATTGGGTGCATAGTAATAGAGTGAAGCATGGCGCATATTGACTGACTGGGCGATATCCTGAAGTGTGATGGCTGTGAAACCTCTTTCAGAAAATAACTGCTCTGAAGCATCAAGAATACGTTGGTAGGTCGCGTTATTTCTGTTTTTCATTTTCTATACCTGTGTAGAAATAGTATATAATAACTTGCTTCGATTCTTGAATGAGGAAAAGGTGAGATATGAGTTAGATAGTGGGATGGACTTGAGTGAGTTTGCTGTTACCCAACCCACCGTCTAAACTCAGTTTATGCCCGCTCCTGATGTTGCAGCGCCTGCCATTCTTCGCGCAGGATGCCGTACAGCAGCAGATCATAATAGGCGCCGCTGCGATTGATTGCCTGACGCTGCGCGCCCTCCCGCTGAAAGCCCACGCGCTCATAGGCTTTAATGGCACGCGTGTTGTAATCCATTACGGTCAGACTCACGCGGCGCAGCGCCAGCTCCGAAAAGCCGTAATTGAGGATGAGCTGAAGCGCATCATAGCCGTAACCTTTGCCGCGATACTCCTCTGGGCCGATGCCAATAGCGAGATCAGCCGTTTGGTTGCGCCACTTCAGGTTAAACAAAACAACAAAGCCAATGAGCTGGTTGTCATCAATGGTGCGCAGATGGAAGTAATAATCATTGTCTTTTACCGCCTCACCGAAGCTGCTGAAACTGGCTGGTGACAGAGGCCGTATAGGGTCATCATCCATGAAGCGCATGTAGGTGTCGTCCTGAGTCCAGGTGGCAAAAGTTTCCTGGTCTTCAGATTGCGGGGCGGTCAAACGAAGAAGCGTCCCGGTAAAGATGGGTGTAAACATCGTGTATTAGTCCTTGTTTGAAAGTTTAAAATTCAGGTAAGCAAAACAGCGAGCATGGCCGTCATTAAGAGCCAGTCTCAACTTTCTGGAAGTCAAAGATCACATCCAGCCTTATTTAAATTTCAACGACAAGGAACACAGGCACCCTTTATGGATTCTGATAATGTCCAGATTTTAGTTGAAGTCTGAAGTTTTGTCTATTTTTGCAGGCTGTTCATAGTAATTGCTGTTGCAGAGTCTGGGCTAACCATTGCTCATACTGATCAGGTGACCAACCCGCTATATCCACCAGTTCAGCAAAAACTTCTACCCGCGTCAGTGCGAGATAGACCGCTACAGCCTCATTCATATCCAGATTTGCTCGCAAAACAGGGGCAATACTTTGAATGAAATTGCGCATTCCATTCCGTCTGCCATCCAGCGCTGTTTGTAATTCGGCAGAGGCTTCGGCATCAGTCGCCGCCGCGCCATGATAAATGGTCATCATGTCCAGACTTGTTTCCCATTGGCGCCGAGTAGCGTATGCGGCCAAGTGTAACTTACGTTTCGGCTCTGATTCTGCAATAGCCTGTTGATAAATCTCGCGCTGTCCGGATTGTAAATGCCACTCTTCCCGGATTGCCCTGAGAATGCCGCGCTTATTTTTGTAGATGGTATAGACCGTGCTGACCGATACACCAGCCTGATCGCTGATCGCCTCGATAGTCGTACCCCCATAACCACGTTCTAAGAAGAGATCGCGTGCTGCTGTGAGAATGATGCGCTGTGTTTCCAGCGCTTGACGCTGACGATGAGTGAGGTGAACATTGACATTTTTCATGATTTGAGTATATCATAAGTTCATTCGTTGTAGTGTAACTACAATAAAAGGAGTTTTGCTATGAGTACTGAAGAAAATAAGCGCATTGTTCGTGAGGTAATCGAGTGCGGGTTTGGGCAGGGTGACCTGACAGTGGTTGATCAATACCACAATACGGATTCTGTTGATCATCAGGAAGCGCTGGGAACCGACTTTATCAAGCATCTCAAAGATGCCATCGTGAATCTGCGTACAGCGTTTCCTGATCTGCACTTTGAAATTCACGATATTGTTGCAGAAGGTGAACTGGTCGCTTTTCGCTCAACCATGACAGGAACGCATTTGGGTGACTTACAGGCGGGACCCATGCGGCAGATACCGGCTACAGGGCGAAAAGTATCTGTCCCGCACATGCACTTCATGACTATAGTGGATGGTAAAACCACAGATCTGTGGCATTTGTGGAATACGCCTATGATGCTACAACAGCTTGGGATCATGCCTGCAGAAAGACAAGTGCCTGCCGGCCAATAAAAGCAGATTTGTTTTCAAGTGTATTGAGTGCGTGATTTGTAATGCCATCTAAATCTGTTTATCAGTGAGGGCAGTATATCTGCAATTCACTTGCTGTCCTCATTAACCCCTGTAATCAGCTAAGCTATCGTAAACTCATTTTGATATTGACGCATTTTCTCATCCTCACTGATACCCAGATGTGTTAGACTGCGACTGAAATCTCTACTCAGCAAAGGAATCCGCCCATGACGAGCAGTGTGACCCAGGCACCTTCCGAACGGTGGGTTTTACTCGCCGCCATTCTCGCTTCCAGCATGGCTTTTATTGATAGCAGCGCCCTCGATGTGGTCGCCCCTTCGCTGCAAAGTGACCTTGCGATTAATGGTCAGCAGCTTTTCTGGGTGATCAATAGTTATGCCCTGTTTCTGGCCGCTTTGATTCTGGTGGGTGGCTCATTGGGGGATTTATATGGGCGCAAGCGCGTGTTTCGTGCTGGTATCGTTCTGTTTACGATTGCGTCAATGGCGTGTGGGTTAGCCCCCACCGCTGACCTGCTGATTATCTTCCGCGGCATTCAGGGGATTGGCGGCGCGTTGATGGTTCCCGGCAGTCTGGCACTGCTTTCGGCTACATTTAACGAAAACAGGCGCGGTCAGGCGATTGGCACGTGGTCAACCTTTAGCACCATGACGACTCTGTTGGGACCGGTCATCGGCGGTTTTTTTGCCGGTCAGGGATTATGGCGGCTGGTCTTTTTTATCAACCTGCCGCTGGCAATGATCGCCCTGTTTGCGCTGAATAAGGTGCCGGAAAGCCGAAACGAAAACATGAATCGCCAGTTGGATTATGCGGGTGCGCTGCTGGCGACACTCGGCCTGGGTGGCCTGACGTATGGCTTTATCGAAGCGCCGCGTGCAGGCTTTAACAGCCCTCTGATTCTTTTCGCGCTGGTCGGTGGGGTTGTCGCGTTGATTGCTTTCGTGATTGTCGAAGCACGCAGTACACATCCGATGGTGCCGTTGCCGCTGTTCAGATCGCGCACTTTCAGCGGTGCGAATCTGCTGACATTTTTTCTGTACTCTGCCTTGCGGATTGTCCCCTTCTTTTTTGTGCTCAATCTCGTGCAGATCCAGAACTATCCGCAGGAAGTGGCCGGATTTACCTTTCTCCCATTTGGCATTCTGCTCACATTGATGTCGCGCTGGGCAGGTGGCCTGGTGGATCGGGTTGGGGCGAAGCTGCCGCTGGTGATCGGGCCGATTATAGCGGGTGTGGGCTTCTTTTTATTCGCGCTTCCCGGTATCACCAACGGCCCGCAGGATTACTGGACGACCTATTTTCCGGCGGTGATTGTGGCCGGTATTGGCATGGGCGTGACAGTGGCCCCGTTAACGACAGCGGTCATGGGCGCAGCGCCGACGGATAGCAGCGGCACCGCATCCGGCATTAATAACGCGGTCGCGCGTACGGCAGGTGTCTTGGCCGTAGCGATTTTCGGCGCGATTGCGATCACGCTGTTCAGTAACGCGTTGGAGACACGTACCGAAAACCTGAATCTATCCCCGGATGATAAAAGTGCGCTCATGTTAGAAGGGCAGAATCTGGGTAATGCACAACCACCGCAAGGGCTGGCGGCTGACCAGACTGCGCAGGTCGAAACCATGATTGACTGGTCATTTATCCAGATGTTTCGGACGGTGGCGATCATCGGGGCAGGGTTAGCGTGGCTCAGTGCTTTACTGGCGGCGGTGTTTGTAGCCAGCAAAGTAAAAGGCTCGGATCAAACGGAAGGCGATTTGGCCGGAAGTCCGACTTAAAGTGTTAAGTGCTGCGTCGCGCGGAAAAAACAGAAGCCCAGCAGCAGTGGCAGCAGAACCGGAATGCTGAGGATAAGCATCACCTGTTCCAGATTTGGCCGGTTGAGATTGAGCATGATGATTAATCCGGTCAGGCTAAACCATAGCAGCCAGTAAACCAGCACGCCGCCGATGGCTAACCCCTGCCCGGCGGCGCGGTCATGGGTCAGGCTGGCGCTCAATAAACCCACCATGCCGCTGTAATACATATCGGCGAAGGGTTGAAACGCGATTACCAGTGTGCCGAAAACGAGCACCACTATCCATTGCATAATGGGAATATCCGCCAGCAGCAGCGAAAAGATAATGACCCCAACGACCACCACGCCTTGAAACAGACGGTAGAAGAACATCATCCACGTTTCGTGGATCTGCCACACACTGGCGACCCACAGGCTCAAAAATACCTCACGCTGGCTGAATGGTGTGGCACGCACCAGATCCCAGGTGTAACCTTCGCGCCCATAATGGATTTTATCGCCCGTCCCCAACGCAATATTCAGCAGCACCACCAGCGAAAACAGGAAGTACAGCATCGGCAGGCTGAAGCCACCAAAAAGCAGAAATAGCAATATGGCACACACCACAATAAAATAATTGAAACGCGTCTGAAGCATCGGCTTGCGCAGATACATGCGCACAATCGGGTGCGAGCGTTTGCTCCACGTAGGGCGCCGGGGTTTAGACAATGAGAAGTTTGACATATCTTGAATTTTAGTCTTAATTTTCATGGGTAAGATTAAAAATAAATAATTTTGTCGCATTTTCGACAAAAGCTTAACAACGTGCCCTTTGCGTCAGGCGGACGTGGTTTAAGCGACTTGGAAAGACCGCTTTTTTGACCTATAGTGAAAAGACCATCCGTACTTGCTGCTATTTCGGGGATTCGTCATGCGTCGTTTTTTTCTGCTTTTTTTCTGTGTTTTTCTGCTGGCTTTACCGGTTACTGCTCAAACCATTAATCCTGATTATGGGATTCGCAATATCAGCAGCGTTTTTGAGAATAATAACACGCAGTTGCGCCTGCAATTTACAGTGAGCTACACCGGCAGCACTGCCAGTCCGCCGACTGAGTTAACTGTTCTGAGTGTCAACACCGGTAATGTGGTTGCGCAGCAAACGATTACCACCCTGAATCCCAATGCTACTGAAAGCATCAGCCTGCTCATACCCGTCAGCGATTTGGGAAGTGGCCTGCAATCTTTTCGGATTAATCTGAGTAGCGAGAGTGGCGAACTGCTGGCTGTTTCTCCCATCAGTGTCAATATCCCGGCGCAGGCTGGCACCGATGGCAGCACACCTGAAATCCCTGACGGCGGCGAGACTGGTGTGCCAGAGGGGCAGGGTAACCCGCTGGTGCTGTCGTTATTTGGCTTCTCCATCGACCTGAACGACCCGGCAAACTGGCTGGCTATCGGCGGCATTTTATTAGCGCTGCTGTTGTTTGTGGTGGTGATCTTTGTCCTGCTGCGGATGATCTTCCGTCGCGGCACTCCGGCTTTTGCTCACTGGCAGCCACCCTATGCGACTTCGCCGATGCTCAACCCCAATTCACAGGCGGCGCGTCAGCAGGGCTGGCAGCTTCATGCCCAGAACGACCAGGCGCCACCCCCGTATACCAGCGAAGGCGCGACCCATATCCGCAAAATATTAACCGGGCTGGATGGCAAAAATCTGGAAAACTGGCACATCACCGCCATGCGTATGAGCCAGTATGACCAGTATGGGCGGGTGGCTCGCAGTCAGGCATTAATATCGAATGGATTGGTGCGCCGGTTAGACCGCGCTGCCCGCAGCAGTGAAGGTGAAAAACTGGACAAAACCATCAACAAAATCAGCCCGATTTCAAAGGCGCTGGTCAATGCCTTGAGTCGCAAAATCAATCAGCGCAGCGCCATGCTGCCGGTGGCGCTGGATATGCGCTTACAGGGCAAACATGGTGAGGTGCGCATTTTGTTCGAGCTGTTCAGCGTCCAGAACGGACAATGGGGGCTGCTTGACCGTTGGGAACCGGATATGGTCGTTGTCAGCAAGTCGATTGAAGAAAGTTTTACCTACAGCCTGTATGGGATGCGCCCTGACGAAACCTACAAAACCTATCTTCAGCGCCTGCAAAGTGACCTGACCCGCCTGTTGGTGGAAATGGTCAATAAATCACCAGGCGCGAATGCCGCCGCTAAAGAAGATACCGGCCAGCAAAAAGCACAGAAGGCCGAGTCTTAAGCCTGAATCACAAAGGCCGCCAATAAGGGCGGCCTTTCGCATTAATCCAGCAAACTTAAAACGCCATTTCCGCGACAGGTTGGCGCGCATGCAGGGTCATCGGCAGGCCGTTTTTTGGGTTTAGGGTGATCAGCGGCTGCGTCTGGACTTTTTGCCCCGGCTGTAATGTCAGACTGTAGCGGCTGGCCATCGTCGCCAGCAGCAGGCGCCCTTCCATCATGGCGAAGGAATTGCCGATACAGACACGCGGCCCGCCGCCAAAGGGTACATAAGCATATTTCGGGATATCCTTCTCGCGCTCCGGGCTGAAACGTTCCGGCACAAAGGCTTCCGGGTCATCCCACCAGCGCGGATCACGATGGGTAAAATAATTCAGAATCGCCACGACTGTCCCTTTAGGGATGATATAGTCCCCCAGTTGAATATCTTCAGTGGCTTCCCGGCTGAAGCTCCACGCGGGTGGGTACAGGCGCATGGATTCTTTCATGATCATTTCGGTATAGGGCAGATTTTTGAGATCATCCAGTGAGGGCGGACTACCCGCCAGCACTGAGTCCAGTTCGGCATGGAGTTTGGCCTCCACTTCAGGATGCTGCGCCAGCAAATACCATGTCCAGTTGAGCGAGTTGGCAGTTGTTTCGTGTCCGGCCAGGAACAGGGTGACAGCTTCATCACGCGCTTGCTTGTCACTCATGCCGTTACCGTCGTCATCCTGCGCCAGCAGCAGCATCGACAGCAGATCACCTTTGTCCTCGCCCGAAGCGCGGCGTTCATTGATAAATCCATAGACGATGCGATCCAACACGCTCACTGCCTGTCGGGAGCGGTATTTAATCGGTGTCGGCACCCATTCCGGCAGCAGAGTCATATCGCCAGATGCTTTCTGAAGGGTCGCCATACTGCTGTTAACAGCAGCAATATCCTCAACGACATTGGCATTAAACAGTGTCTTGGCGACGATCTGCATCGTCAAAGCGCTCATCTCCTGGCTGATATCCAACCGGGCTTTATCCTGCCAGCCATCCAGCATCTTCAGGGTGTAATCCACCATCGTCTGAGCATAAGCCTCAATGCGCCGGGTGTGTAAGGACGGGGCGACCAGCTTCCGCTGCCGCTTCCAGAATTCGCCATCACTGGTGAGCAGGCCATTCCCCAGGAAACGCGCCAATCCGCGCTTCTCATCGCTGTAAGCGGCGTCTTTAATGAATTTGCTGGCATCCGTCACCAGAATCTGATGGATGAGGTCTGGATGAGTGACGATCCACTGCTGCATATTCATAATGCTGAGGGCGAAAATATCGCCATATTCGCTTGACCATTCTGCAAATGTACCCAGCGAATCCGCATTTAACTTATTCACCAGACGCATCACCTGAAAGATATTACCGGCAGGCGGTGGGCCGGGAGGTCGAGTAGAAGTTGCCATATTTTACCTTTAACTTTACAGTCTGTTGTTTTTTGTACAGGTTGTTGTATAACTATGATAATATAGAATCTCAAAACGCTGTCAATAAGCAATTTGAGCAGGTTGTAGTTTAACAGACAGGATGCCTATCAATGTCCCAAGCCGAACCTAAAACAGATCGCCGTAAGTTACGCACCCGCAAACTGCTGCGGCAGGCGCTGATGGATCTGATTATCGAAAAGGGTTACGCCAACATCTCTATTCAGGATATCACTGATCGGGCAGATGTCAGCCGTACGACTTTTTATCTGCACTTCAAGGATAAAGATGAACTGCTGGCGGTCGGTACACGGGAGATGTATGACGAGATGGTTTCCGTTTATGCCGCGTTTTCGCCGGGTGAAATTGAGGAAAAAGGCTATTACGAATCATTTCTTGAGCCTGCTGATTTTGTGCACGTGGCGAACAATGCTGATTTTTACCGGGCGATGCTCAGTGAAAAAGGCGCCCCGGCGTTTCTTGTGGATGTTCAGGATTATCTGGCACAGGTGCTGAACGACTTCTGCCTGAAAATTATTAAAGACGATCAGAAGCCCGCGCTTCCGCTGGACTTTATCGCCCATGCTCTGGCGGGCATGGAGATCGGAATCATTCACTGGTGGTTGCATCATGATCAGATGCAGAAGTCACCGGAAATGGTAGCGATCATGCAATATTATCTGGCTACTTATGGCATCGGGAAGTTGCTGAGGGGGGATGTGCCGGATATTGATTTTGAAACGCTGGTCAAAAGTATCCAGTCTGCGCCGGAGCAATAAAAAGGCCGGGAGTTTATCCCGGCCTCGTTAAGCTAAAGTCTGTTTATTCTGCGGCGGGGGGCAGCAGAACCGCATCAATCACATGGATGATGCCATTGGTTGCCATGATGTCTGTGATGATGACGTTGACGCTGTCATTCAGCACAACTCCACCATCCACCACAGCAATGCTGATATCTGAACCCTGTAACGTGGTGGCGCTGTCCAGATTCACCACATCAGCGGCGGGGACAGCACCTGCAACCACATGGTAGGTCAGCACATCAGTCAAAGCACCAGTCGGGTCGGCCAGCAGAGCTTCCACAGTGCCAGCAGGCAGTGCCGCGAAAGCGTCATCTGTTGGTGCAAACACGGTGAGCGGACCAGCTTCCGGGTCGGCCAGGGTGGTGTCCAGCCCAGCGGCGGTCACAGCGGCCAGCAGCGTGGTGAAACGACCATCAGCGGCGGCGATTTCAGCAATCGTCATCGTCGGGGCTTCCATTTCTTCCATGCTGCTCATCATCATTTCCATGACCGACGGCGGAACCAGCACACCATCAATCACATGGATGACACCGTTTGAACCGACAATATCGGTGGTCACCACATTGACGCTGTCATTCAGTACCACGCCACCATCCACCACAGCGATTGAGATATCTTCGCCTTGAATGGTGGTTGCGCTATCCAGTGTGACAACATCTTCAGCCAGCACCATACCATCAACTACATGATAGGTCAGGATGGTGGTCAGCAGATCAGTGTTGCTCAGCAGTTCCTCAGCGCTCATATCCAGTGCTTCCAGAGCAGCGGCAAAGGCTTCATTGGTTGGCGCAAACACGGTGAACGGCCCGGGTGTATTCAGGGTGTCAACCAGGTCAGCGGCACTCAGCGCGGCAACCAGTGTGCTGAAGTCTTCGTTACTGGCCGCAATATCGACAATGGTGCCGGGGTCTTCCATCATATCCATGCCCATCGAAGTGGCCTGGACAATAGCCGTGGGGGTGCCATCAACTGCAACCGCCGCGACCAGATAATTGGTGCCTGCGGTCAACTCGGTACCCTGCAGGTCAATCAGGACATCACTGGTGTCGCTGGCGACTACCTGTAAATCATAGGTGTCTGCCGGAACGGTCAGGTCAAAGAAGCCGTCATTACCATCTTGTGTGCCGGGGAAAGCGAGGTAGGTAACGATGGGAGATCCACCAGCCAGCACATCGACACTCGGCGCACCTTCAATCGCATGGAACACACCAACGCGAACGCTGCCTTCGGGGATTTCACTGTAATCTTCCGCGATTATTGCTGGTGCCAGTGTACCGGATTCGAGCGAACCGACAGCGGCAATGGTTGTCCATGAGCCAGCTTCGAAAGTCAGATCCGCCGGTCCAATCGCGGCATCATCAACGGATGTGCCAGCCGGGGATACAGCAATAGTGTAGGTGTCCGCCGGAACTTCGATCCAGTCGGTCACGCTGGGGAATTCAAGCCCCTGTACGGCACTCAGCTCGCCATTGATGTAAACATCAACTGCCGGGGTGTCGGGGGAAAAATGAGCGACACGAATATGTGCGCCGCTGTCCATCATGTCATCCTGTGCCAAAGCTGGACTTACAGCCAGCAGCACAAGTGCCATCAAAGAAAATAAAACTGAAAATTTACGCATTGAAACATCTCTCCTGATTAAAATAAAAACGGTCTGGAAATGGTAGAGCATTGAACGATGTGTGAATTAGGTTCACTCATCTGAGCGATGCAGTTAATTTACGTAATATATATGAATGGAACCTGTGAAATATATGAAATTAATATAAGGCAATGTTAAATGCTTTATGAGAATGGGGCGGGGATTTAGGGGTTATTCGGCAGGCGGGTTATCAGGATTGCCCGTAATGGCATAGATGAGAACGCCAATGGAGGCGACCAGAAAGCCACCCAGCAGACCCACGGCCTGCCACGGCCCAAAATAAATGTCGCTGGTTAATGTTCTGACATTGGAGCCAAAACCCAGAATATCCGCCATGCCAGCCATCCCACCGAACAGGATACCGGTGGTCGCCAGACGAATGCCGATCTGCTGGGCGAGGTTGGCGCGTTGCGAGGTGTAGAAGGTGTACTTCACATAGACAAACGCCCCCCAGATCAATAAGCTGAAGCCGATCAGGATGAGCAGAATCTGAACGAAGCCAATCCCGACAGTAGGCTCCACACCGGTTACACCGGGGAACAGCCCCATAAACGTGAGCACTGCCCCCAGCACACCGATGGCAATACCGAATTGTGCAAAACGAACCATTCAGGAAGCCTTCTTATCAGACAGGGAGGGTGGCGCGTAACTGGCGTAGCATGTTACCACCCAAAATCGCGGCGATATCGGCTTCACTATAACCCCGTTCCGCCAGCAATTTGCTGATGGACAACAGATCACCGACGGTATCCAGCCCCTGGGGGATACTCTCGACCCCAAAACCGCCGTCGAAATCGCTGCCGATGCCGACATGCGCCGCGCTGCCGGTCAACTGGCAGACATAATCAATAGCATCCGCAATGATGGTAAAGGGCAGGCGTTGTTTCTTATCCCAGCGGTCACTGAGAAAGGCGTTATACAGGACAATGCCCATTACACCGCCGCGCTCCGCCAGTCCCAGAATCATTTCGTCGGACAGATGCCGGTCAGTCGCACGGAAACGGCGCGGATTGCTGTGGCTGGCGATTAACTGGCCTTCATAACGGTCGAGCGCTTCCAGAAAGGATTGCTCCGCCATGTGTGACAGATCGAGCAGGGCATTAAAATCACCCATCACTTCCAGCAGTTCGCGGCCTAAATCGGTTAACGGGCCGGGTTGACCTGTGCCGCCACAGTAGCGCGATGCCTGCCACGCTGGCCCCACAATGCGCACACCACGTTCATACCATTCCTCAAATTGTCGCGGTTCGAGAATCGGATCGGCATTTTCCAGCAGCAGCACCAACCCCATGCGATGCTCACCGATATTTTTGCCTTCGTCCCAACTGGCTAAGACTTCATCCAATTCAGACTGGTTACGTACCGGGTTAATCTTCTCGGATTCATCAAACAGGCGCTGATAATAATCTGCCTGCTGTAACCCCAGTTCATAGGCTTCACGCGCATTGGTATAGGTGAGACGATCCCACGGGGCAGGATTTTTGGAGCGTGGCGCGACAAAAATAGTCGCAAAGGTCAAAGCGACCCGGCCCAAAATCGCATCCGGCAGACCGACCACCGCCACACCATTGTGTTTGACAGTGTCGCTGCCCTGCTCCAGGCGGCGGGTTTCGTCCACACTTCGGCGATAGTCACGCCCGAAGCACAGCGCATTATAAGCAATATCTTCATGAGCATCTACTAAATACATTTATTTCTACTCATTCTGTTTTAAAGGGAAAGCGCTATGATTGTAATGCTTGCAGGCATAAAAATCCAAATCAATCCCTGTGATCGTAATACATTTGCAAGAATGTTTTTTTACACTGTCAGTACAATGTAGCTCGTTAACGGGAAAACCGGAGAGAATTATGGCAACCAATACCAGTACCAAACTTATGACGCACGATATCCTGGATCGTCCGGGCATTGTGATTGGCGCAGTCGTTGGCTTTTTGCTGACCAGTGCGCTGGCGGCAATCTTCTTCCTGGCGGATGCGGTGGTCGGCCTGCCGTTTGTGCCGTTCGACATCTTTGACTGGATGGCGCGCGTACTCCCCGGCCCGGTGATTACCTTCGGTATTGATATCATCGTGAATATCATTTCGACATTCCAGCTTGGTGAGACTTCCAGCACGGCGAAAATTGCCGAGCATATCATGGCTGTTGGCGGCCTGATCGCTACCGGCACTGTAGCTGCCGCTATCTTCTTTTTTATAATGAACCAGACCAAAACGAATGCTAAAAATGTCACGCCCGGACTGCTCTTGGGTCTGATCGTCGGTATTCCGATAGCGATTATCAGCACCAGTGTCAACTTTACCGCGACCACTGGCCCGGTGCTCAACACCATGTGGATTGTGGTTGCATTTGCAGTCTGGGGCGCGGCTGTCGGCTGGATCTATAATGACCTGACCGTTGAGGAAACAGCCAAAACCGAGGCTTCAGCCCATGTCATTGACCGGCGCTCGTTCCTGGTGAAAGTCGGTGGCGCAACCGCGACCATTACCGTACTCGGTGTTGGCCTGGGGACGCTGTTACGCCCCACACCGCCACAGCCGGAATCAGAGTCGATTGCTGCGGCATCGCTTGACCCGGAAGCAATGGGTGTCCAGCCCGACGAGCTACCCAATGCAGGTGACGCGGTCGAACCTGTCCCCGGCACCCGCCCGGAATACACTCCGGTGGAAGATCATTACCGCATTGATATCAGTTCACGCCCGCCCGTCCTTGACGAAGCATCATATACGCTGCCGATTTTCGGTCTGGTCAATAATCAGCTTGATCTGACTCTGGCGGATATCCGCGACAATTACGAGCCGATGGATCAGTATGTGACCCTCGCCTGTATCTCCAACCGGCTGGGTGGTGACCTGACCAGCACGACCAAATGGACAGGTATCAGCCTGCAAAAGCTGCTGGCCGATGCGGATCTGGCGGAGAATGCCGCTTATCTGCGCATCACCAGCGCCGATGGTTTTGATGAAACCGTCAGCCTCGATCTGATTAACGAAGATGAGCGCATTATGCTGGCTTATGCCTGGGACGACTCACCGCTGCCGGTACGGAACGGCTTCCCGCTGCGCATCTATATCCCTGATCGTTACGGCATGAAGCAACCCAAGTGGATCACCGAAATTGAAGTGGTCGAAGCCTACGAAGAAGGCTACTGGGTGCGCCGTGGCTGGGATGAAATCGCTCAGATGAACACCACCTCAGTGGTTGATACCGTAGCGACAGATAACATTATCCGCAGCGAAGGCCAATTCCTGGTGCCGGTGGGTGGCATCGCCCATGCGGGTGCGCGGGGTATCTCCAAGGTTGAGGTCAGTGTCGATGATGGCGACTGGCAGGAAGCTCAACTACGTACCCCGCTGTCCGAAACCACCTGGGTCATCTGGCGCTATGAGTGGCCGTTTGAGGAAGGTTCACACACGTTCAGCGTCCGCACCTACGACGGAACCGGTACTTTGCAGGTGATTGAATCGCAGCCATCACGTCCCAGCGGCGCGACTGGTGTCCATTCGCTTAACGCGACACTGTAATCTGATTTAGCTCGATTTTTTGCCACCATGAGTTGCACGGCTCATGGTGGTTTTTGATTCAAAACAGCCCATCAGGAGTATAATAGAGACAGGATTATGTTGTTGCTGGAGGTCTTCGAATCTCATGGACAACCCGGTATCAAAATTGGATCATCGCTACGCTTTGTTTGCGGTGAAGTTTTTTCACTCCATAGTGTTTGTGGTGATCTCACTGGCGATTTTGTATGTGTGGTACGCCATCTTTGCGAACGTCACTGGCTTGCCCTTAGCGCTGGCAGTCGGCCTGATTCTGCTGGAAATTGGTGTTTATGTCGGCAATGGGTTGCGCTGTCCGCTGACGCATCTGGCACGGCGTTATGGGGACATCAGCGGGGATGATTACATCGCGGATATGTTTCTGCCCAAATGGGCTACATCGCTGATACCATCTGTGTGCGGTACTTTAGCGGCGCTGGGTTTGATTGTTTTGCTCGTGCGTGTTCTGGTCGGTTAGCGGGTTATAGTGTTTTGTGCTGTTCAGGTTGCGGTTGATGCTGGAGCAGGTAATCGACAACCTGCCGCGTGACGATTTCGCCTTCCAGGTTAAAGTTGAACATGGCGCCTTTGCCCTGGTAGAAAATGCCGGTGATATACAGGCCGCGCTGGCCTTTGACCTGATAACCAGTATGCGGCTGATAGGTGCGGTCAATGTCAAACGGCGCTTCTTCGCGCAGCGGTAAACCTTCACGGTCTGTCGCATACTCCACATCCAGAAAATCGAGCGCAGGTGAAAAGCCCGTCGCCAGAATCAAAGCATCAATGTCCAGCTTGGTGCCATCCGCTAGGACTGCGGTCTGACCTTCAAAATTGACCGGCGCATCGACGGGTTGCACCTGTTTGGCCTGCACCGCATGGATCAGTTCCGGGCCACGCGTACCGGCTGCACCGCTTTCCTGTCCGGGTTTGGGCACTTTAATGCCGACTTGTTCCAGATGTTCATATTTGGCGGATAACACTTTTTTCTCCAGCCATGATCCCAATGGCTTTGGCAAAATCTCTGCCAGCATCATCCACATGTGCTTGGGCAGCCCATAGGGATAACGTGGCCGGAGTACAATGCCCGTCCGCATCGCCAGATAAACCGGGTGCTGCGCGGTTTGCGGCAGCTCCACCGCCAGATCAACACCGCTCGGCCCATTACCGACGACCAGCACGCGTTGACCCGCAAATGGCTGTGGCCCTTTATAATCGTGCGAATGCACCACCCGGCCTGTAAATTGGCCCAGGCCGGGGATATTTGGAGTATAGGGCTTGCTGAAACGTCCGCTGGCGATAATCACCACCGGATACCATTCCACGCCGCGACTCGTCTCCACTTGCCAGCCTGTGCCCTCACGACAGACATGCTGAACATCAATATTCAGCGTGATCTTAAGCTGATGTTTGGCAACAAATTTTTCCAGATAGTGATGATACTGGCTGGCACTGGGGAACAGACCATATTGCAGCGGAAATTTCTCCCCCGGCATGTGCGAGAAGAAACGTGTCGTATTCAGCCGCAGCGAGGGATACTGATACGCCCAGGTAGACGCGATCACATCTGCGCGATCAATGACCTCATAATCCACCCCGGCCTGTTGCAGATAATACGCGCAGGCGATCCCGGCTGGCCCAGCGCCAATGATCAGAACATCCGTCATGCGTTGTTAATCATCCTCGCTGGCGGCGGCGGCAGCAGTCGCCGTGGCGATTAACACAGGGCGTAACGTTGGGCGGGCAGCATCCACTGTGGCCTGAAAATTCAGCGCATCCTCGGTAGAACGGGGCAGCGCTTCATCGACATAATAATTACGCGTGAGGATGATTTCGGTTTCGACATAATCAAATTCGTCTTGTGGCGCTTGCACACCCAACACGCCGACCAGATACAATCCGGCTACAAACATCACCACCGCGATCACACCCACAACAATTCCCGCGCGCCGGTTAGACATGGCTGTGGACGGAGTAAGAACCTTCATGTGAAATTCGCTGACTGTTTGCAGGCGATTTTTCAGTTCTTCAATCGCATAGCTGGTTGCAAAGTCTATCGGGGTTAAATGCTCAATCAGCTTCGGCAGCGGCACGTTTTCAGCCAGTACCGGGATAATCTCGCGGTTCTGATCCAATGCCTGATCGAGCTTAGCCAGCGCTTCAGGGTCACGGGCGGATTGTGATGAGACAATCATCACTACGTCTGCTGATGCTGACTGTGCCGCCAGATCGGCCTGAATACGCTGCGCCAGCGGCTGGTCGGAAGGACTATAGATAAATGTGGTCATAAATCAATTTCCTGTTTAATGGTCGAGTGTACGGATAAAATTGACGAGGTTCCAGCGTTGTTCCGTCTGGAGCCCTGCTTCACAGGCAGGTAATCCCTGCCAGCCAGTTTCGGTAATGGCATACAGTTGTTCGTCGCGCACAGTATTTAAGCGCTCGGTCAGTTGCAGCAGCACGCGACCATCCCAGCCGGGACAGTCCGCCTCTAAAATCTGTGCCCCTTCAGTCAGCGATTCCCCTGTGGGTAGAATCGGGTTCACGAGAGCCGGTGGTGGATTCAAAGTTGCCTCATAATCCAGTGTACTTTGCTGCGCCACCTGCCAGCCCAGCCCTAGAAATAGCACTAGCGCCACCAGTGAACTGACGGCCACCGCCACGCTGACCGGACTCCAGTCCAGCCAGTGATAAAATCTCAGCAGCAACGGCCAGATAGCCCATGTCGCACTGACCACCACCGCCACCAGCGCGATAATATTCAGGATACCCGGCTGACGTGTCTGGATGACCGTAGCGGCATTAGTCACCGTCCAGTCAAACACAAAGCGGCTGGGGTCGCCATTGGTTGGGATAACATCATAGACCGTCAGCCATTCTCCATCGGTGCTCAGATCGGCGCCAGCGGTCACATACAGGCCATCATCGACGCGTTCCGCAGTGTGCCATTCTCCGCGCCAATCGCGCTGCGGATTGATAAATTGCAACTGCACATCTGACGCGTCAATCCGTTCCTCGCCGCGGCGCAGCACCGTGTCATACGTGTTGACTCCCGTGCCACCGGGTGAGATGGTCATATCAAGGGTTAAGTCACCGATAGTCTGGCTGGCGCTTAATGGTGGCGCAGATTCGCCTTCAAGCTGCGGTTCGGGAACCGGTGTGGCGGATAACCAAGCAACACTGATTAAAATCAGCACCGCCACCAGCACTTCCAGCCGCAATGTCAGGCTCAAGCGTCCGACGCGGTCAATCCGCGCTGACCAGTGTGCATAGCGTTCCGGATTCGCGCTGATATGATGGGCCAGTCCCAGCGCCACAATCATGATCACCAGCAGCGACTTAATCAACAGTGCGCCGCCCCAGGCGGTTCCGGTTACATCAGCCGGGGTATACAGCCAGTTGAGCGCACTGTAAATCCCGCTAGCGATGACGACCGCCAGCGCACCTGCCGCCAGACGAGAATAACGCCTCAACACCGCCAGTAATGCCTGACGACGGGTTTCTCCGCTGTACGGTTGCAGCGCCACGGGCAAAATCAGCACCAGCGCGGCTAGTCCACCAATCCACAGGCCGACCGCCATGCCATGCAGCCAGTCGACCAGCATTGCCAGCCACGGCCACAGCAGCGATCCGGCGGCATGGGCATTGACGCTGAAAGTCCCCATAATGAGCAGAAAGGCCCACACCTGCGCCGACCAGAAAGCCTGCACAAAACGTGGCTGTTCTTTCCACAAACGCAGACTGAGACCGTGCAGCACGGCGGCTAATGCCAGCAGCAGCATGCGCACATTCCAGACATCGCCAAACCGCGAGCCGATGCGCACCAGACTCCACAGATTGCTGCTGATGACTTCCGCCAGCCCCGTATTGAAAAAGATCATCGCCTGTTGCAAAAGCGCGAGGATATTGCCGCCAAAACTCACAATCAATGCGCTGATAATCAGGATATTCAGGCGGCGCATCACGCGTGGAGGCAACAGCCCGGATGGATATTCATCACTGCCCCAGGCAGGCACCAGAATCCAGCTATACAGCCCAAAAATCCCCAGCAGAAAAATGCTCGATGAAACGACCAGCACCCGCCAGACGACTTCCAGCGGTGGCACGGTGTAATCTGCCGCCGCCCCGCTGACCTCACCGACTTCCTCGCCGACGAAAAACACGCGGCTTTCGGCCACCACATGCCCATCAGCGGCAAACGCCGGACGCAGCTCAACGATATAGGCGCCTTCCGGCAGATTGGCCGGTACACGCAGCGCCATCAGCGTCGCGTCATCAGCATCCACGCCGCCTTCGGCCAATACATCACCGGCCTGATTCCGCAGCAGCAGCTTGCTGAAATTCGGCTCCAGCCCTTCGCTGAACCAGTATTGCAGGCGTGTGGGGGGACGTTCCAGAACAGCGCGATTTTCAGGAAATGAGCGCAGAATATAGCCATGCGCGGAAAGGGGAACAGCGAATGCGAACAAAGTGAGGGTGAGCAGAAAAATAAGCGGAGCACGCACAGACAGGCGCATTACAGAGTGTCCAAGAAGGGTTACCTTTAGCCAGAGTGTAACGCATTTTAGCACAGCTTGTTCGATTTTTCACGATCTGTTCATTGGAGATTATACTCAGCAGGGATAGCGACCTAATGTCAGGAGTAACTGCCTCTCTTTAATCTTGGCGGGGCTGTTAAAACGCAGCAGGAAAACAGTCACGCGACCTTCAGCAGTTAAAGGTTCAATTTGGCTTTCTTCAAGAAGAAAGTGTTCGTTCCATATCTGTTGTCGGGGATTATAGAGCATGACAAACTGGCCTGAATCATCCCAATCCAGTGAGCCTATATCGCTCCCTTTAAAACCATTGCAGGCGGGGCAACTCAGGCACAGGTTATCTTCATTACTGCTGCCTCGGTGTTTCTCAGCAATAATGTGCTCAATATGAAAGGCAAATAGATGATCGTCTTGGCTCAGACGGCAGTACTCACAGCAGTTACCAGCCCGTTCGATTACCAGGCGGCGTACTTCAGCACTGACATAGGTCAAGACTCGCTCGCCAGTTTTTGGCGCGCTTTGGCCTTCAGAATAATAAACAGGTGATTGATCTGCAAAAAGGTGTCTAACTCGGTTTGTTCTTCAGGTGCGAGGTGGTCCTCACGGTTTTTGTCCAGTAAATCGTGCAAGCGCTGATTGAGCATATCTGAAGGCTGGAAAGCAATAATCTGCTCCAGACCTGGCCCGGTCACAAGAAAATCACTGATCTCATCAAACAGGGTGCTGACAGGTGCAAAGGACATCACAATTTGCCTTTTTAACTCACACTTGTTTATGTTTACGTGCTTTATTATGCCACAATTTCGCAGCCTGTCCTGCAAGTATCTATGGCATGTGCGGAAAATCCGCGCAGGGCGCATACACCACGCCAACCAGACCCGGCCCGCTGTGCGCCCCCAAAACCGGTGCAATCGGCCCACCCGGCAGAAAAGTCGCCTTGAATTTCTGGTTGATACCTTCGTGAAGTAGTTCAGCGCCTTCCGGATTGTGCGCGTGCAACACCTGTACGCGCATTTCGCTGCCTTCGGGATACTGCTGCGCCATCAGATTGGGGATTTGCTCGACTGCACGTTTGAATGTACGCACCCGTCCACGCTGCTCATACTTGCCATCGGTTTTGCTGACGCCGATAATCGGCTTGATATTGAGCGTATTCGCCAGCAGGCCGCCTAAATGGCCGATGCGACCGCCATGAATCAGATATTTTAGCGAGGGCAGAGTATACAGCGTCGAGGTCATATTCTGAATTTTCCGCAGCAGTTCAAACACCTGATCGAGTGTCCAACCGGCCTGTACTGCTCGCGCCGCCGCCTCGACCTGCCAGCCCTGCGCACCAGACAGAGTCATCGCGTCGAAGAAATGGACATTCGCCTCCGGCACCATATCTGCTGCCACGTGCGCGGAATTATAGGTGCCGCTGAGGCCAGAGGATACATGCACATACAGAATATCGGGGTCGGTCTTCGCCATCTCGCGATACAGGTCGACAAACATGCCCGGTGCCGGCACCGATGTTGAGGGCATACCGTCCGTACTTTCCAGCAAAAGATAAAACTCGTCCGGCTGGATATCCACGCCGCTGCTGTATTCTTTGCCATCCAGTGTAAATACAAATGGGGCATAGTGCAGCTTTAAGCCCTCCAGTTGCTGTGGGCTGAGGTCTGCCGCCCGGTCAGTCATAACTTGCATTATTTTTAACTCCTGAAAATAAAACGCCGTATATTAGCAAAATTTAAGTGCGCTGTCTGTAGACAGGAAAAGTTTTGATCGCCATAGATGCATACAAAACTGTAAACATTCAATAGAGATGTAATTCATTATGGCGTTCATTTCAGGGGTGGTCAACTCAATGCTCGTGACTGGAAAATAATAATTCGCTCAGTTTAGTCGGCTCAATAACCCGCATATGGGTATAGTAGATGGGCTGTTTGATATGAATTCAAGGGATATGGTTTATGAGGTTTCAGAATATAAGTTTAGTGCTGGTGGTTCTGCTTGTGATGGGTGCCCCGACCCAGGCGCAGGATGTGACCGTCACCCGAATTGCAGGCAGCCTGAATAATCCCCGTGGGGTTGCGGTGATGCCTGATGGTCGTCTGCTGGTGGTTGAAGCGGGTTCAGGCACCGATCAGTCTGGCGAAGAGGTCACAGGCAGCGGTCAGATCAGCCTGTTTGAAGATAAAAATACCGATGGTGATTATGACGATACTGGAGAGCGCCGACCTCTGCTGACTCAATTTCCCAGTTATAATAGCCTGACTGAATTTAACACCGGCCATGATGAGGTGTTTGGCCTGTCCGATATTCTCATGCTCGACAATGGGCGAATTTTATTTACCAAAGATGACCCGTTCGCCATTCCCAGCCGCAACCGGGGTGAAGAAGGTTTTTATGGCGAAACTGGCGTGTACGAAATCAGCGAAGATTTCAGCGAGACCAGCCTGTTTATCAAACGTAGCGCCACGCTGAATGCCCTTGTCTATGATCCGCAGCGTGAAACATTTTACGTGACCGAAAGCGGCTACAATCGCATTATGTCGGTCACACTGGCGGCAGATGAGCCAGCCGTGGTGGCACAGTTGGATTTTCTGGCGCATGAGCAGCAGCCTGTGCCATCCGGCATCGCGCTGGATTCGCAAACGGGGGACATACTGGTCGCTTTGTTCTCCGGCTTTGTGCATGATTACTTTGGCACGTCCATTTCGTTTCTGCCCGGTGACTCGAAAATTGTACGCATCAATCCGACCACCGGCACCGTCACCGATGAGATTACCAACCTCACCACAGCGATTGATGTCGCCACCGACCCACAGGGAAACATCTTCGTGGTGGAATTGACGACTGGGTGGCCGCCGACTTCAATGCCTAAAGATTTTGATCTCTACGCGCTGGATGCACAGCCCGACCCCGGCGGTTACGCACGTTTCAGCGGACGGGTAATGCTTTATCCGGCAGATGGTGGAGCGCCAGTCATTCTGGCGGATAACCTCGATACACCAACGAATATCACCTATCATGCCGGTAAGCTGTATGTGTCCAGTGGATTGGGCACGCCCTGGCGCAAAATTATCACGCCGGATGGAGTGGGACAGATTGAAGGGGCAATTTACCTGATTGAGGGCTTTTAGATTTATCACGAGGAATCAAAACGGGGATAGCGTTGGCCATCCCCGTTAACTTTACATGACTTTAGTTAGAGTCTTTCGCGCTCCACTGTCTGGACGCGACGACGACGGCTGGTATCCGCAAACAGGATATAAAGCAGCCGTACCAGCACAAATGCCAGTAGTGCATACACAACCATAGCGATTAATGCCGGAATTTCCAGCACCATGCCCGTGCTTGTAGCTGGGGTCGCAGTCAGACCGAAGAATGGGGCCAGGAAAACATCCGTGATACTGTAGATAAAGCTGGCGAAAGCGTTTACCGCATTCGCAGCAATCAGTTTTAAGACCACGCGGATAGCAATGAGGCCAATAATAATACCGAAAACCAGCCATATAAACTTGGCGCTGCGTGAAACCACAATCTGACGTGTGGAAGGCGATTGCTCCACCACCCGCTCTTTAACCTCAAAATCATCGTTCCGACGAACGCGAACTTCTTCACGACTTTCGTTAGCCATTTTACACCCCTTGACGCATCATTTTGATCTGATGCTGTTTGAAATACTATTATTAATTATGCGCCAATAAAATAAGCGAGTTGTGATAAGCAAATGAATCAGGCATTAGCATTAAGTTTTACATTACAAAAACCCCTGAATTTTAGGGGGAGAGCTTACAAACGCATAAAAGCGAACTTTATGTAAATAACATTGATCGCCTCCGCCTTTAGATGGAGACAGGAATCAGCCCCGTGAGCGATGTTTACAGGCTAAAAAAGGATGAAAATATGGTTATAACCCGGGCAAAAAATAACAAAGTCTAAATCGGGTACCGACATTCAAGGGTGCTAATATTTGGTAATTTTGAAATTTTCATGAATAAAGTAAAAGCTTTATTCTCAGGTAAGGATTTTTAGGCTATGATTGAAATAGAATTAAGCGCGAGGGGAGAAGCATTAAGATGGCACCTTTTAACAGCACGTTAGGTTCAATTCTTTTAGTCGAAGATCACGCACCACTGCGTCGCAATCTGGCATTTCTGCTTCAGGCTTCAGGTTTCGAAGTTGCCTGTGCCAGTAATGGCGAAGAAGCGATCAGCATTCTTGGCAAATCCAATCCCAGCATTATTATCTCTGATATCGATATGCCCCAGGTTGATGGCTACGGACTTCTGAAATTTGTCCGTGATAGTCTGGAATGGCACAACACGCCGTTTATCCTGACATCGGCCAAATATGATTATGATGATCTCATCAACGGCTTAGAGCTGGGTGCGAATGACTACCTGCCGAAGCCGTTTGATATTTACGACGTGTTGGATGCGATCCAGCGTGTCGCGCCCGAATTAATCGCCAATGGTCGCCAGCGCAAAGCCAGCTAAACCAGCACGATTGATCTTTTATTCAAAATCAGCAGTCTGCTATTATTGAGCCGGGGCCAACCTTATCCCGCGCCCCGGCTTATCACCTCAGGCAGCTATATGATCCTGCTGCAGAGTTGGTGACTCTTGGCAGATTTGTCATTTCGACCCTTCAAAACGAACACCCCCCGTATGATATACTACACGGCTTATATACATTGTCCCGCTGGCTTGACGAGCAGATGACTCATGACTGAAGAACGCCAACCGATTCCTGCTGAGCAGGCGCGTGCCATTCTTGAAGCGGCTATCCGGGAACGCCTGGGGGCTGACTGGGAAGAAGACGAAAATGGCTGGATGGTCGTCACCAGTCATGACTATATGGCACGGCTGAATAAAGGCCGTATCAACCTCGATTTCTATGTCGATCTGTTGGGTGATGTCACAGTCGAAGAAAAAGAGATCAGCCCCGGCCAGGACACAGGCCGTCTGTTTGCCTGGATGATGCTCATGCTGTCTCTGGGTATCGCATTTTTGCTGGCAAGGATCGCCGGGTTATTATGACCCGTAACCATTGGTTGCTTTTTGCCGGGTTGATTCTGGTGGTTACCGTCATCGCTTTTCCGGTCATTACCTACCCACTGGGGCGCGATCAGGGCGAATTTGCCACTATCGCCACCGGTATTCTCAATGGCAAAACCCCTTATACTGAACTCTGGAATCCCAAACCACCCGCGATTTTTTATATTTACGCCCTGGCGATTCAGCTTTTCGGTCACACGCTGACGGCTATTCGCCTGCTCGACTTTCTTGCTTTCCCGCTGATCGCGGCTGGTTTGTACTGGCTGGGCTGCCGCATCGCGCATTGGCGCACGGGCTTTTTCGCCGCGTTGTTGTTCGCCGCCTTTTATTTCAGCGAATCCTTCTGGACACTCTCGCAGAATGATGGTCTGGTGCTGGTGCCGATGGTTTTGGCGGTTGTCTGCCTGTTTCAAGCGGTTGACCGGCGTGGTAGTTGGCAAGCTACTGCCTGGGCATTTGGCGCAGGGCTTTTGACCGCCTATAGTGTCTGGTTCAAATATCCGTTTGCGTTCTTTGGGATTGTTGTTGTTGCAGGCTATCTGATCTTGCAACCAGCCCAAAATCCAGCAGAGAAACCTGATCATCCGTTACGGATCGCCGGGGATATTTTCGCTTTTATCACCGGGGTGCTGCTGGTCGGCCTGGGCGGACTGGCGTATATGGCATCAGTCGGCGCGTTGGATGCCTTGCTCGAAAGCGCCGCAGTCACTTCACAATATACCGCGCTCACCTTTAACTGGGCGGATTTCAGCGATCTGATGGTCACGGCGCTGGGGTTCCGCTGGCAGCAGTGGGGTGTGCTGCTGATTTTAGCCGGGTTGTGGTTCTTTGTCGGGCGCATGGCCGAACGGCGCGGGACGGGTTGGCTGGTGGTGTTATTGTGGGCTGCTGCCGGTCTGTTCATCGTGCTGATTCAGGCCAAAGGCTATGATTATCACTGGCTGCCGCTACTGCCGCCTTTAGCATTGATGGCGGCGGACACGGTTGATCGCTTAATTCATGCCGCAGGTCAGCGGGGTTGGGTGCGCCGCAGCGAAATCCCGGTGACGATCATCGTGAGTTTGATTTTTCTGGCGATTATGGGCAGCGGTATCTGGGCCAGAAGCAATTATTATCTGACCGGACGCGAGGATCAATTAGCCTACTACAGTCGTTTTCAGGCCGGCGAATTTATCGCCAGCGAGTCGCAGGCCGTAGCAAATTATCTCATTGACCGCAATGTGCCCGGGGATTCGCTATATATCTGGGGTTTCCGCCCGGAAATTTATTACCTGACTCAGCTTAATCCGCCTACACGTTTTATCTTCCAGTTTCCACTGGTGGCGGACTGGTACCCGGCAGAATGGCGCGAGGAAAATGTGGACATCCTGTGGGCAGCTTTGCCACCGTATGTGCTGGCGCTCCAGGTCGATTATATGCCGTGGGTCACCGGCAGTGATGACGATTCCATTACATTGCTTCAGCAGTATAATGAATTGAGAGACTGGCTAGCCTTCAATTATGAGCAAGAGACTCAGATTGGGAATTTTCTTATATGGCGACGGAAAAAATAAAACATTCGATTACGATTCGCACTGCGCAGTCCGGTGATCTTGACCGCCTGAGCGATTTTATTAAGCCCTTTGTGGATTATGGCAAGTTACTGCCGCGCACCTTCGACGAATTGGAAGAATGGCTGCCAAATTACTTTATCGCGCATGATGAAGACGGGCAGATTCTGGGTTGTGCGGCCTTAGAGGTTTATTCAAAAAAACTGGCGGAGATTCGCAGTCTGGCGGTGTCGCCCGACGTGCGCGGTATGGGGATTGGTAAAGCACTGGTCGAGGCCTGTGTCAAGCTGGCCCGTGAGAAAAATGTCTATGAAGTGATGGCGGTGACTTCCTCCGATACTTTCTTCATGAGCTGCGGCTTTGATTTCACATTGCCCGGTGAGAAAAAAGCCCTGTTTATGCAGACGCGTGACGAGTATTAAACCTCGCAAATAAAAGAGGCGAGTCTGCACTCGCCTCTCACACAGTCTTTTTTTTGACAATTACCTGATCGTCAGGCTGCCGATGCCGCCATCATACTTAATGGTGATTTTATGCTCGGCAGTATCATAACCCGGTGATTCCCAGGTGCCGCTGGTCGCGACAAATTCATCTACCTTCAGCGCGATATAATGGCTCGGTACGCGGACTTTGCCTAGGCCGGTGGTGGCTTTAAGGCGTACCCCTGCATCTTCGGGCACTGTAATCACACACGCGCCCACACCACCTGTGATTTTGGCATCAATGTTCGCGTTGTTGCCAATGGTGACGTGCGTCGCGCCCGTGCCATTATTGGAGCGCAGCGTGATGTTCGCGCCATCGGCAATCTCAACATTGAGTTCACCGGTACCGCTGTTAAGCGACACATCATAATTCCCGCCCATCGTCGGCAGTTTCAGATCGGTCTTGCCGGTGCCGCCATTAAACTTCAGCTCGGTCAGTTGCAGCGCACTCAGGTCAAAATCATTATTGGTCACGCCGCTGTTCACCTTCAGTGCCAGCGGGATATTGGGCGACAGTCGCATCGTCCAGTACAGTTCTTTCTGGCGGGCAAAGGATCCCAGCGCATCCCGTACCGGCTTGAAGACATCATTCTGCGAAGTCTGCCCCAGCCGCAGCATCTTGACATTGTCCTCGACTTCGCTGACAAACTTGACCTCACCGATATAGGTGATATCCGCTTCCAGCAAATTGTCCGAGTCGGTCAGTGCGTTGATGGATGCTGCACCCACTGTCGGCTCCAGTGTGATTTCGGCGGATTCTGCACCCTCCAGCGGGTCAACAAAGTTTGAGGTGTGGACTTCCTGGTCTTTACCCGCACCCAGACTGCCCAACAAACCACTGATGCTTTCGCCGATTGTGTCAAATGAGAAAGACCATTCGGTCTCGTAGTTTTTCGATTTTTCTTCGTTCATGATTCTACCCTGTATCCCTTAAACACCTGATGGTGTTGTGTTTACTCTATTTATGAATACGTTATTGGTGGGCAAAATGTTGCAAACTGGCCTTAGCGCACCTTTAATTCACCCACGCCGCCACGGTAATCAATCACGATCCGGTGGGCAGCATTCTCGAAATTCGGGCTTTCCCATACGCCACTATTGCCCATGTCGAAATCACCACCACGTTCCAGCCGATTCAGAGACGAGGGCACATTCACATTACTGATGCCTCCGCGTGCCTCAATGCGCACAGCCGTATTCACCGGGGTGGAGAGCGTGATTTCACCAATGCCACCCTGTACCCGCAGATTTAAGTCGGTTGCGGGTGGCAGATCCACTTTGAGCTCACCCACGCCACCATGTAAGTCCACATCGTAACCCTGTGCCGCTTCTGGCAGCCGCGCATCCAGTTTACCCAGGCCGCCATGCAGACGCAGATCAGTGAGTTGCAGACGGCGCAAATCAATTTTGGCTTCACCCACACCGCCCTGAATATTCAGATTCATCGGCACCTGTTCGCTCAGGCCGATGCGCCACGCATACTTGGGCTTGTTCGACCAGTTAGCGGGGTTAATCCATTGCAGGCCACTTTCGCCGGTCTGGCTCAGCTTGATATGCTTCTGATTCTCTCCCGACACCTCAAACAGCACATCGCCCACATAGGTGATTTCCGCGTCAATCAATTGACCAGCATCGCTCAACGCGGAAACTGTCGCTTCACCAACCGACAGATTCAGGTCGATATCCGCACTCGTGGCAGTCCCAAGCGGTTCGTTAAAATATTCCGTTTTGGCACCAGTAGCACTATTGCGCCCTAACAGCAGATAGGCTCCAATGCCGATCAATATCAGCGGCCACAACTGACCCCAGCTAAAATCCAGCACATTCATCAGCAGGAAGATGACGCCGAGGCCAATCAGGATATAAGCACCTGTCGGGTTACCGCTGCCGCTGTGATCATTTTTACGTTTTGGCTTGTCCATTTATTTCCATTCCCCTGTTTATGCGATTAATCAGATGACAAACTGATGGGGCACATTTTCTGCCCCATTGAGCCGAAACTAATGGATGGTCAGATTACCGATGCCGCCTTCAAATGTGATGGTAATACGCTGATCTGCGGCTTCGAAACCGGGCGTTTCCCAGATTTGGTTGTCGTTGCTTTCACCCAAATCGGCAAAATTACCCGGCACATTGATGTTTCCCAGACCAGTGTTTGCTTCCAGCCGGACAGCCGTGTGATCTGGTACATCCACGCTGACCGATCCGACACCGCCGTTAATACCCAGTATGACAGCCGCGTCTTCTGGAATCGTCACATTGGTTTCACCAACACCCGCTCTGATCTGTGCAGTGAGTGTTTCCGCGCTGGCAGGAAGCTCCACAATGACTGACCCGACTCCCACATTCAGCGAGAGGCTGGTGAGCTGTAACGCACTCAGATCGAGCCGACTCTGACCTACACCGGTGTTGATATTCAATTGCAGCGGGACATTCGGGTTGAAATCCACATGCCAGTAGCGTTGATTTTCCGCATCATTGAAAAATCCGCTGAAAAAATTCCAGCCGAAAGCATCATCCGCGCTATCTTCTTCGGTCAGGTTGATGGTGCGCTGGCTGGCTTCATTATCCTGAAAATTCATTTGTCCGGTATGTGCGACCTCCGCTTCCATCAGATTTGCTGAGTCGTCCAGTGCGCCAATAGTCAGTTCACCGATAGTCGCGTTTAGATTGACCTGTGCGGATTCGGCATCGCTCACAGGCGCATCATAGGTATCGGTGATTACGTCCAGGCTGGGGCCGGACAGACCAAATGACGGGCCCACCAGCATCAGACCGACAATCAGCACAACAGTGCCGATACCGATCAGCGCGCCGATTACCGGAGAGCGCCGGCCAAACAGCAAATCGAGGCCGACGACGATCAAAATCAGCGGCCACAGACGAAACAGTACCGCCAGATTTTGCCCGGAGATGAGGCCTGAATTGACCAGTAACCAGATCACACCGGCACTGATTAAGACAATCGGCCAGAACAAAGATCGATAATTTTGATGGGACATTTGTGACGTACTCATGAAATGCTCCTTATTTTGCACACAGTGAAACATCACTGCTGTGATTCAAAAACGCTGAGTAAATTGAATGATCGAAAAAGGGTTTAAGGATTGGTGGAACGCAGGCACGAGGCGATTAAGGCTGCGGTCTGGCGCACCACCGGGCTGATCGAGCCGGTATAGCCGCTGCTGTCATCCATGCCCAGCGTACTTTCAAATGCGACCCGCGCACCAAATAACCAGTTCACAGCCACTTTGCCCACCCACGGCGCACTGCTTTGCTGGCCTGTTGCTGGCAGCACAGCTGGCTGGCTGTTGACCATGCACGACTGAAACGCCTGAGCTTTGGCAACCGTACCGGCACTCGTCACAGTGACCAGAATCAGGGCCAGCGCGACGATGAGAATAAAACTGAGTTGAACCTTGCGTACGAGCATCATGTTTCCCCCAAGAAACTCTTATACTCTCTTTACGCGCCATTAAGAAAAAAGTTTCGTTAGGGTGGGTAAATCATAGAAATTGATTAGTTCCTGGCTATAAATGGCCTTTAAGACCACCTAAAAGCCCGTCTGTGGAAGCGAATCACTTCGTAAATATGGGAAAATAACGTATAATAAAGCCATGAATAATAACTTGATCCTACCCACTGATCCCCAACCCACACGTGCTGACGCCCTTAAGAATCGGGCGCTGCTGCTGGACACTGCACAGCGCTTATTCAACCAAAAAGGCGTGAGCGAAGTGCCTATGGCAGCTATTGCCGAAGCGGCTGGCGTGGGCAAAGGCACACTCTATCGCCACTTTGACAACAAATCGGAATTGTGTCACGCACTGCTCGATCAGGAAATGCGCGACTTGCAGGAACGCTTTCTGCGTCGGATGCGAAATACCTATCAACCGCTTGAGAATATGGAATGGTTCCTCGAACAGGTGCTGGTATTCGTCATTCAGAATGAAAGTCTGCTTCAGGGACAATCCAGCCCTGAAACAGTCAATGTACTGGAACATCCGGCTCATCTATGGTGGCGGCACACCATTCGCGGCCTGTTGCAGCAGATCAACCGCGAGATTGATCTGGACTATTCTGCTGATGTTCTGTATGTCATGCTCGATGTTCAAACCCTGCGTTTCCAGCACAATACTATGGGCTATGAAATCCCCCGTATTCTCACTGGCCTGAAAAGTACACTTCAGCGGTTGATTCAACCCCACTCCTCCTAAATGGACTAGCGTCCGTTTTCTAATCTGTTTCTTATAGACAACACAATCCATGTGGTGTATAGTTGTAAACATGAAAACGGACTATAGTCCACTTAAACTAAAATCAAGGAGTACCAACCAATGGCACAATGGAATATTGACCCCACACACACCAGCGCGGAATTCAGCGTTCGCCACATGATGATTACCAACGTCCGTGGCAAATTTGAAACCATTTCAGGTGTTGTCGAATACGATGCCGAAAATCCGTCTGCTGCCAGTGTGGACGTGACCATTGATGTAAAGAGCATCAATAGTGGTGTGGCTGATCGTGACAATCACCTGCGCAGTGCAGATTTCTTTGATGCGGAGAAATTCCCCAACATCACTTTCAAGAGCACCAAAGTCGTGTTCAGCGGCGACAATGATGTCAAAGTGACCGGCGACCTGACCATCCGTGACGTGACCCGCTCCGTCGTGATTGAGGGTGAATTCCTCGGCCAGCACAAGACCCCCTTTGGCACTACCATCGTGGGCTTTAACGGCAACACCCAGATCAACCGTGAAGACTTTGGCCTGACCTGGAACGTTGCGCTGGAAACTGGCGGCGTACTGGTCGGCAAAGACATTAAGATTGCGCTGGAAGTCGAAGCTGTTCTGGCAACCGAAAACCAACCTGCCTAAGTTTCAAACTTCGGTATAATCTATCGTAATGAGATAAACTGCTTGAGGGACGTACAATTGTGCGCCCCTCAGCTTATTTAAGGACATATCTATGGTCGCTTTCCCTCTGCAAGAAACAGTTATCGAATCCGGCTTTATGCGTCCGGCTGAATTTCAGCATTTCCCTGCGGATGCCTTTCCAACCATCCACCCCATTCACTGGTTAAATTCGCATTTTGCCGTCGGTGGCTGGAGCCCCTTACAGCGCCTGAGCGGCATGCTGACCGCGCACATGACGCGTATTGCCCCGCATAACGGCTTTACGTGGCATCCGCATCGTGGCCTGGAGATTTATACCTGGGTGCTGGAAGGGACCATTCACCATGAGGACACGACCGGCGGCAAAGGCGAGATCGGCCCCGGTGAGCTGCAACGCATGTTCTCTGGCGATTATATCGAGCATATGGAAATGAATTACACCGACGAACCGGTGCGCGTCATTCAGATCTGGTTTATCGCTGACCGTAAATATCGCGGCCTCGAACCGCATTATCAGCAGGCCAGCAGCGATCAACTGCCCATGCGTCAGGTAGGGGATGGCTCCATTTACAATTTAATCGGTGACGGCTCACCGATGCAGCAGCATATGGATGGCCGCCTGACTGCAACCGTGCTGCCCGATGCAGGCACCAGCCAGATTGAAGCGCCGCAGACTGATGAAGACCTGTTTCTGTATGTCACCGATGGCAGCGGTATCGTCACTTACAACGATCAGACGTTTGCTGTGGGCCAGTACGATGTGATTCTCGCCACACCGGAGATGCAGGCGGCTACTGTAAACGCAACCGGCGATACGTTACACTATATGAGTTTTTACCTGCCCAAGTTTATCGAGGCGTAAAATATGTCTGCAACAATTCCTGAAGCGTACTACGACCTGCTGACTGCCCCAAATTTTGTTACGTTTGTCACCCTCATGCCTGACGGTCAACCGCAGGCCTCTGTGCTGTGGAGCAGCGTGGAGAATGGTCAGGTCGTCCTGAACACGGCGCGTGGTCGGCAAAAAGATAAAAATCTTGAGAATGACCCGCGTGTGTCTGTCGTGGCCTATGACCGCGAAAACCCCTATCGTTATATTGAAATCCGGGGCATTGTCGAAGAAATGACCGAGGAAGGCGCGTTGGATCACATCAACAGCCTGAGTCTGGCCTATCGCGACAACGAGGATTACTACAAAAACATGCCCCAGTTGCGCGGTGTCGAGCAGCGTGTGAAGCTCATCATCAAGACGCTGCATGTGGTCGCCCGTGGCTGATCTTAGCAGCAGCACCAACTGACATTCAATATTTTAATCAGGATAGAAGTTTCTGTCCTGATTTTTTATTTCCCCGCATACACCCCACGAAATTTAACAATTCTGATGGACAATATTAAACATGATCTGAGGCGTTTGTGGCTTAAACGACGTTTCAGAATAAATACTCATCACCCAAAAGCGGAATCAACCTATGCCGAATTTTCCTGCAACCTATATTGACCAGCTTGCGGCAGATCCAAACAGTGAGTATCGCTGTCAGCAGGCGCTGAAAAATCTTCTTACAGACCAACTGCCGGCTTTTCAGGTGGATTTTAATCCGCGCCGCGGCACAATCGGCGCACCCGACTTTATCATCTGGGATGGCGCTAAACCTGTGGGCTATCTGTTTGCCTACCCATTGGGTACTTCACTGGAATCTGTTGAAAACAGCCGCCGCTTTGCCATCCAGAACGCCGCTTTACCCAACATCATCCTGACCAATTATCTTGAGTTTCATGGATACAGTCAGTCGCACAAACAACAGACGGTCACACTTGGCAGATTTGTCGATCAACATATTCAGGCTGATCGTAACCCCGGCAATCTGAACGGCTTGCTGCAAGGCTTCAGCCAGTATCAAGCGCCAACTATCGAGCATGCCGAACCGCTTTCTGAGCAATTGGGACAGATAGCGCGTGAGTTACGCTATTTGCTGTCAGCCGCTATGACTGAAGAACCCATAGATCGCGAATTACTGTCCCAGATGCAGGTCTTTCGCGATCTGGTGCCGGACTTAACACCGGATACTTTCGCCGATATGTACGCGCAGACCTTTATCAGCGCGCTGTTTGTTGCCAGAGTGCGGCATCAGGGAGCCGCCCGCCAGAAGGCCTTTAACCGGCGCGATGTCTACTGGGATTTACCGCCGACCAATCCCTTTATGCGCGATTTGTTCCAGGCGATCAATAACGCGCCACTCGATGAGCGAGTCGCCTGGTTGGTGGACGCGCTGGCCGCTTTGCTGACGCAGACCGATATTGAGAGTGTATTACGCGATTTTGGACGACGCACCCATCCAGAAGATCCTCTTGGTCAGTTTTACGAGAACTTTTTCAGACACTATACGGGCGAAGAAAATCGCGCAAGAGGCATCGCTTATACGCCTGAGCCGGTAGTGAGTTATATCCTGCGCAGCGTGAATCAGTTATTGCGCAAACGCTTCGATCAGGCGTTGGGATTAGCCAGCCCCAAGGCGCTGATTGTTGACCCGGCAGCCGGTTCCGGCACGTTTCTGTATCTCATTACACAGCAGATTTACGATATTCTGCGCCAGCAGCACCAGCTTGGTGCGTGGGATACTTACGCGCGTGATGATCTGCTGCCGCGTATCATCGGGCTGGACATCGGCCTTGCGCCTTATGCCATCACCCATATGAAACTGGCAATCCAGCTCAGGCGTTTAGGCTACAGTTTTGCCAGCAACCAGCGCTTGCGCGTGTATCTTTCTAACGCGCTGGATTGCGATCCCGCCACTACAAATGAGCATGCTTTCGCCCAACTGCTTCAGACGGAAATGCAGCAGGGGTGCCTGCCCGTTGGAGATTATCCCATGCTGGTCATGGTCGGCAATCCGCCGCAGCGCCAGTATGCCGCCAATAGTCCCCGTCCCGGCTTTGATGATCTGGAGCAGGATTACGCCCGTTTTTTACGATTGGGCCAGCAGTTGATGACCCAGCACAAATCCGGCATTCTGGCCTTTGTCACGCCTAATGATTTCCTCACTGATCCCGATTATTCCACCCTGCGCCAGCAGCTTTTGGGCACATTCCGTGATGCATATTTTTTGAATCTTCACGGACAAAACGGTGAAAAAGCGCCGGATAACATCACCGACGAAAATCTGTTTGATACCGATCATGGGTTAGTGGTCAGTATTTTTGTGCGACGCGATACCCACCATGATGACAACCGCGTGTATTATGCGGACACATGGGGCACACAGGCGGACAAATCCAACTGGCTGCTGGAACATGATGTCTACGATAGCGAATGGCAGCGCATCAACCCGCAGGCGCCCGATTATCTTTTCATCCCGCAGGTACTCCATGTGAGTTCAGGCTCTGAGCCGGAAACGGGCTGGAAACTGACGGATATATTTCCTGTTTCGCTCAACGGCATTGCGGCTGATGCCGATCAACTGCGCTACACGGATGCTGGCGCACACGAGGTCGCCCAACGCCGACATATTCCATCCAGCCACGTACTTTACCGGCCTTTTGACAGCCGCTATGTGATCTGCACCGAGGAGCAAGCCCGCAGCGCGGACATCGTGCATATGACCCAGGCTAATAATCTGGCGCTCTGCATCCAGCAAACGCATCTCAGCGACTATGAAGGTGGGCATATGTTCTGTGTGAATCTGCCCATTCATCAGCAGTTTATGCTGGGTAATCCCCTTCAGTTTCCACTGTATCTGCTGCCAGACGCGCAGACACCGCTTCGTGACTCAGCTTTCCCACCGGGCAAGGATGGCCGCAGCCCCAATCTGAATCACGAGTTCATTCTCCTGATGGCGAATAAGCTCCACATGACTTTTATCCCGCAGGGTCGCGGCGATCTGAAATACACCTTTGGCCCCGAAGATATTTTTGATTACATTTACGCGCTGTTTCACAGCATGATTTATCGCGCTCGCCCCTTCGATGCACTGCCTTACATCCCTCTGCCAAATGATAAAAAACACTTTCGCGTGTTAGCCAAGAAAGGCCAGCGACTCGCCAGTCTGCATCTGCTGCGCAAAGCCGACTCGCGATCACTCCTGACTGGTTTTAATGGCACAGGCGGCAACGAAGTGACCGACAATCACCCCTCATTTATCGAACTGGCGGGTGAACCCGGAGGCCGAATCTATATCAACAATACGAAATTTTTTGACGTGGTCGACCGGCGCGTATGGAAGTATCAGGTGGGGGGCTATCAGGTCCTGCACGAATGGCTGAATCAACGCCTGGGTGAGGTGTTGGACTGGCAGGCTATCTATTACTATCAACAGGTCATCGAAACCATCCGCCAGACGTTTCGGGTCATGGATGAAATTGATGAAATTACTGCCAACCGGTCATCCAGATAATCGCTTTAACCCTGAACATCAATGGAAGATAGAAAAATTGTTTAACACGAATCGAAACTTCCTCTATACTAAATAAAAGCGAAAGTGACTTTTGATTTTGTACAGACAAATTGATCGATTTGGGAGAAACCATGCTGAATCGACGTGAACAAACGCGTATTAACCAGTTGACATCGACCTATGGGCCGGATGAACCGCCCCGTATGCCGATGGATTTTGGCGATTATCTCTCACTGTTATGGCGTATTGACCAGAGCGCCAACCAGCCCTCCCATGTCAAATATTACCGGCGCTGTGCGCTGGCGATGGCGGCTGGTCTGGAGATGCGCGGTCGCAGTGTGTTTCGGCTGGTCGAGGTCACCGCCCCCGGTGACCTGTATAATCAGCTTCCCAATGCCCCTTACCGGGGCACGAATCGCCTGATTGATGCCAGTGACCGCAAGGCAGCCATCACCCAATTGACCCAACTGCGCGCCGATGTCCTGAAGATTGGTACTTATCAGGATCACTGGCCGGTCAGTTGGCCGGGGAGTGGTATCGTCGATACCGAGCTGCGCGAACGCGTTTTCGCCGTGTTATTTACCGCTCTGCAAGGCCAGTTCAGCAGTTTTGGACGTTTACTGCTGGTGGTTGATATCGTCCTGTCCGACCTGCTGCTGGGTATCCAGGCGGCCAAGGAAATCAGCCTCGATCAGTTGATTGCAGACTACGGTTATCCCGACCCCAACGACAGCAAAATACGCTGGGAATATTACAGCAGCGAATGAACCCAGCTTAAATTGTAGCCGGTCAGCCCTGGCTCATAAATTTGGAGCGAACAGCCCGTACGCTCGGCATGGCCTGCACCGTGTTTACCAGTGCCGCAGCCGCACTATCATCGTCAATGCTGCCGGTAAGGATCGCCACGCCATATTCCACATTGCTGAATACGCCATTTGGGACGAACTGACCGATATCAATACGCGTCACTTCATCACTGTAAAAACCGCTGGCATCCACTTCTTTCACGCCATCAAGGGTTTTCACCGTTTCGATCAGATAACGTTTGGTGATGCTGGTACGGGTGTGGCCTTTCAGCGTCACATTCCCATCTTCAACATAAAAACTGACATGATGCCGGTCATTCATCATAGGCGGATAAATGACGATACTATGTTCAATATCCGCCATAATGTCGGCGTCTGGGCGCGAGGTCACAACAGGTGATTCAGTCATAGATCCATACTCCATTGATTCAAATTAACTCACTCTAATTGTGGCCTAGATAAGAGCAGATTACCAGCAGGAAGTGTGGCGGCAGGGTGTTTAACGGGGGGTTGGCAGCGTAAAACTGACGGTGGTGCCACTTCCGGCTTCACCATAAATGATCAATTCGCCCTGTTGTGAGGCAAGCACCTGCTTCGCCAGATAGAGTCGCAGGCCGTTGCCGAAGTGTTGGCGCACCAGCCGATGATGACTGCGCCAGAAGGGCTTGCCGATATGACTCTGATCTTCCGGTGTCAGGCCGATGCCATTATCCGCCACGCTGAACAGTACATGCGTCCCCAGACTTTCTACCGACAGACGGATATGGCCGCCTTCCAGCGTATAGCGAATCGCATTGTCCAGCAGATCGGTCAGGATAATCAGCGATTGGTAGAAATCACCTTGCGCCATCGGCACGACATCCGGCAGATGCAATGTTAATTCGTGCTGCTGTTCTGCGGCGCGTTCATGGGTGCGATCAAATGCTTCCTGAATCAAATCCGCAGAGACAAAGGTGTTACCGACCACAGGCGAACGGCTTTGACTAAAACTGACGATCTGCTGAACGGTATCCAGTAAGCCAAAAGCGCGATCGGTATTCTCATGGATGGCATGCAGCCACAATTTCTGCTCGGACGTGATGCGGCCTAACAAACCGGCTTCGATCAGTTCAGCGCGTCCACGAATAGCGACCAGCGGCGCACGTAAACCATCGTTAATACCCGTCAGTAAAGTGATTTCCTCTTTATCGGTAAGCCCTTCTGGCTCTGTGGCTGGCGTGTCTGACGGGGGAGGAGTTTGCGTTTCGCTGGCTTCTTCAATGACAGCGGTCAGATATTCGTTTTCCTGCAAAAGTGTCTGGAGCAGTTCGATCACCTGCTCCAAACGATCAGCCGTATTTTGTGGGGCAGCCTGTCGCATTTTCTCCAGAAATTCCAGTGACTGCCGCGCGTCAGAATCGGCTGACATTAACTCATTCCCGGTAAGGTAATCGTGAAGGTCGTGCCCTTATCAGGTGTACTGTCCACATCGACTTTGCCACCCAGCATTCTGATAATGCCATAGGCGATAGGGATGCCCAGACCACTGCCTTTATACTGGCGCACATAATCACTGTCTGCACGGAAATAGAGGGTGCCCAACTGCGCGATTTCTTCGGGAGTCATGCCGATGCCATCATCAGCGATTTTGATCACCAGCCAGTCATTTTCACTGGAGGCGGTGAGCGAAACATTGCCGCCTTCCTGAGTATAACGCAGCGAGTTTTCCACCATTTTGCTCAGAGCTTTGGCTAATACTTCACCGTCAATATTCAGTAATGGCAGTCCCTGTGGAATATCGAAGGTGAGCGTGCGTTTCATCTCCTCCGCAATCGGCGTCATATCCTTTTCGACCCGCATGCCAATGTTTTTGAACATGTCCATTTTGGACACGATTTTCATAGTGCGCCCGCGTACCTTGCTCACATCGCTGACATCACTCAAAAGGGTTTGCATGCGGCGGGCATTGTTGCGGATGGTTTGCAGAAATGACTTTTGCATGTCATTCAACTCACCCATGGAGGGTGCGTTGAGCATGTCCGCGTAACCCAGAATGCTGGTCATAGGCACCCGCAGTTCATGGATCGCGATAGACATAAATTCAGCCTGCTCGTGGATATATTCGGCGATATCCCCGCTGATTTCTGGCTCACCGCTGTTATGTGTCTCCGCTGCGGGCTGTTGCGATTCCGCCTGTTCCAATGCGTCGGATATGGCCTCAACCTGACCCGCCAGCCGAATCGGAATAATGCGCCCAGCACGGGCGGCCTCTAAAAGTTCATCAACCAGTGCGCGTACCTGTGTAAGTGAATCGTTTGCCATAGCGTGCTATCTCTTATCTCGTTTGGTCATGACTGGGTAACGGCCACACTGAACGTGAAGGTGCTGCCTTTACCAAGCTGACTCTCTATATGAATTTCGCTGCCCATTTGTTCAATCAGGGCGCGGGTGATCGCAAAACCCAGGCCGGTGCCGGGTTGTGATCGTGTGTAATCATCCTCTGCCCGCCAGAATTTAGTCCCCAGCATGGCGATGGCTTCTTCTGTAAGCCCGATACCCGTATCGGTGACACTGAAGGCGATACGGCCATCATCAGGGCGTGCGCTGAGGGTGATAGTGCCGTTATCGGGCGTATATTTATAGGCGTTACTGACCAGATTAGTCAGCACTTGCAGCAAACGATAATAATCGACCCATAAAGCCGGCAGGTCAACATCAATCTGTTCAATGAATTGATGATTACGCTGATTAATCTGCGGCAGCGTATTGTCTTTGACCGCCTGCACAATTTCCGGCACGGGGACGCGAATCTCATCCATGCGGAAATGCCCGCTTTCAATACGGCTGATGTCCGACAGGTCAGACACCAACATTTCCATCCGCTTGACCGTGTTGCGGATGTTATTGATGAATTGAATCTGCCGCTCTTCCAGATTGTCTTTCTGAAACAGAGTGAGATCGGCATAACCAGCAATGCTGGTCATCGGTGTTTTAAGGTCATGCGCGACAATACCCACAAATTCACTTTTAGCGCGGTCAGCCGCCTGCACCGCTGCATACAGCCGCGCATTCTCAATCGCAACCGCACCACGCGAAAGCACCCGTTCGGCCACGTCCTGCTGCTCAGTCGTAAAATCCCGCCCATCGGCACGTTTGACAATCAGCGTGCCGATCACTTTTTGATCGGTGATAATCGGCAAAATCATGGCTTTTTGTGCGTCTGACGTGTTCACCCTTAACGGAGAACCACTGGCGATGACCTGGGCGATTTCCGGATAAACACTATTCAGAACGACAGGCGGTTGCTCACTTCCGTTCAAGCCATAATGATGCGCGGCATGAACCTGGCCTTCTTTAACTTCTAACCAGCCTAAATGACCGCTGGCAGCACCGGACAGCCGGCATCCCCATTCCAGCGTGTATTGCATGGCTTTGTCCGCGTCCAGCGTTTCGTTCAACAACAAGTCGATGCGCCGAAGCTGACGCAGTTCTTCGATACGGCTCGCCAGTTCCTGATCGGTCGCGCTGAAGAGCAGGGCGTTATCCAGCGCGACCGCTGCCTGACCGACCAGCGCATCCAAAGCGGCGAGATCATCCTCGTTAAACAGACCTGTGATGATCTTATTATCGACAAATACCACGCCGATGACGCTGCCACGCGCTCGTAACGGGGTCGCCATAATGCTGCGCAGCGCCTGGGCGACAATGCTGGCCTGACCGGAGAAACGCGGGTCCTCGGCGGCGTTGGTTGTGACCACCGGCTTGCCACTGTCCAGCACCTGATTGGTAATCGTGCGGCTGAATTTGAACTGCTCACTGGTCAGTGTTTGCTGATCCAGCCCACGTGCCACCTTGACCGTTAAGCCGCCATCATCATCGCGCAGCATGAGGAAACCACGTTCCGCCCTGGTCAGCTTGATGATCGCGTCCATCACCTGATCGAGTACAGTTTGCAGATCCAGCGATGAACCCAGCAAACGGCTGACGTTATACAGCGCCTCGAATCGGCCTTCTTTCTTACGCTGTTTCTGATCTTCCTCCACCAGCACCAGCATTTCGGTGAGCTTCTCCAGTTGACGGTTGAAAAAATTGCCGTCGATTTGACCAGACTGTAGCTGGCTGCGCAGCAGGTTAATATTCTGGCGCATACCAGCGATTTCGCGCTCCGAAATGCCCTTCGGTGAGGGGTTGTTGGAATTGGTCGTCATCGTCATTTTTTCACTGCTTTTTGATAATAATCACAGAAGGGGGTTACTGGGCAGCGTTCGCATAACGGATTACGCGCACGGCAGATTTCACGTCCATGCTGGATCAGATTAATATGGAAGGCGTAATGATCTTCCGGCGGGACAAGCGCCTCCATCACCGGGTGAGCGTTGTCGGCAGTAATGCCTTCCGGCAAAAAACCAATGCGCTGGCCGACACGATGCACATGGGTATCGACCGGAAACGCTGGCCGTTGAAACGAGAAACACAGCACAATCGCGGCGGTTTTCGGGCCTATACCGTTCAGGGCTGTGAGCCAGTCGCGGGCTTCGTCTAACGGCATGTCGTTCAGGAAATCAATATTAAATTCACCACGTTCGGCCAGGATGTATTCCAGAATGGCCTGGATGCGCGGGGCTTTCTGGCGCGACAATCCCGCCGAGCGAATGGTGTCGATGAGTTCTTCCAGCGGGGCATCAATGACCGCCTGCCAGGTTGGATAGCGTTGCTTCAGCGCGTCAAAACCGCGATCCCGATTGGTATCGCTGGTGTTCTGGCTGAGGATGCAGCTAATCAGCTCATCCATCGGCGGGGTATCCTCACGCCAGATGGGTGTGCCATACATTTCGCTCAACGCCGCTTTGACAGGTGCATATTTGGCCTGTCGGCGTGGAAAATCTTCGATTGTCGCTGGAATGTTTTGTTTTGCCATATCAACTATTTTACAGTTAGTCTCGAATTCAGAGCAACCCACGTTTGTTAAGAAACATGTGTCATGGGCGCATGAGATCGCGTAATTGACGATAACCGATGACCTGAATGCCTTCTTGCTGGATAAATGTGCGCAGTTTCTCGCTGCTGAACAGTTCGTAATCCGCCACGCGTGCCGCCCAGTCCGGCGCGATGGCGCGCAGTTCGGGGGTATCCTGGGACGGATGAAAGATGAACATGGTCAGACCGGGAGGCAATTCGCCCAGTATTTTCTGCGCCAGTTCAATCGGTTTGTCGCCGCTCAGCGGCATCCCCGACATTTGATCGAACAGCGGTATACCCTGATCTTCCAGTGTTGCGACTGCTTCTGCCAGTGACTGCGCAGCCGCTGCATCAACCCCGCGTTGTTGTTGGAATTGCGCCGCATCCCAGCGGATGCTCATAGTTGGTAGCCTGTAACTCAGCGATGCCTGAATATACAGCGGTACAAAACGCGGATGAGCAACCGTTCCCATATGACTATCAATGTGGGTGGGGACAATGCCGGCATCCAGCGCACGCTTAATCTGTGCTTCGATTTCGGCTTCAACCGCTTTGGTCTGGGCGTGTGTCTGTGTGGCCTGGCTGCTACGGTGAAAATAACCCTCGTCATCCATCAGACCGGATTCGCGGTCAGCCGTGGAGATCGGCGCCCAGCGGTATTGATCCCACTCGCAGGTCAGCGTGAGATGCACCCCCATATCCACATCAGGATGCTGGCGGCAGTATTCCGCAACGGACGGGAACCACGGGCAGGGCACCATCGTTGCCGCAGATGACATCAGCCCGAAATCCACCAGATCACTATAGGCGCTGACACTGGCCTGACACATGCCAATATCATCCGCATGGAGAATAACCACGCGATCATTCTGGTCGAAGCCAAGTTTTTTCAGGGCAGGGTTCATCTGCATGGCACGATCCTTGAAATATCCTGGTAATTAAATGTCCAAAAGAATTATAGCAGTATTATAAGGTTATGCCTGAATCCACTGCCACATGCAATCAAACCACTATGCTGTATTGGCCTTACTTTAGCGTTCCCAGATAAGTCGCGCTGGCGATGCGTTCTAGCTGACCATCCGCCAGATTAATCTTCCACGTGCCGTCCTGATCGGGGCTGGTGAAAATCAGCGCGGTGCTGTCTTCTGTCCACTCAACCGGTTTGACGAAGGCCGTAATCGGGTCGGTGAGCGCTTCCTGCGTGAGATCATCCAGATTGATGAGTACAAAAATCGTCCTGACGGATTGATTGGCACCGCCAAAATCACTGATTTGCGCCAGCGCATAAATGGCGCGGTTGCCATCCGGTGAGAGGTTGAGATCACCCGCCTGAGTGTAGCCATCCAGTTCTAAGGCCGCGATCGTCTGATTGACCAGACCTTCCAGATTGTAGACATGCACATCAAATCCGCCCTGATCAGCGACCAGTTCCAGCCGCACCAGCAGGCCAGCACCCAACGCCGCCCCGCAGAAACAACCCGGCTCATTGGGCAGCAGTTGAACCTGCTGCGTGTCCATGTCCAGCCCGAACAGACCGGCGTATTGCTGATAGGGCGAAAAGTCCCCGACAGCCGGTTGATAATCCATATACAGCACCGTTTGCGTATCATTGAAGGCGACTGGCAGCACGCGAATGCCAGCACGTGGGCCATCATCGAGGATTTCCTGCTGATCACCGCCATCCAGCAAACTGGCATAGGTGATCGTGCTGAGATTGCCATCCTCATCACTGTTGGTAATGGTCCAAGCAATACGCGGCGGCGCTATCACCCAATCAATGCGCTGTGTGTTGGCAGTGGGTTGGATGAAAGGATGCTCGCTGATTTCGCCATCCGTACCAGCCAGCATCACGCGGTTGCTGGCGAAATCAAAACACATGACTTCGCGCCCGACTGGCGTATACTGGCGCCCATTGACCTCCACCGGAATCACATCGCCCGTCAGCGAGTCGACAAATTGCAGGCGATCTGTCCCTAACGGGTCGATATTTTTTTCGATAAACACCTGCAATGGATGGCCGTTAAAATCACTTTCGACCTGTGCCGCCAACGGCGTGACAATCAGCAGGCAAAATACCAACAACCCGCACACTCTGAAATTACGCATGGGCCTCCATCGCCTCCAGCAGCAGCGGCAGCATCACGCCGGACGCCCCCGTCAGCTTGACCTGAGCAAGATGTGTGAGCGGCGTGTCGTCCGGGTTGACTTCAATAATCGTTGCGCCGGCATCACGGGCGACTTGCGGCAAGGTCGCGGCAGGTGTGACCAGCCCCGATGTGCCGACCACCAGCATCACATCGGCCTGCTGGCTGAGGCTTGCCGCGCGGTTGAGCGCGTCCAGCGGCAGATTCTCGCCAAACCAGACGACATCCGGTCGCAGATACGCGCCACAGTGCGGACAATTGGGCGGGGTAGTTTCGTAATCCAGTTGTGTAAGATCAATCAAAGTGGGTTTCCCCTGACAATCGGCGAAACATTTGCTCTGCGCAATATTGCCATGCAGATGAATCACATCGCTGCTGCCTGCCTGTTCGTGCAGATCATCGACATTCTGCGTGATGAGGGTCAGCGCCGGAAAATACTGTTCGAGCTGCGCCAGCGCATAATGGCCGGCATTCGGCTGTGCCTGCCGCACGAGATCACGCCGGTAGGCGTACCAGTCCCACACCAGTTTGGGATCACGCTGGAAAGCATCAACTGTCGCGAGCTGCTGCGGATCATAACGCGCCCACAGTCCGTCCAGCGCATCGCGGAAGGTGGGCACGCCGGACTCTTTGCTCACACCCGCGCCGGTCAGCACAGTGACCTGCTGCGCGTGATGGAGTTTTTCCGCCGCCTGTTGGATAGGGTTGGTCATGAACGCATTCCTGTAACTGTAAATGACTTTATTATCTCAGAGTCTGGAAAATTTTGCAGAGCATTGCGCCTTGTAACGAGTAACTGTAGTATCTTAACCATCATGAGAAACGAGGAAAAAGTGCAATATGGCTGAAGAACTCCAACAGATCAGCGAGCATGTCTGGATTTATCCCTACAACCCCAACGAAACCCAACCCAATGTCGGCGTGATTATCACCGAGGAACATACGGTGCTGATCGACGGAGGCAACAGCCCCCGCCACGCCCGCCGCATTCTGGGTGAATTATGGCGTATGAATGCGCCCTCAGTCAGCCATATCGTCTACACCCATTATCACTGGGATCATACTTTTGGCGCGCAGATTTTTGATGCGCTGGTCGTCAGCCATGAGCAGACGCGCGATTTATTAATCAGCCAGTACGCCTCCAAGCCGTGGAGCAATCATTATATTCAGGACGAAATACGCCAGAATCCCGCCCGTGCGAGTATGATGCAATCGTTGGGACGGGCGATTGATGACTGGCGCGGTTTCCGTGTAATTTTGCCATCAGTCGTATTTTCCGACCACATGGTGCTGCATGTCGATGAGGTGACGCTGGACTTACGCCACATTGGCGGCAAACATGCGGCGGATTCGATTACGGTGGAAGTGGCTGGTGAAGGCGTGTTATTCGTCGGCGATTGTTACTACCCACCACCGACTGCGGTGCGCCAACCGGGTGACGGCCTGAATATCGAAATGTTGCAGGCATTGCTGGCGCAAAATATGAACATCTACATCGAAGGCCATAATCAACCCATCACCCACGCTGAGTTCGTCCAGAAAATGAGCGAACTGTAAATATCTGCTCCATTCCTCCCGGTTTCATGCTACGCTTGTAATGCTAATCGTTAGACTTTGGGAGGTATAATTATGCCCTGGACAAAGAACGACTATCCCGATTCGCTCAAGAATTTTACGGCGGAAGTGCGCAACAAAGCGATTGAAATCGCCAACGCACTGTTGGAAGATGGCTATGAGGAAGACCGCGCAATTTCTATCGCTACGGCGCAGGCCAAAGAGTGGGCCGAGAACCGCGATAAGAAAATCCGCAAAGAGAGTTAAATTTTCTGTGGGGCATGTGACGTAAATCGCATGCCCCGTATTTTTTGTGAATTACTTATCCCGCGTGAGCGCGAACCCGCTCATAAACTGTTTTTGCAGCAGGATAAACACCAGCAGCGGCGGGATGCTGGCAATCACCGCACCCAGCATGATCGGCCCGAAGCTGTCCCCGGTTTCCACCCCGCTCACCAGCGTCCGCAAACCGACCTGCACCACCTGACTCGAACGATCCTGAATAATCATCAACGGCCAGATGTACTGATTCCACGCGTACAGGAACTGAATGACCGCCAGCGCTGCAATCGCATTCCAGCTAATGGGGATCAGTACCCGGAACAGATACTGAATCGGGGTTGCGCCGTCCATCTGCGCTGCCTCGGAAAGCTCCGCCGGGATATTGGCGAAATGCTGGCGAAACAGGAAAGTACCGGTAGCACTCGCCATAAACGGCACGATCAGCGCGACATAACTATCCCCCCAGCCCAGACCGGACACGATGCGAAACAGCGCAATCGCCATCACTTCCGTCGGCATCATCAGCGTGAGCAGCACAAACCCGAACACCAGCCATTTTGCGGGAAACCGGAAATAGACAAATGCCAGACCCGCCAGCAGCGAAAAGACCGCTTTGGCAGTGGTCATCACGATGGCGACAAACGTACTGTTAAGCATGTACAGACCCAGATTGCGCTGGTTCATGACAATGTTCCAGTTGCGCTCCAGTTGGTCGCCGAATGTAAATTTATAAGCAAATACTTCGGCGTTGCCCTGTGTCGAGACAATGATGGCATACATCAGCGGGAAACCCATCATAATGACCGCGAAGATCAGAATGAGATGCGCATACCAGCGTTTGGGCAGGATGCGCCGCAGAACATTTTTGCCGGTCTTTGATAGGGTATTCTGCTGGACTTGATCCTGAGAAATACTGGTCATGATTTAGGCTCCATAGGTAACCCGATTGCGACCGGTTCTGAACTGGATAACCGTCACAGCGATAACGATAAAGAACAGGACAAGCGATTGCGCCGCCGCTTTGCCCAGGTCACGGTTGACGATGCCCAGTTCGTAAACGTTGTACATCAGCGTCGTCGTGGAATTGACCGGGCCGCCTTCCGTCAAAAAGTCGATCATGCCGAAGGTATCAAAGAAGGCATAAGTGGTATTGGTGACGATGAGAAAAAACGTAATCGGCGACAGCAGCGGGAAGGTGATGCGGAAAAAGCGCTGAAGCACATTCGCGCCATCAATCGACGCCGCTTCCTGAAGGTCACCGGGGACATTCTGCAAACCAGCGATGTAAAACAGGATATTGAAGCCCATCACATTCCAGATGCTGGCTAGAATCACTGTCCACGGCGCGATATTCGGGTCCAGCAACCACGGTATTTTTACGCCAATCAGACTATTGGTGATATGGTTCAGCACCCCCGCCGTTGGATTAAATAACAGCCGGAAGATAATGCCAGCAATCACCGGGGAAAGCGCATACGGCCAGATCAGCAGGGTGCGATAAATCCGCGCGCCAGTAATCGGCTGGTAAGCCATCGTAGCGATCAGCAGCGACAGCGCCAGACCGATCACGATAATCGCCAGCGCAATGCCGAAACTGATTACCATGCTGCTTGTGTAAGCCGGATCACCCACCAGTCGGGTAAAATTATCCAGGCAAACAAAGACAGAACGCGGCGCACCCAAACGTGACAACAAAGTCGAGAGTCGGAAAGTATCCAGCATGGGGTAATACAGAAACAGCGCCAGAATGGCGAGAGTCGGAAACAGAAAAATAACCGCCAGCCAGTTGGAGGTGAAGGTGCCCTGGGTGGTTTCGGCCAGTGCCAGCAACCGCTGACCTT
>JBBSQD010000001.1:0-90819 GCA_038258185.1 Aggregatilineales bacterium | reverse complement strand
GTATCGAGCGCAATCACAGGTTCACCCAGTTCAGTCACCGAGCCGATGACACTGTTCGAGCCTTTTTCCAGCTTATGATGCACAGCCAGCAATTGTTCACCGGCCTCGCCTGTGCTGGCCTGCAGCACCGCGTAGCGATCATCACGATCCATCAGAAATACCTGCGCATGGTCATAATCAAACGCGTCGCGAATCAAGTCCACCATCTGCGGCAGCAGTTCGTTCAGATCGAGAATGGAGCTGGCGATCTGGCTCACTTCAGCGGATGTCGCCAACTGACGCGCACGGCGTTCGGTCTGTTCCAGCAAGCGTGATGCCTGCAAAGTCAGCGAAGTCTGTTCCGCAAAGGATTGATAAATACGCTGGTCACGTTCCATAAAGTGCACGGGTTCGGGGGAACCCAGCCAGATGGAACCAATGACGCGATTACCGACACGCAGCGGCATAATCACGACCGCACGCACACCCAGGCTGTCGATACCGGCCTTTTCCATTGCGTCCAGTTGGTCGGTTTCCAGGATATCGCCAATCGTGACCAGTTTGGGTGACGACAGTTGCGCCCATGCCGGGAACTGATCTGGCGACAAAGTGATCCCGGCCAGATCAATATACGACTCATCCATACTCCAACTGGCCACCACATCAGCAGACGCATTCGGATGATCCCACGTGGAAGTCACCAGCAGCACCATAAACACCTGCGTGATATGGTCATCAATCAGATGATCAACCACCGCATTCAGAATATCCTGATGATTGTTTACGTTAGTCAGCGCACGGCTGGCCTGATACAGAATACTGGCTTCGTGCAGTGCGTTCTGGGTACTCACAAACAGATTACGGTTGTCCAGTACGGTAGCCGCACTGTCGGAAACCGTCGTCAGGAAACGTTCTTCTTCTGATGTGAAACTGTGCGGCTCATGGTAAGTGACGACGACCCAACCAGTCGGTAATTGACGCGCACGTCCGGTCAGCGGTAAAGCCGCCAGCGCCTCAATGCCTGCTTCCAGCAGATCCAACCGCGTCGCTTCATCCAGTGCAGCGAATGCCCGGACATCATCTATAAACAGATCTTCTCTGTCATCCAGCATCGAGAAGGGCAGCTCAAATGTTTCGGGTGCCTGGCTCAGTGTTCGAGCGATACGGCGTTCGCCAGTCTGTTCGTCCTGCAGGATAATGGCGATATTTCCGGCCTCTATGCCAATCAACTGCTCAATCAGCGTATCCAGCACATCTTCGATTTCTTCGGATTCTGCCAGCAAACGCGTCGCCTGATAGAGCGCAATCGTTTCGCGCAGGTTATCCTGCAAGGCATTTTCCAGCCCACGCAAACTGCTGATATCCTCAATCACAGCCACGATATTGAGGATGTTGCCCTGCGCATCGCGGATAGGCGCGGCATTCATCAGCAAATCCACCTGGTCATCTTCATTATCACCGCGCATGACAACGATATCGTCTACGAGGCCATAATCAGGCTGGCCCGCGTTGAGAGTCGCATAAATCGGCAGTTCCACATCGTCATAGAGCATGCTCGTGCCGGTGTGATGCAACTGATAGCGATCCGCTGTAAAGGGCACGTCCATATTGATCTCACGTCCCAACAATGTGGACACCTGCGCATTGACCTGCACCGGCACAAAAGTCTCAGCATCCAGCACCAGCACGCCAGAAGGCATGGTTTCCAGAATAGAACTGAGCAGTTCACGTTCAGTTTCAGCAGAGGCAAACAGGCGACGGTTCTCAATCGTGATGGCAATCTGATCGCCAATCGACTGGGCAAAACGCTCGAAGCGCTCATCAAACGCTTCAGGTTGGAGGCTTTCGCACACCAGAACGCCAAACCATTGCTGGCGGAACTGAAGCGGCACAATCACCATACTGCTGATACCCGCTTCGGCCAGCATAGCAAAATGCCGATCTTCCGCCAGATCAACCATGACCTGCGGGAAATTCACCACACCATCAGCCTCTAATGCCAACCGTGCATACGGCACCGTATCACGATCAACCTGCAACCCCCTAGTCGACTCGCCGCTGGAGCGTGACCAGGCATAAGCATATTCGAGATAAGGCGCACGCGGGTTGGCCTCTGGCACTGTCAGTAAAACGGCTGCACGGTTCAGATCGCCATTCGCATCAGCCAGATAATTCACGGCCACTGCATACATGGCGCTCACATCCTGCGAAGCAGTGATAGCGCGGCTGGCATCATACAGCAGACGACTTTCCTGCAGGGCGCGTTCCGTCTGTTCCAGCAAGCGGCGTTTTTGCAACACGGTGCTGATCTGGCCGGTCACGGCGATATAGAATTCCTGGTCTTCTTTGCTCATCTCATAAATTTCCGGATGAGTCACATACAACAAAGCCACAGGGTGATTGTCACTGTACAGCGGGAAGATCGCACTGTAACGCTGCCCCTCAGACCGCAGTCGCTCCATGATGAGCGAGGTCGGAGGTTGATCGATTTCCCAATCAGTGACAAATTCTGGTTCACGCGCATGCAGCGGTGATTCAAAATTGATCCGCAACGGGTAAAGCTCATTGACTTCCATCACCTGGGTATTTTCTGTGCGGGCCACCACGCGTTCCCGCGACGGCCAGTCATACTCATCCAACTGCCCGTCCAGCAGGCTGATGGCAAAGTTCAGCGTGAAATCGCTGGCGGTGCTGACCAGCGGACTGATCAGATCAGGGATGGTTTCCGCCGCATTAATCGCACGGCTGGCTGCATACAAACGTTCCTGCAATTCCAGTGTCGCTTCCGTCTGGATCAGCAGCAAACGGTTATCAACCGCCGCACCTGCCTGATCAATCAGGGCATTGAACACACGAACATCGCGATCATTAAAGCGCCGCACCTCTGGAAATTCGATCAGAATAGTCGCGCGCCACAGGCCGCGCATGTTCAGCGGGATAAGAACCGCGGACTCTGCTTTCAGGCTGGCGAAAATGATCTTCAGCGATTCATCCACGCGCGGGTCTGCTTCGATGTTATTAATGATTACAATCTTATCATTCGTCACCGACTCCAGAAATTTGTAATCAGGGACGTAAAGCCGTAAGCCCAGTAAGCTGGCTTGCTGCCAGTCACGCGGTTGGGCAGACCAGTCCGCCGTCACCGTCAGCCATTCGGACGAGGCCCCATAAGCATGATCGTCAAATTCCAGTACCTGACCGCCAGTCGCGCCCTGCATCACCGTTTCGATAATCGCCTGGATCACGCCGTCGAGGTTTTCGGCCTCATTGATGGTTCGGCTCAGGTCATACAGTACCGAAGTTTCCTGAAGGCTGAGCTGCGTTTCCTGGAAGAGACGTGCATTTTCCAGCGCCAGCGCCACACGCTCCGAAACCGCCTGTAAAATGGCTGCATCGCCTTCCGACAGGCTTTCACCATCTGGCAAGGTCACGTCCATTGAACCCACGATTTCGCCACGAATACGGATGGGCATGGCGAGTGCTTCACCTTCAGACCGTGGCTCGGTATTCTCGCCTTCTTTAAGCTCACGCAGGTTATAGTTATAGACCCGCTCCAGGCCGAGCTTTTGTTCCGTATCTTCCCAGCTCGTACGGATAAGCTGGCGGTTCAAACGGTCAATCTGGTCAACACGATCACGCGATTGCAGCAGCAAGCGGCCATTGTAAATCGCAATTGCGACCTGATCGGTCAGCAACTGAAACGCCTGAATTTCTTCTTCCTGGAAGGCATTGGGGTTCGCGCTCTGGATATCCAGCGCACCCAGCACCTCATCACCTATTTTTAACGGCAGCGCCATTTCCGACCGGGTGAAAGACAGAATGGGGTTAAAAGCATGCAAATCACTTTGCAGATTGGTATCGTTGACGACCACCGATTTACCGCGGGCGATCACCTGCCCAATAACGGATTTTGAACCCGTTTGAATTTTGTGTTTTTGCGCCAGCAGTTTCTCGCCAGCTTCACCGTGGCTATACAGCAGCACGGCATAGAGCTTAATATCGTCAATCAGGAAAACCTGAGCATGATAAAAACCGTATTCATCGCAGATCAGATTAATCACGCGATTAATCAGGCTGTCAATATCATCCAGCATGGCGGTTTCACGGCTGACACGCGCGGCAATTTCGAGATTTCGGGTCAGGCGCTGGCGCTGGCTTTCCATCGACTTGTTGAGATTTTGCAGGCGATTGGAAACCTGCGTGATGGAAGTCAGCAGCGACCCGCCCACCTCGCCGCTCAGTTCTGAAGCGGTAATGTTCGGGATTCTTTCTTCCGCCACATCCTGAGCAATTCGGGTGGCATAATCCAGCGGTGCCAGAATACGACCCAAAGCAGACGCCACTATAAATGACACGCCGAGACCAGCGCCCACACACAGCACGAAAATCAACAGGGCAACGTTGTAATTGTTGGCAAATACCACACCACTGTCATCAACAATCACCAGCCGCCACGGAAAATTAAAGCCATTGATCGTCGGGGAAAATGTCTGCGCAGAAACGACCGTTCTGCCCTGGTCAACCACACTAAAGTCAGCGGGATTGGCATTGAGCATATCGGTCAGATCCAAAGGCCGATTCGTCCGCGTGCCCACTGGCGCAGACTGATCGAATTCTTCAATCTCCGACATTTCAAATAATTCCGCCAGAGAGCCGAGAGACGAATCAGCGATCAGGTTGCCCTGGCTATCCTCTAAAATATAGCGGCGATCATCTTCGCCATAAGTGCGCGACTGTGCCGCACTGAGGATATTGCCGACGATCTGATCGGCAAGCAGGTCAAACTCAATCACCCCCAGCGCGGTCGCATCCGTAGAGCGGAATCGTACCGGCGCCGCCATGCGGAAAATGGGCAGCGGCTCCAGCAGAGCTTCGCTATCTTCCTGAACAAGCGACATATCGCCCATATACAGAGTATTATCGTCACCCGCCAGCGCACGGACAAAAACCGGATCTTCCGCAAAACTGACTTCGCTTGTGTTACTGGTGATCGAAATATTACCTAACTGGCTGATAATTTCGTTACGCACGATGCCATCACTGCTGATATAGCGTATCGCCGCATAGGCATCAGGGTTTTGATCAAAGACATTCAGTAACTGATCCAGCAAAGCATTACGCCGCGAAATACTGACCGAACGGCCACCATCAGCGGCCAGCGCAAACTGCCGCATGGATTCAGTGGCAGAAAATTTCAGATTTTCACCCGCGATATCTTGAAGATTATCACTCAGGGACTGGCTCAGATTCGACAAGAGAATATCGTGCCGGTTGCTCAACCCATCATAGGCATTCTGGCGCATGGCGAAAACGACCATAAAGCCGATCACCACAAATGCGATCATCACCACACTGAATACCCGCCGGGTAATGTGCTGTTGGGCGGACTGAGCAACCTCTACCGATCTTTTACTGTTCGTCATAGTATTCACTCAACCTGCTTGTTTTCGAATGTCCATTAACGCTGTGACCGTTGCCGATGCCATTGGTGGCACCATGCTGCTCAGTGGCGGCCAGACGGATGCTGACCTGCGGCGAGCGTAAAGCCTGGCCGACTTCGCGCACCGCCGTCTGTAAAATCTGATCAATGTCGGTCTGATTGGTGAGGCGGGCGGCAATCTCGTTTACCAGACGCTCACGGTCGGTTGCACGCTGGCTTTCCTGGAACAGACGGGTATTGTCCAGGCTGAGCGCCAGCCGGTTTGTCAATTCCTCGGCCAGGAGGATTCTTCCCTGGTCAAAGTTTTCCTGCGGCAGCTCCCACTGAACCACCCCCAGCACCTGATCGCCGAGGCGAATAGGCACCACAATCGGGATTGTTCTGCGGTCGGTCACCGTGCCGACGACAGACTTACCACTTGTCATCGCCTGCTGACGCAACTGCGGTGAGACTTGATTGGCAGGCCGCATGCCGGATTCGCTTTCTTTAGTCCGTGTGCGTTCCTGTTTCATATACTCACGCCACGCCTGCAAAGTTGTCGCCCGGCGATTGCGCTCGATTTCTTCGAGGTTACGCAGCGACTCCTGATACAAACGGGCATTTTCAATCGCCACGGTGATCTGGTCAGCCATCATGCGCAGGATTTCGATCTCATCCTGGCTGAAAGAGTCGCTTTCCTTACTCTGGACATCCAGCGCACCAATCACCCTGTTATCACTCAATTTAAGCGGGATAGCCAGTTCAGCCAGGGTATCCGGCAGAAATTCATTGCGCTTATGCACGTGGCTGTCGGTTGTATCACGCGCAACCACTTCCGCGCCGACCTGCGTCACCTGACCGATCACGCTCATGCTACCCACTGCCAGACGATGCCCCGCCTGTAGTAGTTGTCGACCGGGTGCGCCCGTGCTGGCACGCAATACTGCATAATGCGAATCACTGTCGGTCAGGAAAATCTGGGCATGATAGATATTCGGGAAGCGCTGCACAATCAAATCCACTACCTGATTCATCAGCGTTTGCAGGTCACGCTGGGTGGCTGCAAAGTGACTGATTTCCTGGGTGGTAGTGATATCACGGGTACGGGCATCAATGCGGTTTTCAAGGTCGCCAACCAGAACAGCGATGCGCTGACGCACATCAGCGACCGCACCGGCCAGTTCGCCGATCTCATCACCACGATTGAGGTCGGGCAGCGGCATGGCATAGTTGCCATAGGCAATCGCCTGGATCGCATCCTTGATGCGCTTCAGTGGCGGTGTAATCAGATAATTTGCGGAGATCACCAGCACAGTAATCAAGCCCAGCAAGCCGACGGCTAACACAAAACCGCGCGTCGTCAGATATTGAAGAATGCCGCCGGATACCGCATCTGCCGACCCTTCGCTGACTAATCTGAAGGGTGTACCTGCGATGGGAACACTGTAACGCAGGATGTCGCCAGAGGCGGTGGTCAGATAAGTATCGCCACTAAAAAGCTGTTGTGCCTGACTAATGGCCAGACGCTGACTGCCTTCAGAAGTAATCAATGTACCGTTAGGGGCGACTAAATAGCTGGTTGCCCCAAAGAAATCGCTGGTCGGGATCAGATTGTTATAGATGATGCGTGGCACATCAATCGAGGCGACCAGATAACCAATCGCACCAGTAGTATCGCTCACGGATAAGGACGTGGTCAGGCTGATCACATTGACCACTTCAATGTGGACGTTATCGCCTTCGTTATAGACCACAATATCCTGCTCACGCCGCAGCAGGGATGAATTCACACCCGCCTGATAAGCCAGCGATTGCGAACGATCCTCACTCACCGCCAGCGTGGTTGACCGACCGGGCAGAGCCTGCAACACCAGCCGACCTTCCCCATTGATCAATTCAACTTTCGTAAACGGGTTCGCCGCAGTGTTCAGAATCTGATCCTGCACCTGGTTGATAAACGCGGCCTTCCCAACCGGGCTCACATCCACCGCCGTATTCAACGGCAGCAGGTCGATCATCGACACCCGATTTTCCTGATCTTTGACAAAGTTATCGAGCTCATCCTGCGCGACATCAAACGCCGTGTTGATGGCCTCCCACTGACGTGAGCCGTTTTCAGCGATATACGCCTCGACGTTTTGCCGCCCCGCATCCCGAATACCATTTAACAGCAGATAAGAAATGAGAACTAATGGCAGAATTACGGCGATTAAGAAACCAGCCAGCAGCTTGAGCCAGATGGGCCACGAGGTTATAAAATAGCTGCTTAAGCGCTCGTTCATCGCGCCTCTCCATTTACGAACTCAGACAACTTGACATCCGGCTCCAGGTAAATATGGGTATAAATAGCTCCCAGTGCCTCGTTAAAGCTTTCAGCCGCCACATCCAGCAACGAACTCAGATCCTGCTGGCCGATCAGAATATTAGCGACTTCACTCGCAGTATGTTCACGATCTGCCTGTGAGCGACTTTGTTCGATCAGTCGGGCATTTTCCAGCGCCAGCGCCAGACGTTGCGCGACGATCTGCACCATGTCTTTTTGCCGCTCGCCAATAACATAGTTTTTAGGCACCGCAAATTCCATTGCACCCAGCACAACCCCACGCAGGATAATGGGCACATTAATGACCTGGCCCTTACCTGCCGCCTGCACCACCAGTTCACCACTGGCTAAAGCGGTGCGCAGGTTATCCGGCAGATCATTAGCCGGTGTTATCAGCATATCATCACGTTGGATATTAAAACCAAAAGCATTTGCGCCGCGGCTTTCAATATACTCGCGCCAGTCATTGCCCGAACTCTGCTCAAACTGCTGGGTTAATTTCGCAATCTGTTTTTCAAGCCGGTTAGCGACTTCATTACGCTCGCTCAGAATCTGATTCAGCACAGCCGTTTCCCGGATATATTTCAGCCGGGTGACAAAGTCCTGACCAACCATCTCTAATAAAGCCTGTTCACTGGTTGTAAACGGGAAATCGAGATTGTTGCTTTGAATATCCAGCAGGCCAATCGTTTCGCTGCCGCTATAAATTAAAGGGATAATCATCCCGTACTTCATGGATGGCAGCAGGTGCAGGCGACGCACAGGCGGATCCTGCGGCGTAATCACGACAGGTCGGCGCGTATCTAATGCGACCTTAAACGCCGACTCTGCAACTGTGTTCAGGTCGGTACTGGTGACCGAATAACGCGTACCCACGCCGGTTCGTACATGGGTGAGTAATTTGCGATTGTTATCAAACAGGTGAAGCTGGATATAGGAATACAGCAACCGCTCATTCAACAGGTTGGATAACGCCATCATCGCGCCATTTTCATCGCGCGCTTTCGCCAGATCCACGTTGAAGTTCCCCATCAACCCCATGCGCTGAACGCCTTTTTGCCCCTGTCGCACCAGCACATGGGTACTGCCGGCGAAAACACGTAAAAGAAAAATCACTAAGATGGAGGTCATCACCAGCAGAATGAGGATAGTGATATGGCTCTGAACATCCCCATCCTGTAAGCGAATGTTGTAGGTGATCAAAAAGGCAATCAGATTGAAAGCAACCAGAAACACCAGCAGTTCACGTTCTTCCAAAATCAGACCTGCTGTGATCAGTGACACAGCTAACAGGATAATATATCCGGTATCCAGGCCTCCAAACATGTACAGATAACAACTCAACGTGACGATCCCAATAAACGCATACCGCCCCCAACGCAGATCACCCGACTGGATCAGCCGGTGAATCCCATAGAAAATCATGGGGAGTGCGATAAAGGTCACAGCAGCCTCAACCGGAATTGAGGTGTTACTGGTCAAAAGCGGGGCGATAAAGACAAACAGCGATATGAACCACAAAGCCAGCATCACCAGCAACATGGTGGTGATGCCAACAGCCCGCTGACGTTCGATCGGATCTGTATAATTCCGATTGATCTGTTCTATCCAGCCATGATAGATTGCAATCACAGTGTGACCTCCTCCTGCTCATCGGGTTGGGTAACACCCAGGCGAATGGACCCCTGACGCGCCCCCAGCGATTCGCTCAATTCCTCCAGGGTAATGCGCAGCAGATCGTCCACGTTGGTGACTTCCTGATAACGGGACACAATATCGTTGATCTGCTGTTCCTGGATAGTTGCCGCCTGCGATTCTTCAAACAGGCGGGCATTCTCAAGGCTGATCGACAAACGTTCAGCCACAGCTTCCATCATTTCGACCGCATCATTCTGCTGAATATCATCACCGGGTTGAACCTCAATCGCGCCGATCACTTCACCACGCAAAATCAGCGGCACAGCGACTGTGCCCGTTTTACCGTTGTTGGACAGTGATACCGAGCGCCGGAGGTACGCGGCCTGAGCCAGCGTGTCCGTCCACTTCAGGTCATTGAGCACGCGGTTACCCTCAAGTGTAACCCCCAGAATAGAGCGAACCTGGCTGACATATTCCATCCAGCCTTCTTTGGTCAACTGCTGATTCAAACGGCGGATCTCGCGCAGGTTACTTTCCGACTCCAGAAACAGCCGTTGTTGTTCCAGCACACCGCGACGTTGTTCCTCAAAAAGATGGGCATTGGTCACGGCAGTTCCCAGCAGGCTGGCCATCGTTTGCAAAGCCTGAATATCCTCTGATTTAAAGGCGCGACGCTGCGTACTCTGGACATCCAGCGCGCCGATCACCTGATCATTTTCGATAATCGGAATCGCGAGTTCGGAGCGGGTATTGGGCAGTAAATCATTAAAAGAGTGGACTTTATCTGTTTTGGTATCCAGCGCCATAATCGCGACCCCGTCACCGGTAGCCTTGCCGACCACACTATTCGCCCCAACATTCAAACGATGCCGACGCGCCAGCAATTGCTTGCCCGGTTCACCGGTACTGGCTGCTAAGTTGGCATATTCGCCGTTTTCCTCAATGATGAACACCTGCACATGATAAAACCCGAAACGATCCTGAATTAAAGTGATAGAGCGCTCAAAAATCTGTTGGGCATCGTGCAGCGAAGACAGGATTTGTCCGACCTCCGCGACGCCCCGCAGCAGACGGGCATTCCGTCTGGCATTATCAACTGACCGTTGCGCTGCATCAATGAAGAAACGAACCGTAAAGCTGACCACGATCAGGACAAACAGGATAATAATCCACCGAAACAAATCCTGCGAAGACGCGTTCTCAGGCGAGATGGCAGCGGGAACCCGTTGCCATTCGTCGAGTATAAACAACCCTACACGCAGGTAGACGAGAACATTGACGACGATATAAGCCGGCCACGGTGCGAGGCTGGCTGCACAGACCAGAGTAATCGCACCCAGCAGCGGAAGCGCCAGCCCCGGTATCGCCATGGTAATCATAGTGATTGCAATCAGCAGCAAAGTCGCCGCCGGTAATAGATAACGCTGACTCACCAGCCACAACACGGTAAAACAGGTCACGGTCAGCGGAATACCAATGATGAAAAGCGTATTCACGATATTACCCGTCAGCAGACGGACCACGAATCCAATTAAAATCAAAATCAAAAAGGTGACGGCCAGAATAGCGACAAATCGCAGCCGTAAATGATCAAGGACATCGTCATCATTAATCGGTACTGTTAAGCGTTGCCATAAAGCGTTCATTCAGCACCTCCGTTCTGACCATTAGCCACCGCCGGAGGTGCGCCCAGCCGGATAGCGACTTTATGAGCTTTCAGGGTTTTCTGTAAACTGCGGGCGGCTTCACTCAAAGTGGCTTCAATGTTATTGGCGGATTGCAGCTTGGTGCCAATCTCGTTAATGAGGGCCTGCCGTTGGGCGCTACTCTGGCTTTCCTGATACAAACGCGCTGTCTCTACCGCCAGACCGAAACGCTCGCTGATTTCCTCAACCAGTTCCAGGTCTTCAGGTGATAACTGCCCGTTCTCATCAAGTTCAAATTCCATCGCGCCAATGGCCTGACCACGTACCCGCAGCGGTACAGATACCAAGCGGCCTGCAGCATCAGACTGTTGAATGACCTCATTCGCCTGGATAGCGGCCTGGAGTGTGTCTGTCCAGTCGTCAGAAGACTGGACTTTATTGGTAGCGAAATCCACTGCCATGCCCGTCGTATTCTTGCTCGATTGCAAAAACTCCGACCAGGCGCGTCCGGTCAAACGCATATTCAGGCGTTCCACCTCACGCAGAGCATTGCGCGATTGATCGATTAAAACCCGATTTTCTTCGACGCGCCGTTCTGATTCTTCAAACAAACGGGCATTATCAATGGAAATCGCAATATGGTCAGCCAGCGTCTGGTAAATAGGCAGGTCACGATCTGGGAAGGCCAGCGGTTTCTTACTCTGCAAGTCCAGCGCGCCGACCACACGGTCACCGCTTAACAGCGGAAAAGCCGCTTCCACCAGTGTCTCCGGCAGATATTCATTACGTCGATGAATAGTATTGAGGGAGCGTGCACGCGCCACAATCAGCTTGCGATCACCGGTCACCTTGCCGATTACACTGGGGCTGTTCACCGTCAGGCTATGCTTTCTTTCCAGCAGAAGCGCCCCAACCTCACCGGTGCTGGCGACCAGACGGGCTGTCTGCCCGCTTTCATCAATCAGGAAAATCTGCGCGTGGTAAATATCATCATAATTCTGGGTGATCTGATCAATCGTGCTGTCCAGCACTTCCTGTAAGTTGATGCGGCTGGAAATACGCTGGGTGATCTGGGTCGTCAGTTCGGCCAATGCCAGACGCTGCTGCATACCCTCGTCCAGCCCTTCCTGGCGGCTGAGGCGCGAAAAACGCTGGAAGATGAAGACCATCCCCACAAACAGCGCCATGAAAAAGAAGAAAATGGACATATCTGACAGGGGGTTGGTACTGGGTGTGGGTGCAGCGATTCCAGAGCGAGCCGTGAAACCAAGAATAGTGAGTATCACCGCCAGAACAGTTCCCAATAATAAACCTGCGCGGCCTAACAGCAAACCACCCAGAAAAATCTGAATGATGATCATTAGGCCGGTAGAGAGATTATACAAACCGGTGGAGACAGCCAGTAAACCAAAACTGCTTGCCCAGCTTAGCAGCAAAACCAGTGAGCCTGATTGCAACCGCCCCAGGCGGGTAAGAATAAAACTCGCAGGCGCGAGAGTATAGAACGACAGCATCGGCACGCTAAAGAGAGCGTTAGCCTGAGCCAGTTGGAAAAAGTTAATGCCACTACTGCCAAAGCGCAAAGTAAAGATTGCAAGGGTGGTCAATACCAGCATGAAGATGCTGATAGTGTACACCGTTCGGGCTTGCTCACGTCTCACCAGCGTCTGGTAAAGCTCTAAGCTGAAAATCCGTGATGAAATACTGTTCAGGGTTTGCATAACGCTATTCCTTATCACCGTTGGCAGGGGCAGTCCCCAGGCGTATCCGCCCCCGACGTGCTCCCAATGCCCGGCCTAAGTCCTGCATCGTGACATTGAGCATATTCTCGACATCGACCTGTCGTTGCAGCCGTGCCGAAATATCATTAACGAGGGCTTCATTCTTGGCTGAATGCTGGCTGCGTCGGTAGACCGCTGCATTTTCAATCACAGTCGCCAGTTGCCGCGCCATCTGCTGGAAGATGAAGACATCCGTATTACCATAGATATTGGGTTGGTCGTGACCAGCAGTCAGCACACCCAGCAGTTGACCGTGAGCCATTAAGGGGATCGACAGGATCGAGCGCATGTCGCGCATGTCCATCAGCCCTATCGCACTGTCCCCCAGTGTGGCTGCATCCTGCACCATGAGCATTTCGCCATTGGCCCACACATAACCCGAAACCGAACTCTCGATGCCGACGCTATCGCCATTTTCCATACTCATGGAGATTTGCTCGTCTGCATACTGCGCGACCACACGCGGTACACCCGTCTGAGGATCTGGCAGCACAATCTGAATGCGTTCGGCATTCAGCACCCGGCTGGCTTCATGAATAGCTGTATCAATAATGGGTTCGAGTTCCAGCGTGGTCTGCAAGGCCTGTCCAAATTGGGTAAGTCCCTGAAGTTGTTCTGAACGGCGTTGCGCTTCAGTCAATAGACGCAGATTTTGCAAACCCAGGCCAAATTGGGCGCTGATCGTCTGGGCAATATTCATCACATCCGCGTTAAATGTGCGTTCAGCCGAATACATATCAACACCGATTGAGCCCAGCAATGCGCCTTCGCTATCAATCAGCGGTAAAATCAGGGCGGAATAAATGCCTTGCTCACCTAACATCGTGCGCAACTGCAAATCAAGATCTTCATTCTCAGCAATGTTGTTGAGAATAATAGGCTTCATTTCCTGGCGGCTCTGGCTGAAAAGCGGGTTGTGTTCCAGGTCAAATTTCATCCCAACGGTCCCGATTTCGGGATACTCGCTGGTGACTGTGCCCGACTGACCATATTCATCAATCAGCACAATACCGACATGATCCGCATTGAAAATGCGCAGCAGTTCCTGATTATTGTTCTTCAGCAGTGTCTTTTCATCACCTGCCATATTGATATTCAGCGAAAGCTGGTTCAGCGCTCCCAGCACCTCGACCTGACCGGTCAGTTGTGCTGCGCTGACCTGGGCTTCCTGCAACAGCGACATACTTTGCAGCACGATGCTCATCTGATCGCGCAGGGCGATATACTGCCGTCCGATATTCTCATCAAAGGTCTGCGGCTGGCTGAATAAAATCAGAAAGATATCGGTCAGATGATTGCGCTGGTAAACCGGCAGCATCACAAAGCTGCTGATCGGATTGCGTGACATCGCTTTGAGCAGGCTCGCGGGCATTAAACCGGGGAGTTGCTCGGCATTGGTGACGAATACCACATCCAGATTAGGTTGTTCCCAATAATCGCGTTCCTTGCGATTTTGCGAAATGACTTTCTGGACGACCCGCTCACCATCCTGATAGATGGTGTGGCGCATCACCAGTTCGCGCATTTTCTGATTCTGGTCATAACTGACACTGGCATGGACGATGCCATCCGCGCCGATGGCGACCTGTGACTGAATACAGCGCAGCACGTCCAGCATATCCTGAGCGCCCAGCATCATGCGGTTCATCTCATACAGGCTGCGGACTTCCTGCAGGCTGGTGGTCGTTTGTTCCAGCAACTGACGGTTACGAATGGACACGCCAATCTGATCCGCCAGCGTGATATAAGCGTCAATCTCTTCGGTGCTGAGCTGGTAGGGCTGGCTTTGTAAAATTTCCAGCGTCCCCAACACCTGATCTCCGGCACGCAGGCCAAAAGCAGCCAGCCAGCTCACCTGTTTGCGCGTGTATTCTTCATATACCTGAAGCGATAACGAAAAATCCTGTTTGGCCGGATCAGGCACAATCACGGGGACACCGCGCCACAGATCTTTTAACTGCTGGGCATTCGGCAGTTCTGCCACATAGGGCATGTTCTTCAATTCCTGCGGCCCATCCACCAGACCCAGCGCGACCACAGCCCGTCTGTCCGGCGTCACGCGGATATCCATCGGTTGATCGAAAAGCGTGATGGTCACCGCCGCCATATAACGCGCAATGGTGTACACCGCTGCCTGCGCCATATCATTATAATTATCGGCTGTGGTAATCAGTCGGCTGGACAAAACCAGATTATCGGCAATTTCGCGTGCCGCCTGAGATTCTTCCAGCAGGGTGCTCACCTGAAGCATCGTGCTTACCAGATTGCTGATGTTGCGCAGGGCGTTAATCAGTTCACGGCTGAAAGTCAGCTTGTCACGGCTGAACATCGTGAGCATGGCGATGGGTTTTTTGTCGACCAGTAAGGGGATATTGACTACGGATTTGACACGCACATCCACCAGCCATTGATGCAATGCTGGCCCCAGCGTATCGGCACTATGCTCGGCAGTATCTTCCAGGATGATCGGCTCACCTGAATAGACAACCTGTTGATAGGCTGGATGAATACCTGACCAGAGAATGACTTTTTGGTCATCAAATGAAGCGGGTTGGTGGCGGTTAGCGACTGCCAGTGTGCGTAACGCCGTAAGCTGCCCTTCACCATCCTGCTCAATCCGGTTAAGACTCAAAAAGGCTGAGTCGTCCGGCAGCATATGGCGGGCGATGACGCTGGCCATTTCACTATAATCTTGCCCGGCGTGCAGTTCGCTAAACACCGCAGCCTGCGCCTCACTAATGTTCGGGCTGTGGTCGTCCATTCTTAAGCTCCTGGTATAACATGATTGTTGAAACCGGGCATAGCAGTGTTATTCGGATGTCACTTCCACTCCCACACTTCTTCACCAGCCAGCAGGCTGCGAATCTGTGAGGGGAAGCGATCCGGATCTAACGGTTTACCCAGAAAACCATTAAATCCTGCCTTCTGTGCCCGACGCATCTGGTCTTCACTGGCTTCAGCAGTGACGGCGCAGACCACGGTATCTTTCAAACGTGGGTTAGCCCGCACCTTCTGTAAAGCCTGATAACCATCTTCATAAGGCAGGCGAATATCCATCAGGATTAAGTCGATGCGAGGCAGCGTGTCGGCAAATTGCACGACCTGCCAGCCGGAAGTCTTCCATTCGCAACGTTGTACACCCATAAAAGCCAGCATCCGCGCGATCAGGACAAAATTAGGAACATTGTCCTCAACAACCAGCACATGGGCTTCACCGGGTTCAATAGGGGTAGAGTTCTTGGCCTCGCTCGTCATCACTGGCGGCTCCTCAAATAATAGGCAATTTCGTCGGGAAGTTTATCCACATCAACTGGCTTGCGAATATACCCATCGCACCCGGCATCCAGTGTCTTTTCTTTATCGCCTTGCATTGCATTTGCAGTTAAAGCCACGATGGGGATATGTTTTAACTGGGGCATATCGCGCAGAATACCGGTGGCAGTCAGACCATCCATGTCCGGCATACTGATATCCATCAGAATAATATCCGGTGGGTTGCTGGATGCCATTTCGATTCCAGTCTTCCCGTTATCAGCTTCATAAAATTCAAAATTGAAATCTGAAGCCATCAGGATGCGTTTGACCAGCATTCGATTATCAAAATTGTCATCAATGTATAAAACTTTTGGCATCGCTATCGTCCTCTACTTTTATTACAGTAGCACGGAATTCATATTGTCAGCATAAAGCCTGAGTCAACTTGTGCATTTTTGTCAGATTGAGGGCAGTCTCTGTCCTCTAGGGTTAATTATAATACAGATGGACAACCCTTCATCAATAAACATTATTCAATAGTCCACCTAAAGACACCATAAAAGAATGAGGATTCTAACCGGGCAAATTGATAAATTTCAGAATTGTAGTGTCTGTCTTATCCTTATTAATATATAAATTATGAAATCTTCTCCTTTCAGGGCAATTAATGAGCTTGAGCGCTACATAGCGGGTCGATATAGCTTAGATGGGAAATTAGTACTAGTGGCTAAAGCAATTATGCTTTCTGTTGAAAGTAACCTGTTACCAGGTTTAATACTTCAATCGCGCCGCGTGATTTCAGCACCCAGGCCAAAATGATCGGATGGGTATAATGTCGGGTCATCAGGGTTCGGCTGATCAGCCGTTCGCCATGCTGCGTCTATCAGGTAGGCATCGGGATCATAAAAGATATAGTCAATCGTCAGGGTAATATCCGGGAAATCTGCTGCGACCAGCGGCGTGGGGAAAGTAACGGGCTGGGTGCCATGAGCCGTCAGGTAAGCAGATTGCAGTACCGCTTCAGCTTCGTTGATCGTTGTGCTGCCGGGGGTGGCGTTCATGTCGCCTGTGAGCAACCAACCGTCTGCCGAATGTTGCCGCATCCAGTTGAGCAGCGCCTGCATCTGTGGCAAACGGATCGACTCATCTTCAATCGGGCGGTGATGTAAATGGGTATTGGCAATGCGGAAAGGCTGACCATCCGCTTCCACCAGGATACGTTGGGCGACGCGATTACCTTCCGGCAATTCCAGACGCGCCTGCTCCAGCATCGGTAAACGGGACAGCATGCCAACACCTTCCCAAGGGTCATCTCCCCATTTGGGTTCCACATAAACGGCATAGGGTGCGTGAGGTGAGCGGGTATTTAACGCCTCTGCGATGATGTGTGCCTGCCGGATGGGCAGATAAACTTCCTGCAATGAAATCACATCCGCCTGTTCCTGATGCAAACAGTCCACCACCAGCGGGAAACGTTCTTCCCAGCGGTCTGCGTTGTGGCGCAGGTTGAGCGTGATCAATTTCATAAGCGATCCTATTGAGGCAATTCTTAATTCTAGTGTAGTCACTCTCCGGTTTTCACGCCACCCTATAGCTCAATAAATAAATGAAGGCGCACGGGTGTGCGCCTTCATGGACTTGCTGTGGGTTAAAACCCGAAAAAGCTGATTACATGCCTTCTGCTGGCATCAGCACCGCATCAATCACATGGATGATGCCATTGCTTGCCAGAATGTCGGTCGTGACCACATTGACCGAACCATTCAGCACGACACCCATATCTGTGACACTGATGGTGATGGGCTGATCCATATCCATGGTCGGGACTTCAGCGCCGTCCAGCGTCACAACGGTTTCAGCCGGAACTGCACCGCTGACGACATGGTACAGCAGCACGCTGGTCAATGCATCAGTATCGGCCAGCAGGCCATCGAGTGCACCTTCGGGCAGCGCATCAAACGCGGCGTTGGTGGGTGCAAACACGGTGAAGGGGCCACCAGTGGTCAGAGTTTCGCCCAGGCCAGCGGCTTCAACAGCAGCCAGCAGCGTGGAGAAGTCTTCGTTACCAGCGACGATTTCAGCAATGCTCGGGAGCATATCACCCAGAACGGGGTCAACACCGGTCACGATGCTGCCATCCTGCAAACCAGCGAAAATTTCTTCCAGCTGGGCAGTCACGTCTTCAGACACATCAGAGTCATGCGGCTCAGCAAAGCCGATACCGTCATTGGAGGCCGACAGAACTTTGGTACCGCCGCCGCCAAAGGCTGCGAGGTCACCATTAACCAGTGCTTCGATGGGCAGATACACACCCTGATCGACACGTTTCACAGCGCTGGAGATCACGAATTCGGCACCGGGGGTTTCGCCATTGCCGAAGGTGGTCACATATTCGTCCTGATCCACGCCGATGACATACACGCCTTCAGCCGCCGCCGCCTGGATACCACCAGAGCCGGTTTGTCCACCCGCACCGAAGATGACATCTGCACCTTCAGAGATCAACTGGCGGGCGGTTTCACCACCACGGGCGGAGTCAACAAAGCTGTCGATGTAGACACCCGACACCGCAATGTCGGGGTTGATGTATTTCGCGCCCTGCTCGAAACCATTGCGGAATTTCTTCACGGCGGGTACATCGATACCGTATACACCTGCCACACTGCCGCTCTCGCTCATCAGTGCGGCCAGCGCACCCGCGATGAAACCGGACTGATCTTCACGGAACTGCACACCGACCAGATTGGCGGGGGGTGCTTCGTAACCCTGATCCACACCGATGAAATAGACATCGGGGTTGGCTTCAGCATTCGCCAGTGTCGCATCCTGAAGCAGGAAACCTACGGTAATGATCGTGTCAAAACCGGAGTCCACACAGCGGACGATATTGTCATTGTATTCGGTGGGTGATGTGGTTTCGATCACATTCGATTCCAGACCAAAATCGTCAGCAGCGGCCAGCATACCTTCATAGGCAAACTGGTTGAAGGTGCCGTCATCGACTTTACCTACATCCGTCACCAGACAGACCGATTCGATCAGGCTGTCCTGGGCCAACAGTGCCGGGGTGAACGCCATCGCGACCACGGCAACAACTAACATCAGAATAAAACTACGCTTCATATAGAGAATCCTCCATTGGATATAAATTAAAACATCTTGCTTTTTTAGTTGACTCGCCAGAGCGAGGGCAACACACAAATAGTAACACACCACACTGTTTCGCTACACATCCGGCATCCACGAAATTCGGATTTGCTTTTTGTGCGTTTCAACCGAGTTCTCCCGGCAGTGTGACAATCACATTGACCTGATACAGGCCATCTCCTCTATAAATCGTCCGTGCGCCCAGTTGATTTCCCTGGCGCAGGGTGGCACCGCCGGCCATCGGCAGGAATGTGCTGTAGAAAGAGGGAATATTCACATAAAACTGGGGCAATCCATCCCGCGTGATCGAATCCCACAGGGGGCGGCTGATGAGTTGATTATCCCCGCGCTGCGCATCGAGCGCCGGTTGCAGCGCATCCCCGGTAGCGATCAGCAACATATCCTCAACCATGCCCATCGACAGAACCGGATCGCTATCTACCGGGCCTAAAACCTGAAAATCATACTCTTCGAGGGTGATCGTCTGTGGCTGATTCCAGCCCAGAAGCGCCCGTGACAGCAGCGTAATGCCATCCATAACCGCGTCACCATCTTCGACTTCGGTCAGGATGAGCACATCGTAGGGTGTGTTCAGAAACGGCGTGGGATTATTGGGGCGCGGCAGCATCACAATGCTGTAGCTTTGCCCCAGGTGACTGAGCAGGTCATCTTCAAGATTAAAATCCAGCACCTGCTCTAATGTCCCGGTCAGGTTTTCAACGGCGCGTTCAATATCGGCGGCGGTAGGCTCGGTTACAAGGCCGCTGGCAGAACCTGCTGTTTGCGGTACCGGAAACGCCCCCAGAATCTGGCCGCTGAAATTAGTGAGCGGCAGGGCATACAGCACATCATAAATCAGCCCTGCGGCATCCGTGCCATTCTGGATAATCATGGCATTCTGCGGGATAAGTGTCAGCAGGTCGGTGTTAAATTCCGGTACTTCCGTTGCCACCGGACGATCTGCATCGTACAGACTCAACGTGGCGCGGACGACACCCTGACGGATGGTATCGGCTTCCAGATGCAGGCCTACTCCATCCAGCTCATCACCCAGCAACACCTGCTCGACAGCGGCATCCCCGCGCTGCTGACGTAAAGCCTGCCCTAGTGCCGCCAGTAAAGGCTCGGCACTATCGCTGCCACTCATGATAAAACTCAGAGTCGACAGGGCCTGGCTGCCATCCAGATAAGCGGTGACGAGGGCATTTTCGGGAGTCGCCGCGGCGATTGCTTCATAACCTACGGAGTCAATCAGGGCGCCGCCTTCGCCTGCCATTAAATCCAAAACGGCTTTTACCTGATCCTGCTCGCCGATAATCACGCCTTCCGGCGCAATCGCAAACGTGGTCTTATCGGCCAGATAGAGGGCGGCGTTCTGATACTTTTCCTCGCGCAGCAAGTCCTGCCCCTGAGCGATGCGGCTGAAACTGCTGGCCGCCTGCAGCGCGTCACGTGCTGGCAGGATAAACAGCAAATCATCGGTTTGGATGGTGAGGCCATCGCCAAATTCGCGATAAGCGATAATCATCTCATCACCCAGCCAGGGCAGCACATCCTGCGTGAAAGAAGCATCTTCCAGATCAAGCTGCGGCAGTGGGAAAAGCATATCCAGCGATTGAATCGCTTCGTAGTTCGGGCGGGTGGGTTGCAGGATCGAAATCACCGTGGTGCCCATATTCAGACCGGTAAACATTTCGACGAGATTATCGGTACGCAAGGCGATAAACCCGGCAAAATCTGCCGGAACCCAGGCGCGAGGGTTGAGGGAGGCAGTCTGCGCCTGAACTGGCACCAGTCCCACCAGCAGCACACACAACACAATTATGCTTCCAATTCGCCTCAACATGGTACTGGTGCTCCCTGATTTATGAATGGATACATCACCGTATATTTTGCAGCGCCCGGTTATTATACTTTAAAAATCGTCGATGATTTTTAACTCTAACCGACGAAACAATACTTCAGCAACATTCTATCAGCGAATACCAATCTAAGCTGCATGGGCTGAGATATTCGTTATAGTTCGCGTTTTTGCTATAATATATTCTGTAACTTTAGACAAACGGGGAACGCTCATGCACACTATTCGACGGATTGACGTGTATTCACTCAGCAAGACCCTCGGCTTGATTACCACACTGATTTTCGCAGCAGTTGGCTTACTTCGGCTGTTCACCTTTGTGTTTCTTGGCAGCCTGCCTACCTTCCCCATCTACTACACGCCCAGTGACCCGGCAGAAATGAGTATTGCAGTCGCGCTCATTAACTATGTTCTGGGGATCATTATTACATTTAGCACAAGTGCTTTCTTCGGTGGGCTTCTGGCGTGGATTTATAATCTGCTGGTACCGTATGCGGGTGGCATGCAGGTGCAGATTGATTGAGGGCAATTCAAAATAAAAAGACGGGGAAACCCATGCAGGCATCCCTGTCTTTTTGTTTGTAGAAAGTGATCTTCAGATGCCGACGTCGCGCCGCTGGAAAGCCCACATACCCGCGCCGACCAGCACCCCCGCCAAAGCAATCAGCCCGATCACCGTGACCCACGACAGCCCATTCATCATGACGCCGTTGTTGTCGTAGTAGTAAAACAGCGACAACCGCGCCAGCTCCGTGGCAATCGACCCGGTGGCGGCACTCGCCAGCACATTGAGGAAATAGCTCACGATGACAAACGCGGCTGCCAGTGTGGCGGCGGTGCTGCGATTGCGGATAAATCCAGCCACGCAGGTGGTAAAGGCCATAATCACCAGCATACTGGGCAGGATGTTAAAATTCCCTTCCATTAAGCGTGTCATATTGATGGGCAGCTCAGAGACCTGCAGGCCAAGCCACATCCCCAGGAAACCGAATAACACAATACCGGCACACAGCAGACTGTACGCCGCGAATTTCTCCACGATAATGCGCCAGCGCGGCAGCGGCAGACTGAGCATCACATCCATAATGCCCTGATCTTCCTCATTGGCGGTCACATTCAAACCGGAGAGAACCGCATACACAGCCAGCATCAGCAGAATATAACCAAAATAACCAAAGCTGATAAACCCTTCCGGTGTGGTCATGAAAGTCATGTCTTCCGGCATGCCAAACATCTGTAGCATGGCAGTCGGCATCGTCGCGATCAGGTTACTGTACTGCTCCAGCATCGAAACATCCGAGATAATCGCAGTGACATAAAATCCATAGATCATCAGGCCAATGCCCCACATCAGCATACTTTTCCAACCACGCCCAAGTGTGTGTCTGAAAATAACCCCACTCATGATACCTTCCCCCCTTCCACTTGCAGCACACTATTGTCTGCTGGGCCATTATTGCCATAAAATGCCAGGAAAATTTCTTCCAGAGTCGGATCTTCAACGCGCATGTCCGCTACGTAATACGGTTGTACAGCACTTAACAGCGGTGCAAAATCGCCAATCAGCCTTAAGCGCAGGCTGTGATCTTCCAGTGTGACATCACTCACGCCTTCAATGGCTGTCAGTTCGCTGATAGTGGGCACAGCCTCCTTAAAGCCCAGCGTCACCCAATGGAACTTGGCATGCGTCAGATCAGTCACGCGCTCCACCGCTTTCAACTGACCGCTACGCAGGATAGCGACCCGGTCACAGATGGCCTGCACTTCACTGAGCACATGCGACGACAGAAACACGGTGCGCCCTTCGTTACGCACTTCGCGCATCAACTGATTAAAGGTCTGCTGCATCAACGGGTCGAGACCGCTGGTCGGCTCGTCCAGAATCAACAGTTGCGGCTTGCTCATCATGGCGATAATCAGCCCCAGCTTGCGCTTGTTGCCCGTGGAATATGTCCGCACGCGCAGGCTCATATCAAATTCGAGCTGTTCCGCCAGTTGGTGGACATAAGTCATATCCACGCCGCCGCGCAACTGGCCGATATACGCGATGACCTGCTTACCGGTTAGACCGCGCCACAGGTTCAGTTCACCGGGCAGAAAGCCAATGTGCTGATGCAGCTCGACGCTTTTCGCCTGGGTATCCATGCCCAGCATCTGCGCTTTTCCGACCGTGGGCCGGATGATATCCAGCAGCAGGCGAATGGTGGTCGTCTTACCAGCGCCGTTTGGGCCTAAATAACCAAAAATTTCCCCTTCATTGACCGTAAGATTCAGCTTGTCCAGGGCACGAATTTCTTTCGCGCGTGTCTGGTAGACTTTGCTTAACTGATCGGTTTGAATAACCGCTGTTGCCATTATTATTGCCCCTTATTTTTTAGTTCCCAGCGCTTCCAACTGGTCAACCATCGCCCGCATCTGAATAACCATCTGCTGGACAACAGCTTTACCGGCTTCGCTGTCGCCGCCATCCGGCGGGGTCAGCAGACCGTCCAGCATTTCCACCATCACTTCACTGACCGCATCCACTGGTGGCGTTTGCTCTGCAGGGATGACCTCATTAATTTTGAGGAAGCCATACTGCATACTGTTGACCACATAAGCGACCACTTCGATATCAAGATCCTGACGGATCGCACCGACAGCCTGTAACTGTCTCAGGAATACTCGCCCCATCTCCAGGCGCTGATCAATCACGCCATGTTTCTCCCATTTCTGGAGATACGACCCCAGCACCCGCCGGTCACGCCCGAACAGCGAAACCATAAACGGGCTGGCACGTAACAGGACAAGCGCATGTTTATAGATATTGCTGAATGTGCCACCGTCCGGGTCAGCCTCAATCGCATTCAGCCAGTCGGTGATAAACTGTCGTGTTTCAGCCCACAGCAGCGCCTCAAACAGCGCATCTCTGGTTTTATAGCGTAAATAAATCGTACTTTTAGCCACCCCCGCCTCGCGGGCAATATCATTCATCGTGGTTTTATCAAAGCCGAACTGGCTGATAAAGCGGGATGCCGCCGCGAGAATACGTTGTTCAATGACATCGTTGCTGCCAGCAGAATGGGGGGATGCTCGCATAGATGCTCCTGCATAATCAAACTTTTTGACTGGATAACGTTATCTGGTCAAATATTATGCCTGTATTTGACTTTTGAATCCCCCAGAGATTGGGGGGTAGGCGCGCAGAATGTGTTGTCTTCAGGACATCTTTTGAGTGCGCATGCGATTCGGCTGCATTCTTCGGAAGTCTTAATGATTTTGGTGTACTATTGAGAGGCTTGGATTAGCGCAATTTCTGGGAGGAAATCTTGAGTACAGATTTAGATACTTTAGCCATTAACAGCATTCGCACCTTAGCGATTGACGCCGTGCAGAAAGCCAACAGCGGCCACCCCGGTTTACCGATGGGCGCGGCACCGATGGCCTATGCCCTGTGGACGCACCACATGCGTTACAACCCACATAATCCCCATTGGGCCAACCGTGACCGTTTTATTCTCAGCGCCGGGCATGGCTCCATGCTGATTTATGCGCTGCTGTATTTAACCGGCTATGATCTGTCGCTGGACGAGATCAAAAATTTCCGCCAGTGGGACAGCAAAACCCCCGGCCATCCGGAATTTCATCACACGCCGGGGGTTGAAACCACCACCGGCCCGCTGGGGCAGGGTGCCAGCAACGCAGTCGGCTTTGCGCTGGCTGAGGCGTTTCTGGCGAATTACTTCAATCGCCCCGGCCATGAGATTGTCGATCATTACACCTTCGCGCTGGTGAGTGATGGCGATATTATGGAGGGCGTGTGCCAGGAAGCGGCCTCACTGGCCGGACACTGGGGGCTGGGCAAGCTCGTCTATCTGTATGACGCCAACAAAATCACGCTGGATGGCAGCGCGGACATGACCTTTACCGAGGATGTCCCTGCGCGTTTCCGGGCTTATGGCTGGCATACGCTGGTGGTCGAAGATGGCAATGATCTCACGGCGATTAACGCCGCCATTGAGGAAGCCAAAAGCGTCACCGACAAACCGACGCTGATTTCGATTCGGTCGATTATCGGTTACGGCAGCCCGAATAAAGCTGATAGCAGCAAGGCGCATGGTTCACCCCTTGGCCCGGATGAAGTCAAGCTGACCAAAGAATTTTACGGCTGGCCGCAGGAGGATTTCTACGTCCCCGGTGAAGCGCTGGAACATTTCCGCGAAGCGGTTGAGCGCGGTGCGACCTATGAGCAGAACTGGCAAAAACGCTTTGATGCGTGGCAGGCGCAATTCCCTGATCTGGCCGCCGAGTGGGATCAGGCCATGAGCGGTGAATTGCCCGCTGGCTGGGACGCGGATATCGCCATTTATGAACCGGGCAAAGCCGCCGCGACGCGTAATACGTCCGGTGAAGTGTTAAATGCCATCGCCCAGCATATCCCGACCATGATCGGTGGCGATGCTGATCTGGCTGGCAGCACGAAGACACTCATCAAGGGTTTTGGCAATACCGGCCAGAGTGATGTAACCGAGCGCAACATTCGCTTTGGGGTGCGTGAACATGCGATGGGCGCGATTGTGAATGGGTTGGCGGTACACGGCGGCATCATCAAGCCTTACAGCGCGACCTTCCTCACCTTCAGCGACTACATGCGTCCGTCGATGCGCCTGGGTGCGCTGATGAATATCCCAACAGTGTATGTCTTTACACATGACAGCATCGGCCTCGGTGAAGATGGCCCGACACATCAGCCGATTGAGCATTTTGCGGCACTGCGAGCAATCCCGAATCTGACCTTTATCCGTCCGGCGGATGCCAATGAAACGGCAGCGGCATGGCGTCTGGCGATGATGGCGGAAGGCCCAGTAGCGATGGCATTCTCGCGGCAGGATCTGCCGATCATGGAAAATGGCGAAAGCATTCAGGAAAATGCGCTGCACGGCGGCTACATCGTCGATGACAGCGAAGGTACGCCACAGGTGATTCTGATGTCCACCGGCAGCGAGTTGCAAATCGCCCGTGAAGCCTATCAAAGCCTGATGCAGGCGGGGATTAAGGCGCGGGTTGTGTCGATCCCCTCATGGGAAGTGTTCGACGCGCAGGACGCGGAGTATAAAGAAAGTGTGCTACCGAAGCGTGTCACCGCCCGTGTAAGTGTGGAAGCAGGGGTAGCGCAGGGCTGGCATAAATATGTCGGCACCGATGGCATCTGCATCAGTATCGAGCGCTTTGGTGCCAGCGCCCCCTACGAAAAAGTCTATGAAGAACTGGGCATTACGGCTGAGGCAGTCATCAACGCGGCCAAAAGCCTGATCTAAATCAAGTTTAAGCACCGCCTCCAGCCCGTAAGCTGGAGGCGGCTTCTTTTAACAGGCTAATGCGCCACCGCAACTGCTGAGGCATACACCTCGGTATGGGTCAGGCTGACATCCCATTCGGTAAGGCCCATCTCCTGTGAAAGCTCTGCCGCCGGGCCATGCAGCAGCAGCACCGGTCTTTTGCGTGGATTATTGCAGCGAATCTCGATATCCTTCCAGCCCACATCCCCGATGCCCGTGCCTAATGCTTTGGCAACTGCCTCTTTTGCCGCCAGCCGTGCCGCCAGCCGATGCGGCTTATCGTCACAGTCCTCGCGCTCACCGGCTGTGAAAAAGCGATTCAGAAAGCGTTCACCCAGGCGTTCAATTCCCCGTGCGACCCGCTCATTTTCGATCATATCAATTCCACAGCGCAGCATGCTTCACCTCTCTGATCATCCTCAAGCCGGATTTTTATCCTGTGTTTTTACGGTGTCATGATCACCGTAAATGAACTGAAACTTTAACAAAAAATTCGTTTGTCGGCGATTTGTGAAAATTGTCGAAAAATTAACGGAAACTTGTTGATTACTTGTGATTCTGCCCTTACACTGAAATAAGTACAGTGTAGAGTCTAAAGGCGAATCGAAAATGTCTTCATTTTTGTCCAAAAGAATTACAGACCAGGAAAAACGTGATGCAGCCCAACAGTCTGCCCGCGATGCGGCTTTTCTCGGCTTTGACGAAGAAGACCCCGGTAAGGCTGCCGCGCCTGCTACTGTGAAACCGATCGAAGCTGCTCAACCAGCCGCGCCCTCTATCAGCTCGCAGGGTATGAGCGAAGAAGTCACGCTGGATACGGGTTATGTGGTGCCGCGTAAAATCCGCACCTCACAGCGTGTGGCGCAACTGCGTAAACAACTGCGCACCAAACTGCTGGCTTTCCCGGATGAAGCCGACACCTGGAGCCGTGGGGACAAAGCCAAGCAGGATATTCTGGTAGGCCGTTTGCAGACCATCCTGACGAAAATGGGTGTGTCTTTAGCGTCTAACGAGATGGTTGAACTGTCGGAATGTCTGCTGGACGATCTGCTGGGATTTGGCGCCATTCAGCCGTTAGTAGAAGATCGCAGCTATTCTGAAATTATGGTCAATGGCCCGCAGGTGGTTTTTGCGGAGCACAAAGGCAAGATGGTCGAAACACCCATTGTTTTCGACGATGAGGATCATGTCTATTTTACGGCGCAGCGCATTGTGCGCCCGTTGCAGCGTACCATCAACCGTTCCAATCCGATGGTCGATGCCCGTCTGCCAGATGGCTCTCGTGTCCATATCGTGACCGAGCCTTCAGCATTACAGGGTACCACCATTACCATCCGTAAATTCCCGGAAAAGCGCCTGACGGTTGATGATCTGGTCAAGTTCGGCTCCTTCACAAAAGACGTCGGCCTGTTCTTTGAAGCCTGTGTGGTTTCCCGTTTGAACATCGTCGTTTCGGGTGGTACCGGTTCTGGTAAAACCACCCTGCTCAATGTGTTAAGCTCGTTCATTCCTGAAGATGAGCGTATTATCACTGTCGAAGACTCGGCGGAACTGAACCTGGCGCAGCGGCATGTCGTCCGTCTGGAAACTGCCCCGGCGCTTCCCGGCACTGAAGAAGAAGGCAAGCTGGAAATTCGTGATCTGGTCAAAGGTACGCTGCGTATGCGTCCTGATCGTCTGGTCATCGGTGAGTGTCGTTCCGGCGAAGCGCTGGATATGCTCCAGGCGATGAACACCGGCCATGATGGCTCACTGACCACCGTCCACTCCAACAGCCCGCGTGATGCAGTCGCCCGTCTGGAAACACTGTGTATGATGGCTGGCATGGATTTACCGGTGATGGTCATCCGTCAGCAGATCGCCAGCGCGGTGCATATGTTCGTTCAGCAGAGCCGCCTGAAAGATGGCAGCCGTAAAGTGGTGCAGGTCACTGAGTTGCAGGGTATGGAAGGTGAGAACGTCACCTTACAGGACTTGTTTGTCTACCGCACCCCCGGTCATGCAGGGATGGGTTACTCGCATGAAGGTGGCGGTGCTCTGGAAGGCACCGGTTTCCGGCCTAAATTTGGCGACCAGTTCAAGCAGTATGGTTTTTCACTATCAGCCAAAACCTTCGGCGGCGGCAAATTCAACAGCTAACCTGCTGGCTAATTGCCCCCGGCGACATTTACTGGATGATTAATGGGATGTCTCGCATGAGCATCCCGCATTATTTTCAACACACAATGGAATAAACTGATTACCATGAGTATCCAACTGGAATGGGATAACACAGAAAAAACAGTATTGCGTTGGATTTTTACGGGGTGCTGGTCATGGGGAGATATGTCTGCACATTTTGATGATCTTGAACAGGCGCTTGACAGCGTGAATCACTCGGTCGACTATATCATTGATTTCACTTCAGCGGCTTCTGTTCCGACATTTACCCCCATGCGTTTGTACAAATCAGAAACCCCTGACAGCGCTTCCGGTCTGATGATTGCCGTTGGCGATGCGGCCTATGCGCCGACCATCCTGATGATGGCCAGGCATCTCTACATCAGCAACCTTAAAGAACCCCAGGTGCATTTTATGCCTTCGCTGGAGATCGCCCGGGACTTTTTGCAAGGCATGCGCATCGCACAGAATTCTTAGACGCCGTTTGAGAATTCAGGATTAGGGTGGTAAACGGACAATGCAGGCATTGTCCCTACCGTAAAACCATTGATTTTGTAGGGACGAGGCCCGCCTCGTCCGCCAGAAACACCCCTTTTCAAATGGATTTTTAAGTCAGTACCCTAAATTTTGACAAAAAAACAGGGACACGATTGTGTCCCTGTTTTGCTTTTAATTCTGAATTACTCAGTCACCGATTGCCGGTGCTGGCCCCATGTTGCCCTGTGAGCCAGGTACTGATGACGGTGGGTTCGCTGCACCCTGCCCGGGTGGGCTACTGGGAGCGGCATCATCATCGCCATTCGTCCCTTTGGGGGTGATATTACCGTTCATCACTTCTTCAAAGGTCGAACGATCCAGCGTTTCCTGTTCCATCAGCACTTTAGCCAGCGTGTCCAGCTTGTCACGATGCTCATCAATGGTCGCCTTCGCACGATCATAGGCCGTGTTGACAATCCGCTTGACTTCGTCATCAATGATTTCCGCGGCATGTTCACTGTAATCGCGTTGTTCACCAATCTCACGACCCAGGAACAGTGAGCTTGACCCGCTGCCGAAAGTACGCGGCCCCAGGAGTTCGCTCATACCGAATTGAGTCACCATGCTGCGTGCCCAACTGGTGGCCTTCTGCAGATCGCTGCTGGCACCGGTTGTAAACTGGCTGAAGACGATTTCCTCAGCCGCACGTCCGGCCAGTGTCATAGCAATCTGGTCTTCGATCTGCTCACGTGAGGTCAATGCCTGATCATCTTCCGGCACCGACAGCACATAACCACCCGCACGACCACGCGACACAATAGTGATCTTATGCACCGGGCTGGTGTACTTCAGCATATGACCGACCACTGCATGGCCGGCTTCGTGATACGCCAGCTTGAGCTTTTCCTTCTCGCTTATGACCCGAGATTTACGCTCCGGCCCCATGATCACGCGCTCCATACTTTCCTGAAGCTCGCTCATACCGATGGTTTTCTTGTTACGGCGTGCGGTCAGAATAGCGGCCTCGTTGACCAGATTTTCCAGATCAGCACCCGAAAAACCGGGGGTGATTTTGGCAATTGATTGCAGGTCGGCATCTGCCGAAAGCGGCTTGCCCTTGGCATGGACTTTCAGAATATCCATACGACCTTTAACATCCGGGTTATCCATCGTGACCTTACGGTCGAAACGGCCAGGACGCATCAGCGCCGGGTCAAGGATGTCTGGCCGGTTGGTGGCGGCGATAACAATCACATTGGTGCCTGTCTCAAAACCATCCATCTCAACCAGAATCTGGTTCAGGGTCTGTTCACGCTCATCATGACCACCACCCAGTCCAGCGCCACGATGGCGACCGACTGCGTCGATTTCATCCACGAAAATAATGGACGGTGATTCTGCTTTGGAACGCTCGAAGAGGTCACGTACACGGCTGGCACCGACACCAACGAACATTTCCACAAATTCCGAACCAGAAATGCTGAAGAACGGCACACCGGCTTCACCAGCCACGGCACGCGCCATCAGGGTCTTACCGGTACCGGGAGGGCCAATCATGAGTACGCCCTTCGGGATACGGGCTCCCAGGCGAATAAATTTCTCAGGCTCTTTCAGGAACTCGACAATTTCGGCCAGTTCCTCTTTCGCCTCATCCGCACCAGCCACATCCGCAAAAGTGACCTGCGGACGCTCCATATCACGAGTCACACGCGCGCGACTGCGACCAAAGCTCATCGCCTGATCCTGCCCCGTGCGTACCGAGCGCATCATACGCCACAATAACCAGATAATCACCAGCGTCGGCACCACTGCAATCAGAAGCTGAAAGAGGATACCACTGGTATTGTCACCGGGCTGCTCGGAAAAGGTAATGGATTGAAGCTGACCTTCGTCCACACCAAATGTGCGAAGGCTGTCGAAAAGATCGGTTTCGCGTTCCTTATAATAAATCGCGGTTGTCCGATCCCGATAAGTAACGACTACGTCTTGCCCACCACGTACCGTGAGTTCCTGAACTGCACCGCGCTGCACGTCCCGCGCCAGGTCATTCAAGGAAACACGATTGTTACTCTGGAAGTTGTTGGGACTTCCAAGGGTGAAAATGAACAATAACACCACCACCACACCCATCACGATCCAAAGTCGCTGGGCGTTCTTGTTGGAAAAAGGGGAGTTGTTATTATTCTGGTTGTTGTCGGGCGGAGGTCTGTTATTCACTCGTTTCTCTCCATAAAACCTGGTGGATGTAAGGCTGCACTCCAATAGGCAGTCACACACACCATTCGTTGACTAAATACTACAAGCCCATTTATTAATCATAGTGACAGACTGGCTTGGGGTCAAATAAGAAATGTGATAGAGCGGTATGAGAAAGCCCCTTTTGGGTTTGTATACTGTAGTATAAGGTAAAATTCGTAAAGAAAAGCCAGTAAATATTTCCTAACGTTATTGTTCATCCCGCACGAATAGTAGTAGAATAACTATAGTATGGTATAAAAAGTGAAAAAAATCCGGAGAAGTGTGTGATAACCTGCCCGAATTGCAAGCGTGAGAATGAGGAAGGCACCAAGATTTGCGTGTACTGCGGCGAACCTTTGGCGCTGTCTGAACAGGGCACAACACGTTCGCTGGAGGATACTGATTTTGAAGAAGGTCGGCCTCACTGGGGCACCGCACGCTTTAATACCCGTATGTGTATGATTATTAATATCAGGGACTCGCGCGATCGGCATGTGTTTTACTTTGATGAAATCACCGAATTAGTGCTGGGCAGGCAAGATACACCCAGCGGCAATGAGCCGGATTTAGACCTGAATCCCTATGATGCAGCCGCAAAAGGTGTTTCACGCCGGCATGCATCGATTATCCGCCGCGACAACTCGCTGAATGTGGTGGACATGGGCAGCCCGAACGGAACGTTTCTCAATGGTCAGCGTTTAATCGGCACCCAGCCCCGCCTGATACGGGATGGTGATGAACTGCGCTTGGGGCATCTGGTGTTGCGGGTTTCATTCGCACGGGCTTAATCCAAATTTAGACATCCAACAAAGAACCTGTTGTAAAATTCTTCATAAAGTGTGCAATCTGGATATTGTCGAAGTTAACCATAGATTTAGTATCTATTCTATTGCACCATGATTTTTGAGTGTCAATTATCCCTTACAGGAGGGATGCGATGTCTGACGATACCTATTACAAATTATCCTATATGCAGGGCTTACAGGCTTTTCAGAGCGCCCGATCAAAAGCGTTCTGGAAAGATGTCATTGGCCTGCTGCGAGGTAAACCCGCCGAGCTATTGAGTTTTGACGATATTCGGACGCGTCTGCGTCTGCGTGAGGAAAGTTATAAAGGCCTGCAGGAAGTCCCGCTGGATCGCATTGTGGGCAGTGTAGGCCGCTATCGCGATTTCACCAGCGAGTTTTTACCCAAAAACGCCAAGATGCAGGATCGCTGGAGCCGGGTGTATGCGCATACCACCAGTATGCAGGGCTTGCCCCCGGTCGAACTGTATAAAGTGGGCGATGTCTATTTCGTGCGCGATGGTAATCACCGTGTCTCCGTTGCGCGCCAGATGGGCCATAAAACCATCGAAGCGCATGTCACCGAGCTGCCGACTTATATCGACCTGGAACCCGGCATGACTGCCGAAGACCTGGATGCCGCAGCAGCCTATGCGTCATTTCTGGATGAAACCCGCCTCAACCTGACGCGCCAGCATCATCAGTCGATTCAATTGAGTGAGCCATCACGCTATGTCGACCTGATGGGTCATGTCTATCTGCACCGCCGTGCGATGGATCTGGATGGTGAATGCCCCTGTACCATCGAGGACGCGGCAGCCGATTGGTACGATAATGTCTTTCGGCCAGCCGTGACGCTGATCCGCAAATACGAGGTGATGCAGTACTTCCCCAATCGTACCGAGGCCGATCTCTACCTGTGGATGGTGGAGCATCTGAGCGAGGTCAAAATCGCCTTTGGCGATGAAGCCAAAGCCCGCACCTTCAGCCATGCACTGGCGGACTTGCTGACCGAAAAGCGCAAGCCTATCCCGGAAGATCTGCTGACGGAAAAGGACGAGTCGGTGACTCTGACTCGCTCCGAAGTCATGTCCGCCCTGGACGAATATAAAAAACAGATAGAAGACGAAGGCGGTCAGTAAACACTGGCCGTCCCGAACAAAGTTGTTCAGGCGCTTTTGATAAGGCAGCCTGAACAGCTTCACACACCAAAGTTTGCAACCAGCATCTACCCAGCCACCACAATCCACAGTGACAGGCAGCAACTTTCTGCTTCTGTTCACGTACAGGAAAGTAACAAACACTGAATATTTGGGGGTGCTGACGTTGTTACCTGTCACCGGGTTGCAGCATGATGGTAAAATAAAGGCTGTTGGTGATAGATGACAGGAGAACCCAAAACATGGCACCATGGTGGGGAACGCGAAGCAATGTTTCCTCGCGTCTGAGGTTAGAAGTAGAGGCCATGCGGGCAACTTTTGGCAACACCTTTAAACTGGTCGTGCCGCAATTTGGTCCGCTGTACTGGGAGGGCGATGTCGAGGTCAATTTGTCGACGCTGACACGTCCGGAACATACGATCAAGATCGTATATCCCAATGAATATCCCAACCGTCCGGCAGAGGCTTATGTGCTGAAACCGCGCATCTACAGCGAAAAGCATCAATACGAAGACGGCCAGTTGTGTTTGTTTAACCCGAAAGATGGTGAGCAGTACGGTTGGAACCCCAGCCGATCCACGTCCGTAACTGTGGCGGGTTGGGCGGTACAATGGCTGTATGCTTACTATACCTGGCGTGCCACCAGCGAATGGCCAGGCGTCGAGGAGCGAATCCGCCCTGACACCCCGCTGCCACGCCGCCGGAGGTAACATGTGGATGATGAGATCATTGAATTCAATACGCCATAGTGTCCCTAATCTGGTCGTTGCGCAGCGTGTGCTGAAAAAGATGACCGCCGCTGCCAGCCAGTATATCGCTGACGAAACCGGTGAGGCCATGATCGGCCTGATGGTGGCCGGTGAGCGCACCAACGGGGTGGCTACCCTGTATATTCTGGATACGATCTCACCAGATGACCGCGATACTGTCCGTCAACTGCATACTTTTCAGCAGGGCGATGAACATCAGGAAGATATTTTCTGGTGGTTACAGGATAACTGGCAGGCATACCGCGAGCAGCAGCGTAAAAATCCGACGCAGCCGTTACAGGCCAAATGGGATGTGCCGCTGCGTTATCTGGGAGACTGGCACAAGCAGCCCGGTTTCATGATCCAGCCCAGTATGGGTGATCAGATGACCGCGCTGGACTGGCTGGACGACGAAGAAAATAATATGGAATTTCTGGTCGCGCCGATTGTCACGCTGGGGCATCCGTCACTGACTGTTAATACGCCGACAAGCGCGAACTTTCTGACCGTGCCCTATGCTAATGGCAGTCACATGCGGGTCGATTTCTGGTACATCCATCGCGATGTGCGGCTGTTTCAGCCGATTATCCCGGCAGTTTATCCGGATGATCAGTTACCGGTGCTGCCGGACTATCCCTGGCATCTGGTCAAACAGCAGCGCAGCAGTGAAGAAAACAACCGCTTACAGGACGAGCAGCTTTTCACCACGGTTGTCCTGTGGGACGTGGATGAAAAACCACCGCTGGAAATCTGCTTTATGGTGGGCAGAGTGGGGTCAGATCGCGTGTTAATTCTCTGCACGCCGTGGAATTATCCTGATGCGCCACCATCGGCGCGGGTCGCGCCGTTTACCAGCATTGACAGTGATGAGGATATGTACGACGTTTTTGCCGACCTGTGGGCGCAGTCTGCACCAGTAGATGACCCCGATGGCTGGGAATGGTCAGCCGATAAATACCTGATTGATTATGTCCTGGCGCTGGAAACCGCGCTGGGGATTAAGCCGGTGGTGATGGTCACATCTGAAGAACCAGCAGAGGCTATCACAGAAACACCGGGCACGACCGAAACAGAACTTTCACCGACTGAGGAGCCGGTATCAAGCGAGGATGAAGCATGAGCTGGCAGCGTGTAGAACAACTTTTGGGTTCGGATAATCTGGCGCTGCTGGCGACGAAAAAAGTCGCTGTGGTGGGGCTTGGCTCCGGCGGCGGATTAGTCGCGCTCAGTCTGGCGATGAGTGGTATCGGCCATTTTATACTGGTGGATGATGACCTTCTGGAAGAAGGCAATGTCGTCCGTCATGTGGCTGATCGGCGTTATATCGGCCAGTACAAAGTCGATGCCGTGGCCGATTTAATCCAGCACCGTAACCCGCAAGCCCAGGTCGAAGTCCGCAAAGGCCGCATTGAAGCCAATATGGATGCGCTGGATGGCATTGATATTCTGGTATCCGCCGTCGACGGTGAAGGCCCCAAATATGTGCTGAATCAGGCCGCGCTGGATCGCAATCTGCCGGCGGTTTACGCCGGGGTCTATGAACGCGGTGAGGGCGGCGATGCGGTGGTGATTTATCCGTATGATGGCCCGTGCTATGCCTGTTGGGCGGCGGAACTGCGTGATGAACTGGCGCAGGTCATGAGCAGTGGTGAAGATCAGGCGCTGGATTATGGCATGATCGGACCCGAAGGCACGTTAGAAGCAGAGCCGGGATTGTGGCTGCATGTCACCCGCGTGGCGACCGTCCAGGCCCAGCTCATTCTGAACGAATTGTTAAAAGGTACTGATGTTTACGAACCAATGCCAGGAAATACCGTTATACTGGCAAATAATGCCCTGGAAATTGTCAGTGGACAGGTCAGCCAACCGCAGACCGCTGTCTGGGTGACAATCGAGCGTGATCCCCAGTGTCTGGTGTGTGGTGATAAGCTGCGCAACCGTTCTCAACTGACCAGCGAAGCCGGTGACGATCCGCTGTCACTGGACGATTTGATGGATACTATGGGAATCGTCTTCCAGGATAAAGACGAGGAGTAATGGGTAATGGATGAACAAAATAATATCCCGGTGGACAATGAAGAGATCCCGGATCTGAGTGGGGATAGCAATGGCAACACGCCACCCACGCCGCCGAATGATGTCCGCAGTGAGGATGAAATGGCGGAAAATATCCGTCCTGGCCGTAACGAGATGGATGAACGTCTGGAGCGTCTGGGTGGTGAGCCGGCACCGGTCATCACACCGGAAGAATTCGCACGGTTACAGCGCGCCGGTCAGGTACACATCGACTCACGCGGGCGCGTGAAAACCACCCGTCGCAGTGACGCCGAAGCGGGCGTCTCGCTGCGTAAGCGCCGGGCATGGTATGACATTTAGAGATCCGACACAGCCGCATCGCCAGGCATTGGTGGATAAACTGAAAGAAAAAGATCTGCTGCAAAACCCGTTGGTTGAAGCAGCTTTTCTGACTGTGCCGCGTCATCGGTTTTTACCGGAAGACACCCCGCTGCAACAGGTTTATGCGGATGATGTCGTCGCGGTCAAACGTGACTCCGATGGTACGGTGTTAAGTTCGTCCAGCCAGCCCACAATGATGGCACTGATGCTGAATCAACTGCAACTCCAGCTGGGCCAGAATGTGCTGGAAATCGGCGCGGGAACGGGCTATAACGCGGCGCTGCTTCAGCACATTGTCGGTGATGAAGGCAACGTCACGTCGCTGGATATTGATAACGAAATGGTGAGTCTGGCAAAGAATAATTTGCAGCATGCCGGCTATGGCAGCATTGTGCGGGTGGTCGCTGCGGATGGTGCGCTAGGCTATGCACCACGCGCCTCTTATGATCGCATCATCGCAACGGTGGGAGTGTGGGATATCCCCGCGGCGTGGGTCAGACAGCTTAAGCCACGCGGCTTGATCGTCGCCCCTCTCTGGCTGGATTCCATCCAGGTCAGCGGAGTATTCAGCCTGCAAGCGGATGACACGCTGCTGAGTGAGGATAATCTGCCCTGCGGCTTTATCCGGCTGCGTGGTACGGAAGCCGGGCCGGTCGTGACACAGCGCGTCGTCAGTTCGTCACTGATTCTGACCTCTAATGCGATTCATGGGCTGGACAGCGCCGCGCTGCATTCGATGCTCTCGGAAGATGCCGAGGATAATCTGCTGGATATTCGGCTGAACTCCGGTGAATACTGGTCAGGTTTTGTCCCCTATCTGATTTTGAATTTACCCGATAATTTTATCTTTGCTATCTACAACCTGAGCGCCAACGAACAGGCGTATGGCATTGAAGGTCACGGCTTCGCTTTAATTACCATGGGGAGCGCGTGTTTTGTGCCCTATAACGGTCACGGTGAAGTGCGCACTTTTGGCTCACCGGATAGTTTTATGGCGGTTCAGGGATTACTGGCAGACTGGGATGCGGTGGGGCGTCCCGGCAGCGCTGCGCTGCGCCTGCGCTTAATCCCCACCGATCAACCCCAGCCTGAGATTACCACTGGCAAGCTCTATATCCGCAAGGATTACACTATTCACGCCTGGCAGGATACGAATCAGCCCCATGCTTAGCCGGGATGATATACAGGCGGCGCTGCTGCTCACCGATTTTGACCCGGATGCCGCGCATCGTCTGATGGCCCCCGGATCACGTGATCTGATGCAAAAGCCCGGTGCCAAAACGCGTCAGGCGGGGGTACTGGTTTTGCTGTATCCGGACGCGGACGATTGGCAGTTGATCCTGACGCGCCGTGCGGATACGCTGCGCGGTCACAGCGGACAGGTCAGCTTTCCCGGTGGCCGCCGTGACCCGGAAGATCGCTCATTTATGGCTACTGCCCTGCGCGAAACCTGCGAGGAACTGGGCGTCTGTGACGATCATATTCAGATTTTAGGTCAGCTCACGCCGATTTATATTCCCCCAAGTGATTTTCGGGTTTATCCCACGGTGGGCGTAATGACCTATTCACCACAGATTTATCCCAACCCTGCTGAGGTCGCCGAAGTCTTCAGCGTCAGTCTGCAAACGCTGCTGGATGAACAGGTTAAGCTGGATGAATACCGCGATTTTCGCGGCATGCCGGTCAAAATCCCCTATTACTGGCTTGAGGGTCACAAGGTCTGGGGCGCGACCGCCATCATGCTGAGTGAACTGGAACAGCGTTTGCGCGTCATCCTGCGCGAAAAGCAGCAGGACAGTTTCTAAGGGTCTGCTCAGCCGCTAATCGTAACGTTGAGGAAAACCGGATATCTTGGTAAAATTGAGTGATATGCCCCCGTAGCTCAGGGGATAGAGCTGGGGTTTCCTAAACCCTGTAAGCATAGGTTCAAGTCCTATCGGGGGTACCACATTGGGCATTGTCCGCACAAAAACCAGCCTTTTCGCTGGTTTTTGTTTCTTTATTTTGGAGGCCGACATTGGATTTTTACGAAAATTTCCAGTCATCATCTTTTCGTTTAGACCCCCGCGAACATGTTCGGATGCGTCCCGGCATGTATGTTGGTGGTACCGGCACGCACGCACTCCATCACTTAATTTATGAAGTGTTGGATCATATGGCGGAAGAAGCTTTCTTAGGCCGTTGTGATTATATCGAGATTGAATTACGACATGAGAATGAGGTTCTTCTGCGGGATAACGGCGTGGGTTTGCCAACAGCACAGTATAAGGACACGCCATTTACTGAAACAGAAGTCTTATTGCAGGATACCGCAGCTTCAAAGAGCTATTTAGAAACAGATCCTTATTACAATAAAGGTGGGCTACAAGGGTTTGGGCTTGCGGTTGTAAACATTCTGTGTGACCAATTCATCGTAGAAAATTACCGTGATGGCGTTATGTGGCGACAATCCTACGCTTATGGCAAGCCCACTTCACCCCTTATACAGATGCCTGAACAGCACACTCCTCAAGCGGGCACAACATTTGTTTTTCATCCGGATTATTCTATTTTTGATGAAAACCAGTTTGATGTGGCACATGTAGAAAAACGCGCCAAAGAAGTCGCATTTTTGATACCGAATTTGAGTGTCGAGGTTCGCGATGTCCGTGTTGACCCTGTCCACGTAACAAGCTTTCACTATCCAGAGGGATTGAAATCACTTGTTACGCAGCTTAATGCAGACAATCACTGCTTTCATGAGCCAGTTTATATCGATCAAACTGTGAGCATTCCCCAAACAGACAAGCCTGATTTGAAAGTTGTGATCCAGATTGCGTTTCAGTTCTCGGATGGTGAGGACAGTTATATTCGAGGTTATGTGAATAATGTTGAAACATCACAGGGCGGAACCCATCTGACTGCATTGAAGGCGGCATTACTAAGCTGTCTAAACGAATACATGGAATCTCATCCGACCAAATCCAGCAGCGATAAAAGTTTTATCTGGGATGACATTGCCGTTGGTTTAGCCGCAGTAGTATCCATTTACCACCCCGATCCTCGGTTTGTCGGTGCGATTAAAGTGCAGTTGGCCAACACCGAGCTATTCGGGCCTGTTGCCGGATTAGTGTTTGAGGCCTTTAATGAGCTCCAGTCCAGAAATCATTATGAGATTCTGGATGCGATCATTAGGCATCATCTTTCGCGTCGCTGACCTTGGCTTAGTCCAGCGTGCCACTTTATCCCAAAATGAAAAATCCCCGTTTGACCAGGGACGGTAAATCCTTGATGCGATTGTTGAGAGTAACTCACGAGTCGATGGAACGTCGCAGGAAAGCCAGGGTGCGCTCCCAGGCCAGAGCCGACGATGTGACATCATAGACGTCTGTGCGATCCGGCTCAAAGAACCAGTGTCCAGTGTCAGGATACGTATAGAAAGTCACCGGACGAGCAGCCGCCTTCAGCGCCTCTTCCAGCCCATCAATATACTCCTGCGGCTCATAGTCATCATTCTCCGCGAAATGACCGAGATACTCCGCGTTCGGGCTGATTAAATCCGCTGGCCCCGAAGCGTAAAACAGAACCACCGACCGGATGGTGTCGGCAGCTTTCACCGCCAGATCCAGCGCATAATAACCCCCCATCGAAAAGCCAATGACCGCAACCCCGGCATCGCTCCATTGAGCCTCTTGCTTGAGGAATGCCAGTGCGGCTGCAACGTCGGCTCTGGCTTCTTCAAATCGTTTATCCAGCGCACCGACAAGCGTTTCAGCCTCATCAATCTGGTCCGTAACTTTACCGTGATATAAGTCTGGCGCGAACGTGACGAAACCCGCTTCAGCCAGTCGATCACAGAACGCCCTGATGGTGGCGTTCAATCCCCACCACGGGTGAAGAACCAATACCCCATTGCCTTTGCCGCCGGGGGGTAGCGCAAGATAGCCGTCCGGTTGACTAAGTGCCATATGAATCTCCTTTTTAAATTTGAAGTTCAATTGTAGAACACTTGTACTGTCTTGGCAATAAATAGCCAGTCACACTCGACGGTACGGTACAATAAGCCAACTCTGCAGACAAGTGAATTGGGCTGATAAAAATGACGAATGCCGAACTTGAAAACGTCAGTGTCTGGATGCTGCATCCGCAACTCAGTAAAGCACCCACTTATGACCTGCCCGCAGGCTATACAATGCGCTTCTATGAGGAGGGGGATGTCGAAACCTGGGTACGGATTCAACAGGCCGCCGATCAGTTTCTCGTTCCCACAGCCGAGACATTTGCCGAAGCCCTGTCTGATCAAAGCAAATTACCGCAGCGCGTCATGTTTCTGGTCGACCCATCCGGCAAGGATATCGGGACGATCACAGCCTGGGACGATGCGCAGTTGATGGGTCGCGATATCGGTCAGGTGCATTGGGTGGCGATAATCCCGGAAGCACAGGGAGCGGGTCTGGCGAAACCGATGTTAAGTTCAGCTTTGCAGGTGTTAATGCAACAGGGTTACAGGGACGCCTGGTTAGAAACCGGCAGCGCGCGCATCCCCGCGATCAACTTATATCTGAGTTTTGGCTTCCAGCCCTATCCGCGTGCGGAGAGTGAACTTGCAGCATGGCGCAGTATCGCCGAGAAACTCAAATTTCCGGTGAAAGTGTGACCAGGGGCGCTAGGGCTTGCTGACAAATGGCTCAATCGCTGCGGCATCGAAAATCACAAACTGAGACAGACCACTGGTCTGCAACATCTCCATCAGCCCATTCTGGTCAAACGGAACGCTGTCACCTGCAATCATGATCGTGGTATCATCGGCTGGCAGGCTGACCACAAATAGCGCTGCATACAGATCGGTATAGCTGGCGGCAAGTTGCAGCGAACTGCTGCTGTTCAGGCTGAAAGCCCCCGGCAACCGCGTCACCAGAACATCCTGTCCGGCCAGTTCGTTAACAAAGATGTCGGTGGATGACAGGAAATCTTCTTCGACCAACAACAGATCAGATGGATAGGCACGCGCCCACGATAACAGGACGACATTCATTACGGCCAGTCCGCCGCAGACCAGCAAAATCGGCACCAGCGCCGAACGTAACCCAGAGAGCGCTGTACTTTGCATGGGTTCCTGCGCTGCCTCTGTGAGAGATTGCAGCGTAATCATTGCCCCCAGATTGACCAGATAATCCAGCAGCGCATAAATGAAGATGACCACGCCCCACATTTCAAACAATTCTTCGACCGTTGCAATCGTCAGATAACCAAAGCTCACACCGCCATCCAGCGACCATTGATTGGCGCTGATGCCCTCAATGATGAGTGCGCCCCCGACATACAGGCCACCCGCCAGAATAAACAGATTGCGTGTCCGTGGCGGCAATTGCAGCAGAAAGCGCAGATAAACAAGCGCGAAAATGATCAACAGCGGGGCAGCGACGATCTGCCAGCCAAATGCCAGAAAGCCCGTGGTGCTGAAGGCTTTTTGCAAAGGCTCCGCCAGAATATCATGGATCGCTGCACCTTCATCAATAGACAGGTACACAAAAATGACAGCCAGCCCTATCCAGTGCCGTGCATAAACATCCTGCTCAGCACGTTTTCCGGTCGCAATCACCGCCAGCCCACAAGCTGCCATGAACAGCAGAATTGTGGAATACCAGGTCGGAATCGTTTCTTCCGTATTCACGCTGAACAGGTCAATCACCAGCACCACCGGGTTGCTGTAATCGCTGTTCAGAATGTTTTCGATGGCGTATTCGCTAACGAGGCTTTGCAGCGCCAGTATCAGCGCGATCACACCCAGAATAAAACCGATTTTGCGTGGTGAGATGCGGTAGTCGATTCGCACGTTCAGTATCCCTTATCGCAGCAGCTTTGAAGAAACAGGCGTGTTGAGCAACACGCCTGTCTGGTGATAACCTGACTAATTTAAGTTTTTTTGCTTTTCTTCTTCGTACATTTGATCTTGCCCTTCTTGGTCACCTTACAACCATCAGGCAAACCCGGATTGCCAGAACCGCCACCAGGATTATTAATGATGATCACGTTGATAATGGTGATGTTCACAGCGACGATGATGATGGTGCCGCCGCGGGTGGTCGGGTTACCCTCGATACGGATATTGTCGCCAATCTCAATTTCAGTCAGGATAGGGTCAGATGGATCGACTTCAATATCAATATCAAAAATGGTGATGATATTGATGTTAATCGATTGCACCGGGCCTTCGATTACAATCGTAACCGGGGTGTCACCCGCTTCCGGGGTTGCGCCAGCTTCGGGGGTGGATTCGACATCCGGCGTGGCTTCCGGTGTCATTTCAGGTTCGGGGACATCAATGTTAATGACGATCACCACCTGAACCGGAATGATCACCACCACACCGCCCGCGCTTATGATGTTGCCACCCACAGAGATCACATCGCCGACATTGATCTCGGCCAGAATCAGATCATTCGGGTTGAATTGAATATCGATATTGAAGACCGTCACGATGTTCACATTGATCGCCTGCACCGGGCCGGTGAGTGTGATCACCGGAGTGATGATGTTGGTGTTGGTTATCTCGATGCTGATCGCCGTAACGACCAGTACCTCAGCCGTAACATCGACATCGCCTTCGACCTGCACCACATCCCCAACCTGGATGGTGGTCAGGATTGGGTCGCTGATGTCCAGGGTGATATTGATGTCGGCAATCACAATCACATTGACGTTTATGGACTGCACCGGGCCTTCAATGACAATCGCAGGTGTGTCATCGGCGCTATCATCTTCTTCCTGATTGGGAAACGTAGCCCCCACAAGTGGTGCGCATACCATCGCAATGAGACTGATTAGTGTTATAAGCGTGATCTGAAACTTAGAGAACATAAAATGCTCCTTCAAAAGATTATGATTGCATTGTCATATCATAAATCGCTTAATCATCTTCAAAGTGACGAAACAGGTTTTTTTGTAGGGCTTACCGGTACTAAAGTACCGCAAACACGGATAATTCAGCGTTGAGCAGCAGCTCCGAAAATTGCGCACTTTACGCATCAATGGGTCAGGCAGGCTTTGCGGATTCAGCTTTATCTCTGCCATAACCGCCTGTTCTTCATTCTTTACACAAACATCTTTACCGATAATGGAATTTACGCGAGGGTGTATAACGAATCGTTACCAAACACAGCCGATTGTGTCTGTATTCAGATAATGAACATTCATGATGCGTAGAGTGCAGGTATCGGTAACTTAGAATTAATTCCCAATGCTCTTCGCTGCAAATCGCAAATTTTTCAGGGTTCATTGCCCAGCGTGTGGGGATATGGGCCGTGGGTCGAGGAAGTATGGGTCACATACAGCGGGAGTGGATGGGTGTCGAACCCACCGCGGCCAGCTCAGCGCTACCCGCCACCGGTTTTGAAGACCGGGGCATCCACCGGGACACAGCCACCCCCATGCCGGAAAGTATAACGCATGCGCCTGCAAAATGCGGGATCGAGAATCACCATGCAATCCGCCACAGTCCACTTAAGCCCGAAGCAGATTTGTCTTCGGCCTTTTTCGTTATAATCCGCAGCAGTGTATCCATTTGAAAAGGGAACCAATCAATGCGTGTGTTAATCATGTGTGATATGGAAGGTGTCAGCGGGATTATCGTCTGGGAGCAGGTGACAGGTGGTGAGAAGCTGTATGAAGAGGGTCGCCGCCTGTATACCGAGGAGATTAATGCGGCTGTCCGCGGGGCAAAAGCGGCTGGTGCGACGGAAATCGTCGTGGTCGATTGTCATGGCGCAGGCGGTGGCTGGACCTTCAACTCATTTGTGCCGGAACTGCTCGACCCGGACTGCGAGTGGGTGGCGCATCATCCCTGGTCACGCTATACCGAAATGCTGGAAACTGGCTGTGATGCCTGTCTGCTGGTGGGGATGCACGCCCGTAACAACACACCCGATGGCGTGCTGTGCCATACTATCTCCACTGTGAAATGGCGCAACCTGTGGTTCAATGATGCGTTGGTTGGCGAAAGTGGCATTAATGCCGCCTTGTGTGGTCACTATGGTGTGCCGATTGCACTGGTCACCGGGGACACCGCCGTGATCCGCGAATGCCGCGAAATCCTGGGCGATGGCTTTACCGGCGTGGCGGTCAAGCAGGGCTTGTCGCGCTATTCCGCCCGACAGATTGCGCCTGTCCGCGCGCGGCAGATGATTGAGGAAGGCGCAAAACACGCGCTGGAAAATCTGCATCTGGTGAAGCCATACGTCCCTGCCAGCCCGGTCACGCTGACCATTGAGGTCGACACGGTGGATAAAGTCGCTGATTTCAAGGGGCGCTACGGCGTGGAGATTGTCGACACGCTCAAGGTGGAAAGCAAAGCCGACAACTGGCTGACCGCCTGGGATCAGGTCTGGCACTGGTAGGTCTGTGCCACTATAAGGCAAGCAAAAGCCGCGTGGAAAGTTTCCCACGCGGCATCATCATTCCAGTTTTGATAAATTAGCTGGTTAAAGCACTTTTCGTCGGTGTGTCATCTTCGTCTTTGGCGCTGTCTTCGCCTTCCGGGCGGACATGGATGATACCCGTAATGCCACCCTGCGTATCCTCAAATTCAGGCAGAGTCGGTGGCTTCGCAGGTTCACGCCGCCGCAGCGCTTTGAAATCCATACGAGGGATGGCGCCGGTCTGGGATTCGGCTTCTGTCTTTTTGTCACGCTTTTGAGTCATGAGGAGGAATATCTCCATACGCTACACATACTCTAACCTTACCGCATAAAAATATGAATGTCTATAAGACACGACTCCCATTTAACAATTTCTTTACGACCCAATTGTCGCCACGCCGTCAATCTCCCCGGCCAGCCAGCCGACTGAACCATCCAGCGTGGATTGTGCCCGCCACCAGATGATCGTGCCGGTGGTTACGGGGTCGTTATCCTGAATGGTGAGGGTATCCCCCTGGCCGACACTGGCGACCACTGATCCATTCGTATTGGGCTCTGACCGCATAAACAGGCCATTTTCTGCCAGAACGCGTAACTGCGTCCCCGGCGGATAAAGGCGATTTGAACCGCTATCGGCAGGGGGATCTTCGCGCACTCCAATCGGCGCGACACCGCCACTCTGATTCGTGTCCGGCGGCGGGGGTGGACTGTTGGCGCTATCCACTACCGGCAGGCTGCCGCTCACCCAGTTGAGGGCCTGCGCACCACGGACGTTATCGGTGATGTCGGTCACTTCGCCATTGATGCGCGCGACATATTGACGACCGCCTGCGACCACCAGCACCGCGCTGCGGTCAGGGCTCCACTCGACCCGGTCTGGTCGGGCGCTGCCGATAGTGGTGGTCAGCGGCTGTCCGTTGCTGTCATAAATGCGCTGGGCGGCATCGCGTCCGCCTTCGCTTAAAGGCGCTCCCAGCGTGATAATCGAACCATCCGGGCGCTCGACTGCATTCTGCACCCATAAACCCGCATCCCGCGCGGCAAACACCAGTTCACTAAAACTGGTATCGGGGTTCATCCAGCCGATATAAATGTTGCCATCCGGCGCGGTGCCGCTGACCAGAATGCGCTGACCATCATTGCTCCAGCTGCCATAATCATAACGCACCACAGGCGGACGCACGTCACGAACCGCCGGGTTAAACGACGTTTCGACCACCGTCAGACCGAGGCGATTTTCAGAAGGCAGATAGGTCTGCACCAGCAGCGCATTACTCTGCGGTGACCATTCCAGTGCAAGACTTTGCCACAAGTCCGGCCCCTGCGGATTCTGGACGATCTGGCAGCCGGGATGATCTTGCTTGGGACAATCCACCAAAAGCTGGATCGGCGGGAATGAACCGGGCTGGAAGAACCAGACGCCATCATTTGCCACCTCAGACGACGAATCCGCATTGACTAAAAACGCCAGATAACTGCCATCCGGTGACCATGAAATATCCGCTACATAAGCGTTATTCTCTTCCGGGCTAAACGGGAGAAATTCCGAGAAGGGTGACACATCCACCCGCGAGGCGTTTTGACCGTTCACGCCTGTAAAGTACAGCAGGCCTGATTGATCGGTCACGGCGTACTGTGCGCTATTGACCGGGTTACGCTCGAACAACACGCTGTCATTCAGCAGGCCAAAACCGCCCCCCACGATGCCGCCTTCCGTGCTGAGGGCAAAGGCGCGAATCTGCGGGTTTACCGGCTCGATTCCCGGCAGGCTGGTCGGCAGAGTCGGCGGGGTAGCCTCAAGCAATGGGGTGGCAGTCGGCACGAAAAACGGCGTGGTCGTAAAGTTTTCCGGCGTATTGAAAACCGGCGTATCCGGCGCGGCAGTGACAAACGTCGGCGTGACGTCCTGTGTAGGGGGCAGTGGCGGCAGATCGGGCGTATCGGTGGCTAAGGGTGTGCCTAACAAAAGCGCGATTTCATCCGGTGACAGGGTGCGGGTCGCGGTGCTGGTGGGTGCCGTGGTAAACGTCGGCGGGATCGTCGGCACAGGGGTGTCACTCAACGTGGGCAGCGGCGTTAAAGTCGGTGGTTGGGTATTGGTTGGAGTGGGAGTCGGGGTGTCACTCGGCCCGATGGTGGGCAGCGGTGTCGGTGAAGGCGGTAACGTGTTGGTCGCGGTCGGCAGCGGCGTATTGCTGGCGGTCGCTGTGGCGCTCGGCGTCAGTGTGAGTGTGCTGGTGGCCGTCGGTGTTTGAGTGGCGGTCGCAGTCGCCGTGGATGTCGGCGTATCGCTGGGAGTCGCGCTGGGTTCAGTCGTATTCGTTCCGGTCGGAGTCACAGTGGGCGTTTGTGTGACCGTCGCCGTGGGTGTATGAGTTGCGCTGGCGGTGGGGGTGGCACTCGGTGTGATGGTAGGAGTTGCGGTGTTGGTCGGCGTATCACTTGCCAGCAATTGCGCGATTAATGTCGGGTCGGGTGTATCGGTGATTGTGGCTGTGGGCGTGGTTGGGATATTCGGCGTGACGCTGGGGGTAAACGTGGGCGCGACAGTCGGCGTGACCTGCGGCACACCCAGATTACAGGCGGAGAGCAACCCGGCAATCGTCAGTGAGGCGATTATAAGCCCCAGCTTTTTGATGGCCTGATGTGGTTGAATCCGGCTGCTGCGTCGCAAGCGCATCCTGCACCCCCGTGGTTGTCATCTGCCTTGTTATTATAGAGGTGATGCGTCCATCTGGCACATACGTCTTCGTGCTGTTTACCCTACGCAGCCAGCTAACAGCATTCGTGATCGTCGATAAATACCGTCACCTGGCGGCCATCTTCCAGCACGGCCAGTTTGCCGCCGTAAAGCTGCGCCAGCACTTCTGGCGTATAGGTCACATCCGGCGGGCCGTAAGCGATCAGTTCGCGTTTGATGGCCAGCACTTTGTCGAAACGGTGAAACGCCAGATTGAGATCATGCGTGCTAAGGATAATCGTCATGCCCTCGGCCTGCAACGATTCCAGTACGTCCATCATGCTGTGCTGGGCGCTGGCATCCACGCCGCTGAACGGCTCATCGAGAATGAGCATATCGGCCTGTTGCGCTAAGGCGCGGGCGATAAAAACGCGCCGACGCTGTCCGCCACTGAGCTGACCAACCTGACGTGTCGCAAAATCCGCCAGATCAACCCGTTCCAGCGCGGATTGCACAATCTGCCGCTGCTGTTTCCCCGGCCAGCGCAACCAGCCAATCTGCCGGATGCAGCCCATCATCACGACATCCTGCACCGTCACCGGAAAATCCCAGTTGACCGCTTCATACTGCGGCACATATCCCAAGCGCTCACGACCACCGCGCACCAGTTCAATCGAGCCGCTGCGCGGTTGCACCAGCCCCATAATCGCCTTAATCAGCGTGGATTTTCCCGCGCCATTAGGGCCGATCACCGCGATGCGTTCCCCGGCATGGACATCCAGGCTGATATGCTCAATCGCCGGTTCATCCTGATAAATCACGGTCAGGTCACGCACCGCTAAAACCGTCGCTGCGGCAGGAGTCGCCTGATGAGCATCTTCACGGGTGGGTAGATGGATAGCGGACATAAAAACCTCTCTGCTTTCAGATGTTTACCGGGGCGGTTATCAGGGGATGATTGGCTATTTGATGTAGAATTCATTTAGTATAACGGCGACTTTACCTCAGATGTAGTGTGGAGTCGCCGCCTTTCGTTTGATCGGGGTATTTAACTCAGCGCGGTGATAATCGCCTCGGTATTGTAACGGAGATAATCCAGATAAGTCGCGGCGGGGCCGTCCGTGCTGCTGAGTGAATCGCTGTAGAGCGAAACCACCGCAATATCTCCAGCATCCGCCGCGACAATCTGCGCCAGCCGGCCGGGGTCGGACACTTCTGCAAAAATCGCCTGCACACCTTCTGCGCGAACCGTTTCGATCAGCGCGGCCACATCCTGCGGCGAAGGCTCCGCCAGTGTAGTCACGCTTGGGATCACCGTGCCGACAACCTCAAAGCCGTAATGATGCGCGAAATAGGCGAGAAATTCATGATTGGTGACGATAATCCGCTGGTTTTCGGGCAGCGTATCCACCAGTGTTTTCAATTCAGCATCCAGCGCGGCCAGTTCGGACTGATAAGCTTCTGCATTAGCACGATAGATCTCGGCATTGGCCGAGTCAGCCGTAGCGAACGCTTCCGCGATATTTCCCGCCCAGATCATGACATTATTCGGGTCCGTCCAGAAATGCGGGTCACAGGCGCCATGGTCATGCTCTTCGCCCTCATGCTCTTCAGCTTCTTCGTGTTCCTCGCCTTCGCATTCTGCGTCAACTCCCAGTACACCAAGATGCTCATCATCGGCATGATCTTCTTCGGCTTCGTGATCATGTTCCTCACCAAATGGCAGCACTTCAATGCCGTCCGAAATCGTAACGACCTGTACCTCTGCCGCGTTTTCGATCAACCCGCTCAGAAAACCTTCCAGACCAGCGCCGTTAATCAGCACCAGATCGGCATCGGCAACGCGGGCGACATCCTGCGGCACCGGCTGGAACGCATGAATATCGGCATCCGCTGGTACCAGCGAAGTCACCTCAACCAGTTCGCCGCCGACATTCTTGGCGATATCTGCGATAATAGTGGTGGTAGTCAGCACTTGTAAGGGCGGGGTTTGTGCCTGAACAGGCGTAATGACCACAAAAACGAGTAGAATGAGTAAGAGATAGCGTTTCACAGGTGTCTCCATTGTATTGATACTGGATCTCATTAGTAAATGATACGTTATCTCAATTAGAAATGGTTGTCAAGGATTGATCCATGTCTGAAGAACTGAGTCCCCGTGCGCTGCGCCTGCGTAACGCGGGTTATAAACTGACTAACGCCCGGTTGACGATCCTCCAGGTGCTGGAAACATATGATGGGCATTTAACCTCTACGCAAATTCTGGATGAGGTCATGCGTATGGACCCCAGCATCGGACGAGCGAGTATTTTCCGCACGCTGGAGTTATTTACACGGCTGTCCATTATCCGCCCCACCTTTATCGACAGCAGCGTCACGCCGACCTATGTGATGCTGCCCAACGGTCACCATCATCACATCATCTGTACCAACTGTAATCGGGTGATCGAATTTGATGAATGCCATCTGGAACGGCTGGAAGCGGAGCTGGAAAACAAATTGAATGTACACCTGACCGGCCACCTGTTAGAATTTTACGGGTTATGCCAGGAATGTAAGTAGCTGTGCTCGTATTCGCCCCGGTGGTAATGCGCACCCACAGGCACCCTGAAAGGTTCATCTCCCATGCACATCGCTTTTAACGGCTGGTTCTGGGATCAGCCGACCACTGGCAGCGGCCAATATACTGAACGCCTGCTGACTCATCTGCGCCGCGCCGCCCCTGAACTCGAACTCAGCCTGATTTTGCCGCCGCATGTGACCACACCTCAGGGTGTCCCGGACGGCGTGAATGTCGTCCACACAACCGGCATGGGGGGGAACCTGGGCAAAGTGCTGTTTGAGCAACGGACCTATCCGCGCATGGTGGCACAGGTCGGCGCGGATATCGCGCATGTACCGTACTGGGGTTCGCCATTAAGCTCTCCGGCGCGGCTGGTGACTTCCGTTTTAGATGTCATCCCGCTGGTGCTCCCAGAGTATTCGCGCGGCTTTGCCGGACGCTTATATACCTCACTGGTCAGCGCTACCGTGCGCGGATCAGCACATATTATCACCCTCAGCCATGCCTCCAAGCTGGATATTATCGAATATCTGGACATCCCCGAAGAGATGATCACGCCGATCTATCTGGCGCCGGATGAGGCGTTTCATCCACGCATGGGACGGGAACGCGACGAAGCAGTACGGCAAAAATATAATCTGCCGGATGAATTTGTACTGTATCTGGGTGGCTTTGACGTGCGCAAACAGGTCAATCAACTGCTGCTGGCCTATTCTTATCTGAAACAGGAAGGCGTGCCGCTGGTCATCGCCGGCAAAGAGCCGCAATGGGGCAGCCCGATGTTCCCCGATATGCGCCAGTACGCAGCTGATCTGGATATTGCCGAGGACATTCAGTGGATTGGCTTTGTCGATGAGGCCGATAAACCCTCAGTGATGCGGCTGGCGAAAGTATTTGTTTTCCCCACACGCTACGAGGGCTTCGGCCTGCCGATTATCGAAGCGATGGCCTGTGGCACACCGGTTGTCGCCAATGAAGTTTCGTCCATCCCAGAGATTGTCGGCGATGCGGCCTTTCTGGTCAGTCCCGGCAGTGCGCGGGAAATGGCCGGGGCGATCATTGCCCTGCTGAACCAGGAACCGCTGCGCCAGACCCAGATCAATAACGGGCTGGCGCAGGTCACACGCTACAACTGGCGCAAAACCGCCAAGGAAACGCTCGCCGTGTATGAACAGGTCATGGCGTTGCCGGATTCACGCTGAAAATCGCGTTTACTCACCTGACCCTGATGCACCCGAAAGGCTCCACATGATCGCCCGACCACCCATGATTCGCACTGACACCAGCAATGCCTTTGCCCACAACACCATGCGCGTCCGTGTGCCGGATATTATCCGCGACACGCAGAAATTTAACCCCGGCTTTTCGCCCATCATTCATCATGCGCTGGATGAACTGCGCGACGGTATGGAAAATAACGCGCCGATCCCGGCGCTGCAACTGCCCGCGCCGGATTATGATAGCTGGCTGGCGGCGTATCAGACCCATGCGGGTGACACCTGGCTCAATACTGAATGGTTCTATGCCGAGGTATATTTTTACCGCTTGCTGATCGAGGCGGTGCGCTGGTGGGAAACCGGACGTGATCCGTTTACGGCCAAAAAGCAGGAAGAACTCGCCAGCCCGAAACTGTGGGAACTGGTCGAAACCGCGCTGAGTGCGGAAGGTTCGCTGGAAGAGCGCTTATCCGAACTATTGGCGTTTGATCTGTGGGGCAACCGCATTGATCTGAGTTTCGCCGCGTCAATGGCGCATGGCAGCCATGCTACAGATGACGATCTGCTGGCCGATGACCGCGACCAGATTGTGCCGCATCTGCTGCGTACAGATGGCGCGATCCATTTTATTATCGACAATACCGGCACCGAACTGGCGATGGATCTGGTGCTGGTGGATGCGCTGCTGCGCGATGTGACCGACAGCGTCTATCTGCATCTGAAAATGCACCCGACTTTTGTCAGTGACGCGACGGTGAGCGATACCTGGGAATTGATCCAGCGGCTGGAAGATCATGAAAAACCAGCATTAGCCGAACTCGGTCAACGGCTGCACACCGCCGCTGAACAGGCGCGTCTGCGCCTTATCCCTGATTTTTACTGGAACAGCACACTGCTGATGCGCGATATGCCGACACGCATCACGACGATTTTGCAGGATGCGCGCATGGTGTTTGTCAAAGGGGATGCCAATTATCGCCGTCTGGTGGATGATGCGCTGTGGCTGCCGGACACGCCGTTTGCGGATGTCGTCAGTTATTTTCCCGCGCCAGTGACCGCCCTGCGCTCGATGAAAAGCGACACGATTGTCGGCCTGCCCACCGGACTGGCGGAGATATTGGATACTATCGACAGCCAGTGGCGCGTCAATGGCAAACGCGGCGTGTTGCAGGCGCGTCTCTAGCTGTTCTGCTCCGGTAGCATCTTGGGCATAATTCTGTCCATCAACAGCGCAGTGTCCTCAATCGACTGGTAATCATCGGCGAAGGACAGCACGTTAAGCTGAGGGTCAAAGCTCCAGAAACCTGCTGCGTCGTACAGATAGCGGATGTAGGTATAGGTAATGCCCAGGATAATCCGCGAATAGGTTCCATAGGCCATGTACGGAAAGAAGATAATCACGCCGCGTTCATGGATATACAGCACAATGCCCATGTCGTTATGGGGATAATGCAGCTCGACGTCATTCCCGGCGGCAGCATAGGGAATCAAGGCGCGGTCAAGACGCAGCATCAGCCGTGCCAGCGCACGCGGCTTGATTTTGCGCACTGGCCAGTAGACTTCCGGCTGATCCTCACTTTGTCCATTCTGATACAGCCATTCCAGCATCGATGGAGTCATCTTGCCGGTTTTGGGCACGTAGAGGTGGATTTCGTACATCATGAGGCATAAATCTCGCTTAAAAATTCACGCACGATGGCGACATAAGCAGCATACTGATTGCGTCGGATGCTATGCCCCGCATCCGCAATATGGACAGATCGTGCAGTCGGTACCCTCTCAGTAAACTCCGCCGCCAGTTCCGGCGTAACCAGCGCACCGCGCTCGACCTCTGCGGTAATCAATAAGGCCGGACAGGTGATGGCCGCTGCCGTTTGCGGCCACAACGGCGACAATTTTTTATCACGGTCAATCACATCAAAGATCTGCATGTTGAACTGATGCTTGGACACCGCCCACGGCTCAAATTCGCCTTCCGGCCAGTCGGTGTTATCCGCACGGCATTGGGCTTCAAGCTCCTCGACCGGTATCGTATCGACCTCTGTCAACCAGGACTTAAACCGATTATCTTCCAGCGAAGGTTGATTATTTTTCAGTTCTTCGAGATAGGCATCAATATCGGCCTGAGTAGACCAACTGTCAAACCACGGCGGGTCTTCAAGGATGACAGCGCGGATAAGCTGCGGATGCCTTCCCGCAGCAATCGCTGCTGTCCTCGCACCCATAGAGTGTCCGATCACCACCGGCTTATCCAGTCCCAGCGCGGTGATTAAGCCCGCCAGATCATCGGCCTGCTGCTCATCGGCAAAACCGCTTTCTGGCCCGCTGGATTGACCATGTCCGCGCGCATCATACAGGATGACATCGTAATCCGCTTCCAGCGCCTGGGCAATCGGCGTCCAGCACAGCGCATTATCAGAGAAGCCATGCGCCAGTAAGACCGACGGTTTATCACCGCCGGTGCGATAGTAATGCAGTTGAATCCCATTAGCACTTACCTTATCCGCTGGCCACATGGTGCCTCCTTAACGCTAAAAACGATATTTACCAGTATATTCAATTTGCCTGTTGATACCATAAGGGTTGGTTATGGGGGAGTTTGACACTCCCCCATGTCATATACAGTTGGAGTTATTCTGCGTCGGCGCCGGGAAGCGCGGCACTCACCACCACATTATCAAATTCGACGCTGACACCCAGGCGGGTCGCGGCACTGGCCATCAGGCCAACCTGACCCTCACTGAAAGTATCGTCGGTGGCATCCGCCAGAAATTCGCCGTTGGCATAGAAGGCCAGATAATCGCCGACGCATACCGCACGCAGTTCGTTGACTTCCTGCCCCTGCGTGATCTTGTCGCTTTGGGTCCATTCCACCAGTGGCTGGACATCGCGGCCACGCGCCCGCATGATGGCAAACTGACCATTCCCCTGAATCAGGAACAGATAACCATCTCCATCAGGCGTATTCTCCAGCACAGAACCTTCCGGTGCCTCGGAAACCGCGCCTTCTTCAAATTCTTCTGTTGCTTCAGCGGTAGCTTCTTCAGCTACTTCCGTTGCGGCTTCAGTCGCTTCTTCCATCACTGCTTCGGTTGCCTCAGCCGTTGATTCTTCGGTAGCTTCCTCTGTGGCTTCACTGGTTGCTTCGACAGTCGCCTCTGGTGTGGATTCACCACTGGCAATCGCGGCTAAGGTCGGGTCAAGCTCGACCATCTGGCCGACAGCACCGGCCATACGGCAGCCGATTCCAAAGGCATTTTCGTTGCGTTCGCTGGTCTGCTGGACATCGGCATCAATCACCACGTCCCCCAGCGTATCGCCCCACTGTCCCCACCACAGTTCGTTATCGCCCTGTTCCAGCCGGATGAGATACACGCCATCAGCGATACTCAGCGAAGCCGCGTTGTAAGCGCCTTCCTCAAAGGTATTTGCTTCAGAAAAATCATACGAGGCGATTTCGTTGCCAACGGTAAAACTGCGTACTGGCCCAGCAGGGCTGCACCCCGCCAGCACGAAAGCGCCTGCAATCATCATGAGTGTAAATTGCATTAACCTGGTCACAAACCCTGCTCCTGTCCGCCAATAATATGTGTTACGAATTTACCATAGGTGTATACATTAACGCACACGAAGTTTCAACAGACTCATGAGTCTGTTAGCTTGTCTGCGACCAGCACAGGATCCTAGCCCGTGCTACAATAGTTTGTAAGGGATCAGAATCCCATTGTTATTATGGATGAATTGTAGATAAAGCGCATAAAACTGGCATAGACCCCAATAAGCAAGAAGATGGTAATCAAGGAGACATGACATGGCGAATGAGCAGGACGCATTTCAGGTACAGGCGGCTATCCAGAACGAGTTAATGGAAAAGTCGAATGTTGTCGGGGTAGCAGTAGGCTTTAAAGACGATAAAACTGCCGCAAGCGGCGAAGTTTCGGTTGTGGTACTGGTCGAACAAAAACTGCCGATGGCTGCACTCTCCGCTGCTGATGTCGTCCCCAGGCAGGTGGATGGGGTGCGCACCGATGTCTACGAAGTGGGTTATCTGCGGGCTTTCCAGGCCAATAATCCCCGGTCGCGTTTTCGCCCGACCATCCCCAGCGGTGTGAGTATCGGCCACTACAAAATTACAGCCGGCACACTGGGCACCATCGTGACCGACCGCATCACGGGCGAAAAGCTGATTTTGTCGAACAATCATGTGCTGGCGAACAGCAATGATTCTCAGGTGGGCGATCCCATTTTACAGCCGGGTGCAGCCGATGGCGGCCAGAATCCAGCGGATGTGGTCGCACGTTTGCAGCGTTTTGTGACGATCCGCTTCCCCGGCGACCCTGATCCCGTCACGCCGGGGCCACTCCCGCCCACCCCTCCCGGCGATGGCGGCTGCTTACTGATTCTGGTCAACCTGATTAATGCCCTCGGCGGAGTTTTAGGGTCTGGCAATCAGGTCGCTACCGTGGTGAAACAAGAGCCTAAAACCGCTACGCCGGGCGTCACGACGCAGGCTGTGGATAATCTGGTGGATGCTGCGCTGGCAAAACCGATTGACCCCAATATGTTCACGGGCGAAATTCTGGGAATCGGCCAGGTCAGTGGCACCAAGACCGCGTCTCTGGGCCAGGCCGTGCGCAAAAGTGGCCGCACAACGGGTTTGACGCAAGGCACCGTCACGCTCTTAAATGCCACCGTGAATATCGCTTATGGCACAAAATCCGCGCGGTTTACGGGACAGGTCATCACCACGGCCATGAGCCAGGGTGGTGATTCAGGCTCATTGATTGTCGATGGGGCGGAAAATAAGGCTGTCGGCCTGCTGTTTGCCGGTTCCACCCAGGCGACCATTTTTAGCCCGATTGATGTCGTGCTGAACGAACTGGCGATCAATATCTAAACTCAGCGGCCATTTTACTGCGTAGCGAGGACTATACCAGTGGCAAACTTGGGAGCACACAATGCATTTTTGTGTGCTCCTAGTATTTTTAGGGTGAAGGCTAAAAGCTTCAATCTTTATTTGGAGTTTACTCAGGAACAACCTCCAGAACTTGTATTGTGCCATCTACATTTGCAATCGCAAGATCTGATCCATTCGGGGACCAGGATAGACCCGTAGAAGGTGTAGAATGAATGACTTGAGCAATAGGTTGTTTTTCAGATAGACTCCAAATTTCGATCATAGACTCTAAGTCTTCATCTGAGACAGTAGCAACTGCAAGACAGTTCTCATCTGGTGGCCATGCGGATTCATCAATCAGGTTTTTTTCAGTGAAAAGTTGCTCCGAAAGTTGTACATCCCACAGTTCCAGAGTATTAAAAATTGTGTGGGCTGTGAATAGATTTCCTCGAGCAGACAAATCACCTGAGGTGACATAATCGCCTTCTAGGTGTAGTAATTCTTTACTACTACGAATATCCCACACCCCAAGCAGTGTTTTATCGGTGTCTAAGCTCAGTGTCGCCAAACGTTGTGTGTTGGATGTAACCACAAAATCCACCAGATATGCGTTCTCAAGACTAAAAATTTCGGTTTTTCCAACAGGTTCCAAAACCCATACTCTATCTGCATTACTGAGCGCTACATACCATCCTTCAGGCGTTGAAACTGGAATAGCTTGGGCTTTGACCTCAGCTAATCGTTCTATCAGGGTGCCTGTTTCAGGATCCCACAAAACAACTTTGTTCCCTATTGGGGCTACTCGTGGAGCGATTGATCTGCCATCATCGCCTACGGTCGCTAGCTGCGTGCTATCCCATGACCAGACCAAATTTCGAATAACGTCTTCGCCTGTCTCAAACTGAGTGACCTTCCAATTAGCGTCTTTATCCCATATTTGTACTGAACCACCAGATGCAGCCGCAAGTTTTGTTCCATCCGGTGACCAAGCAAGAGAATCATAAACAGAGCTGTTGCTATCCCGCGTTAATATAGCAATTTGCTTTTTAGAAGCTACCTCCCAAATTTGCACAACACTTTCCTGGGCTAAAACATTCGTTTGATCGCCTTTAGTGGAAAGAGCCGCCAGCAAGTTTCCATCAGGCGACCAGACAGGTTGTCCAAGCGACCAATAATGTTTTAAAGTCGAAAGAAGTTGTCTCCTCTCACTATTCCAAAAATACACACTTCCGTCTCTACCCAGCGTAACCAGTAAATTTGGGTTAGATGACCACTCTACGGAAGTGATCCAATCATGCTGGGGTAATTCATAGGCCAGCATTCCATCTACCGCGCCATAAACATAAATCGAGTTTCCGTCGCCTCCAACAGCGAGAAAAGTTTCATTAGGTGACCAAGTCAGGCTGAAAACAAGCGTTACATCACTTTGGAAACGAGAGATTTGCTGCCAATCTAATGTATCCCACAACTCAATTTCAGTTCCACTCCCGCCCACCGCTAAACGATCATTTGTAGACCAAGCCAGCGCGTATATCTCGTTTAGGGATGTTTCTATCACTTGGCTTAATTGCCATGTTTTCGTATCCAGAACTTGCACTGCACCTGGTCGATCTGGACTAATAACAGCTAATTGAGTTCCATCAGGTGACCATACGATGCTGTTGGGTTTTAAGGGATAGCTAGGCAAAGTTGAAATGTATCTTTGCTCATAAACGCTTTCTTCACTTTCGACATGCCAAACTCTAAACGTAGAATTACTCATCGTTGCGACATAAACGCTGTCAGGTGACCAGGCTAGCCCAAACACAGGGAAAATCGGATCGTCGTTGGCTGGTAAGTGGGTTAAGATGCTCCCTGTCGCATCCCAAATACGCACTCCCTGGGACGGGTCAATGTATGCAGCAAGCCGGGAGCCATCTGGCGACCATGCAATCACTGTGCTGCCTGATGAGCCAGTCTCTATCGAGATACCTACTGGTTCGAAGGTTTCTGTGTTATAGCTTTTTATGCCGCTGGCGGTAGCAACGCTTAACCTCTGCCCATTTGGCTCAAGGTCAATACTGTATGCGCGTCCAGTTCCGAGTTTTTGAACTTCGCCTAACGCACCACTCGCAGAACAAGTAAGTTCGCTGTCCGTTAAACTAACGGCTTCGCTAGAATTAAAGGGAAACAACATGAGTAGGATAATAAACAATAACCCTCGGATCATTTCACACTCAACCTTACAATTTAAATTAAAGGCAGAGACAAAGTATACCTTAATCCCTGCTTTCAAACTGTCTCGGTTGGGTTCCCTTGTATAGGCATATATAATTAATGTATTGGGAGTGGGCTGAATAGGAGTATATACTGTTAAATATATTTCTAAAAACGGTCATTTACCCTCTATACGTTCACACAAGTTCTTATGGGAGATCAATATGTCGACCTCATCTGCTGAAGAACAGACCCGGCATGCAACCGAAGTCCAGTCGAAATATACAGGCGAATTGCTAGATAAAGCCAACGTGCAGGGCACGGCGGTGGGTCTGGCGAAGATCAATGGCGAATACACCGATAACATCGCGGTGGTGGTGCTGGTCAGTGTAAAGCTGCCGGAAGCTGAACTGGCACCAGAAGACATCTGTCCGAAGTCACTGGAGGGTGTACGGGTCGATGTGCAGGAAGTCGGTTTCCTCACTGCCCAGTAAACGATTTCTCTACGTTGCAAGGTTGCAACTCGCATATTTCGCGCTGGTGCGCTAGATTCTTCTGGTTATGCACTGTATATACCGGGAGTTTCTCATGATGCGAAACACATTGTTGGCACGATGCCGACATTTAATCTGGCTGATGTTAATACTGACGCTGGCAGCCTGTAATTTAAACACGACTTCGGAAGATATTCCGCAGGTCGTGGACGGGCCGCCTGTAGTTGTAATTGCATCACCACTGCCCAATGCCGCCTTTCTGGATGGCGTGGGCGTCAATATTCAGGCACGCGTGAGTACTGCCGGGGCGGATGTCACCCTGGTGGAAGTCGCGGTGGATGATACCGTGATCGCCAGCCTGGAAGCACCGAACGCGGCAGGATCGCCCGCTTTCAGTGTTTCGCAATCGTGGCAGGCCAGCGGCAGCGGCAGCCACGTCATCAGCGTAACCGCCTATAAGGGTGAAGTCGCCAGCGAACCAGCCACGGTCAGCGTGAATGTGGTGAGTCAGGTCGGCGGCTCCAATTCTGAACAGACTGAAGAACCCGAAGCCACTGAAGAAACACAGACCGGGCCACCGCCTGCGGTTGGCAATGAGCCGGAAACCAGTAACACCGCAGCACCGGCAGCCACCGAAACCCCGTCAGAACCGACGGTGGAACCTACCCCTGAGGCGACCAATACCCCCAGCGTGCCCACTGGCACATTCACCACAGGTGTCAATGTCCGGCGCGGCCCCGGCACCAACTTTGAGCCGCCCATCGGCTCGTTTGCCGCCAACCAGACCAGCGAAGTCCTGGCTGTGAGTCCGGATCGAAGCTGGTACAAGGTGAAATACTACAATGGCGAAGGCTGGGTATTCTCCAGCCTGATGACGGTTTCGGGCAATGTCGATAATCTGGCAGTCGATCCCGGCCCGCCCACACCGATTCCGGTGACCAATACGCCCATTCCGCCGACACCTGTCCCGGTAACGGCCACCCCCACCATCAATATCAATCTGGTGGCAGGTAATATCCGGCTTGACCCAGACCCACCGCGCTGCGCCCGCACATTCAACATTACGTTCGATGTGCTCAATGCCGGTTCTGACCGCTGGAACGGCGGTGGTAAAATCGAAGTGGTTGATACGGCGAGTGGTAATACGACCCGCACCGAGGGCGCGATCCCCGGCATTAACGCCAACCAGACGGTTTCCGTGGGGCCGATCCCGATCACGGTCAGCACTAATTTTGAAGAGGAGCATACCATCACCATTACCATCAACCCGGACAATCAGGTGCCGGAAGGTAACAAGGATGACAACCGGCGTGAATTGAAATACACGCTGCGTAAGGGTGATTGTTAAAAAGCGCGTTCAGTTTTGACGAGGGCGACGGGTATGAAGCGCAGGAACGTAGACGCAAACAGGTAAAAACCTGAACACATCGGGACATGGTATAGCCATGTCCCGATGTTGTTATCGGTTTATGGTCTTAAAGCCATCGCCACGTCCTTGTCGTATCGCATACAAAAGGATATTCAAATGGGTACGATTAACTTAATCACAGAACTGCCCGGCCCCAAAAGTCGGGAAATGGTGGCGCGGCGTGAGTCAGCTACTGCACGCGGCGCATCCAAGCTGACACCGATTGCGATTGAACGGGCGGAAGGTGCCGCCGTGACCGATGTCGATGGCAATGTGCTGCTCGACCTGGCCGGAGGGATTGGCGTGCTCGCGGTGGGGCATTGTCCGCCGACGGTCGTCAGCGCGTTGAAAGATCAGGCTGAAAAACTGATCCACCTGTGCGCCATCGTCGGCACGTATGAGCCGTATGTACAGGTCGCGGAGATGCTGAACGACATCACCCCCGGCGACTTTGCCAAAAAGACGGTGCTGCTGAACAGTGGCGCGGAAGCGCTGGAAACCTGCGTCAAGATTGCCCGGTCATATACCGGACGGCAGGCGATTATCGTGTTTGAAGGTGCGTATCATGGTCGCACCAATATGACACTGTCGATGACCAGCAAGTATGGCCTGTTTAAGAAAGGCTTTGGTCCGTTCGCGTCGGAGGTTTATCGCCTGCCTTTCCCCAATCTGTACCGCCGCCCTCAGGGGGTCAGCGAAGAAGATTATCTGGATGACTGCATCACGCGCTTGGAAAACGCGCTGGTGTCCCAGGTTGACCCGTCGGCTGTGGCCGCGATTGTGATCGAACCGGTGCAGGGCGAAGGCGGTTTTATCGCTACCCCGCCGCGCTTCTTAAAACGCATCCGCGAAATCTGCGATCAGCATGGCATTGTGATGGTGGCCGATGAGGTGCAGTGTGGATTTGGCCGTACCGGGAAAATGTTCGCCATTGAGCATTACGGCATCGCCCCGGACATCATGGCGATAGCTAAATCATTGGCGGCGGGTATGCCTTTAGCCGCTGTCACCGGCAAAGCTGAAATTATGGACGCGCCGCATCCCGGCGGTCTGGGTGGCACCTACAGCGGCAATCCGCTGGCGTGTGTCGCGGCGATTGAGGCGATTAAAATGGTCAGTGACCCGGCCTTTTTGCAACGCGCCGAACAGGTTGGCGAGCGCATCCGGCGGCATTTGCTGGAACTGCAGGCCGAAGTCCCGCTGGTGGGTGATGTACGCGGTCTGGGGGCGATGATGCTCATGGAACTGGTGACCGATCCCGTATCAAAGGCGCCTGCCGGTCAGGAAACACTGGATGTCACGCTGGAAGCACTGCAACGCGGCGTGATCTGCATCCGTGCAGGGCTGTACAGCAATTGCATCCGTTTCCTGCCGCCGCTGAATAGCAGTGATGCCGAACTGGACGAAGCGATGGAAATCGTCAAAAACGCCGTTCGCATCGTAGCTGGTCAGCGTCAGATGGCCGCTGGCGACTAAACGCACACTGACAACTTAACGGGCTTTCAGCAGCTACGCATCAGGCTGTGTGAAAGCCCGGATTTCCCAGCCTGCGTCAGCAGAATTAAAGCGGCCAGTAGCTTTACATGGATTTACGAGCGTACAGAATCACGCCCGTATTATGCAGAACCTTTAGATTGACCAAAGCCTGATCAACCACGCGCAAACCGCGCAGCAGCGGCAAAGCGATCCAGTCCGGCAGCTTAACCTGATGCGTGATGTAACCCGTAACCGCTGGCGATTGAATGTGCTGCTCCACGACAAATCGCTCATTCACCAGTTGCAGCCAGTTATGCTCACGGCCTGCGCCTTCAAATGGCGATAAGCCCTCCGCTTCGATACTGGCTTTAATGCGTCCCGGCGCCCGTGCGCCAAAGCGAATCAGGCCGCTGATTTTATCGCGGTAGCTGACATGCGTGGGCAGCACAAACATCAGGCCACTGGCGACCAGCGCAGTCGATAACGCCTCCTCACCATCGGAGTCTGACACCCATAATAAGCCGCCCGGCTTGAGCGCTTTGTGCATCTCACCGATGACATGATCCAGCCGCAACAGATGATGCAGGGTGCCTTTGACCGCGATCACATCATAGGTTTCCGCAGGCAATTGCAGCGCGTTCAGGTCTTCCACGCGATAGTCCACGCTGCCACTTACCGTTGCCTGAATCGATTCGTAATAACTCCGCGCCACGTTGAGCGCTTTGGCGCTGATATCCAGCCCCACCGCGTCCGCCCCGCGCTGTGCCATCGCCAAAGTCAGCCAGCCCGAACCGCTGCCCAGTTCCAGCACGGACATGCCGGGATGAATGTGCTCCAGAAAGGCGTTGATATCGCGCTTATGGTAGATGATGTTGTGGCGCAAATTCTGATGATAACTCCAGTCCGGCGGCACGGTGGATGCGGACTGTTCAGCATCCGCCCCCCACAATTCCGCCTCACCCGCTAATTTCTGCTCATAGGTTTGTTCGCTCAATCCGCGCTCCACATCATATAGTTTTAGTCAACCAACGGCAAGCATACCGCCCTTACTAAAAAACGCCTTCGGTTTTTAGTTGTTGCAGACTTTTCATCAGGGCATTTTCCAGGCTTTTGATGGATTGATAATAGATACAGGCCGTGTTGGCGTCAAAAGTCACGGCATCACTATCCCGCGCAACCAGCAAAACCGTCTGTCCGGCACCCCAGGCATAACCCAATTGCAGGTAAACATTGGGCTCCGGGTTGCTCAACTCCGCGATGATCACCGCCGCTTCGCTGATGCGCTCTTTCACCTGTTCCAGCAGATCCTCTGTTAAATGCGCTTTTTCGATGCGCACACATAACAACCCCTGCGCGTGTACCGCACCCTGAATGCCATAATAAAACAGATCGTCCAGCTCGGCATTCGGCGACATCGCCACATAGGCAAACGGGCGTGTCTCGGATTTTGTTCCGGCTTCTTCCAGCGGGGCGGGTTCTTCACTTTCCGGCGATGGGGCGATGCGATAGCCCCAACCGTCCTTAAATGGCCTGGCGTAACTGGCCTCTGCCAGATGCTCCTCAACCGCTTTGCGCATACGCATCACACGTCCGGCATTGTGTTCCACGATACTGATACGTTCCAGCGAGAGCGGTATCCGGCGGCGGCGCATGGCATCGATATAACCGCCAAGCTGCGCCAGTAAAGCCTCGATCTCGTCCAGGCCAGCCCCCGGCCCATGAATGGTCATCGACAGATGTTTAATGTGCGGGGTTTCCTGTGCCAGAATATTAAGCACATTGGCGGCAAATTCGCGAATGCCTTCGTAACCCAAGTCAGACAGGCTTGGAAGCCCCACAAATAACGCTTTTTTTGCCGCGATTAAGTCTTTCGTATCGATCAGTGTGGAATGACCCACCGCCGGTCTGACCTTACTGGCAGGCACGACTGCATTTTGCGTGAGTGTCTCGGCGATCAGACGCGCCGCTCCATGATGCTTGCGTGTGTATTTAAGCGCGACCACATCGGCGCCAAATTGTAAAATGTCGGCTTCTTCAATCGTAAAGTCGATTGCAATCGGTTTCGTCTTGCCAATGGTGCGCTGCAAGCTGCCGATAAAATGGTCAGAAAGCTGCGCGTGCAGTCCGCTTCGCAGGTCTTCATACTGGATATTCGCCAGCCTAGACCAGGCATCCCCGGCAGCCAGCACCGGATAAATCGGTTTTTTGCGGTTCTCCGCCCGCAGAATCTCACGCTCCACCCAGTCTGATTCATAAGCGTCGGGAGTCATCACCACCACAAAAGCCGCACAGGTGTCAATACTTTTTTCGATATCCTTCCACCAGCGAGCACTCGGTGTCAGCCGCATTTCATCCAGCCACACAGCGAAACCTTCATTTTCCAGTAAGGCTCGCAGATAGCGCACAAAATCAATGTCCTGCTTGCTGTAACTGATGAAGATGTGAGAGGCCATCACGACTCCTTTTCAGATGCACCGGGGAGGTCAGCATCCATCTGGCTCGATTTTACCCGATCTTTGCGTGCCGGGAGTCGGACGGGGGTGGCTTTTTCAGGATAACGGCCAATGCCACGTTGATAAAACGCAACCATCGGTTCCATATCGGCGTGCATATCGCCTGTGGGATAAATCACCGGCCCCAGCATCACCAGCTTGCGGGTGTAATCAAATGTGCCCAGCATCATCGGCACATTGGCTTTCTGCGCCAGAAAGTAAAATCCCGGTTTGAACGCGTCCTGAAGCTGGCGTGTGCCTTCCGGCGAAATCACCAGCGCCAGTGTGGAGCGTTCCTGAAAAGCCTGCACAGTGGACTTTAAGGCACGGTGGCTGGAACTGCGATCAATCGGAATGCCGCCTGCCCACTCGAAGAAACGCGCCAGCAGCGGTGATTTAAACAGGCTGTCTTTGCCCAGCCAGTTGACCTTCATACGCATCGCCATCGCCACGACGACCACGATAGGGCCATCCCAGTTGGAGGTATGCGGATACGCCACGATGATAAATTTGGGTGCGTCGGGGAGTTGGCCTTCATATTTCCAGCCCGTAACACGCAGAATCAGCCGCGCCAGATGGGTAAAAAACCAGTCAATTTCCGGGGGATATCTTTCGTTCATAGATTTAATTTTACAACTCGCGAATAATTTTTGCGGGATTGCCAGCGGCGATTACACTGGGGGGAACAGATTGTGTCACGACACTGCCAGCACCAATAATGCTCCCAGCGCCGATGGTCACGCCTTTCAAAATAATGGCCTGCATACCGATAAACACATCGTCCTCGATCACCACCGGCTTAGTCGCTCCATCCAGCGGGACATTCTGCCGTGCCAGCGCATCCAGCGGATGAAAGTCCGTATCAGCGATCACACTGTTGGCGCCAACCGTCACCCGGTCACCGATCCTTACCGATTCTTCCGCGACGATGCTGCCGCCGGTCATGCCAAACCGCTGGCCGATGATCAGATCGGCACCGGGTCGCCGGGTGCTGAGAAAAACCGGACGATTCGGCCCTAATGGATTGCTGCGCACCGTTGACCGTAATTCCAGTTCCGCCCCGATGCTCAGGTGGCTGTCGCGGTGTTTCTGGATAATCGGCAGGCCATACAGCCGCCAGCCCTGTTTCCATTCTACACCCACCAGCGCGAATTGAAACCGCGCCAGCGGCAGCAGCAGCATCCGCTCGATCTCATTACGCGCCTTCCAGGGGGTGGCCAGCGCCATGCTCAAAGCCGCCCGGGAATAGAGCGCTGTCGGCGGTGCAGTGTCATATTTCGGTGATTTTGTCATGCAGGAGATAGTAGCGCAAAGCCCACCAGAAAGGTATAGGCGTTTAGCAGTCGGCGGTTCTCTGTGAGGAATTTATACCAGGCTGGATTTGTGTTTATAGCGTCTGATACACTAAGCTTTGCCGGCTTAACTGGATGCGATCTGCAAACCGCCCACGCTGGATAAATAATCCAACTGTGAGAGTAAAGTGTAGCCCTCATCCAGGGTGTTGGCAAAGTGAAAGTGATTAAAGGCCGGGTAACTTTTACACAGTGATTCTGTTTCGGCAGATGCGCCAATCACCAGAATATGGCGGGTCTTCGGATGTTGAATGAGCGTCTTCAGATATTGGGCGCTGCCGATAAATTCACTGGTGGTTACTCGTGCCGCCTGAAGTTCAATCATGATATGGACAGACAGGGCAGAACTGTTGAGTAAATGGAGTATTTCGGCAACTGCCGCGGTGAGAGGCGCTCGTGTCCAGGAGCCGTCGGAGGTAAAACGAATATGCGATTTTTTTGCATCGCCCCAACTGACCGTAAGATCCATCAAAACACTTTACCTTAATTCATCATCAATCCTACATTTATTATCTAATATTTCTTAAACTTTGTCCTATAAGAAATACGCAAATTCGTTAATTTTTCATGATTAAATTAACTTTTTGAGTGTAAGACCTCACTGATGATGATTAAATTTATCGTGCCGGGATTAAAAAGAGGGTTTGTATGAGATCTGATCGGGCAACAGTTTTGAACAATGCGCCGTTAAGTGACTTGCTGGTGGTGCTGCTGCGCCAGTACAAGCGGTTGCTGGCGGAGCATGGAATCGAACTCACTGAAGCGAATATCCGGGATCTGGCGCAGCGCCGTGTCGAGCAGGCCACGCTGACCGAGCAGGAAACCCGCATCCGCGATTCGCTGGGGGCGATGATCGACGAAAGTATAGCCGTGCTGGCGCAGTGGAATCTCACGTATGAGCAGGCGCTAAAAGTAGAAATGAGCGCTATGCCCGGTTGGGAAACCACCAGCGAATTTCTGGAGATCGCCAACGAGAAAAGTAACGCCGAACTGCGCATCGCGTCCGCTTCAGCCTTAGCGGTTGGATTAGGCGCCAATCAATACGCGCCTTATCTGCTGCAAACACTGGCGCATGATCCCAAAGAGATGGAAGGCGTTATCGCACGGCGGATTTTATTGCTGGTCAGTGGGGTGGATGAAAACGCGCCGGACTGGCTGGCGCAGGTGCAGGCATGGCTGGATCAGCAGGCGCTTTAGGGCTGGCTTTTAATCATCCAGCGGCCAGCCGATTTGCAACAGCAGCCTGCGCAGAGTTTCCAGCGGTAAGCCGACCACATTGCTGTAACTACCGTCAATGCGCTCGACCGGCGCGAAGGTTGGATGCTGAATCGCGTAACTCCCGGCTTTGTCGAAGGGATCACCGGTGGCGATATAGGCTTCGATCTCAGCATCGGTGTAGGGTCGCATCTTCACCTGTGTACAGGTCACTTCGGTCAAGGGCTGACCGGGTAGCATTTGCAGAGTAATGGCGGTGCAGACGCGATGTTCCTGCCCGCGCAAGCGGCGCAGCATCCGCGTGGCTTCGGCAGCATCGGCAGGTTTGCCCAGAATATCACCGTCATGAATCACGACTGTATCCGCCGCCAGCACACATGTATCCGGGCTGACCTGCGCGGCAATGTGCGCGGCTTTGGCTGCACTCAGGCGCGTGACATAATCCAGCGGAGCTTCGCCAGCCTGTTGGGTTTCATCAATATCCGGTTTGAGGACGGTAAACGGGACACCCAGCGACGCGAGCAATTCGCGCCGCCGGGGTGAGCTTGAAGCGAGGATGAACGTGGTCATACCAGCCGATGATTACTCTTCGTCTTCCTCGTAGTCATCATCGTCGTAGTAATCTTCGTCAAATTCATCATCCAGTGAGTGCGGGTGGCCATGTTCCAGCTCATCTTCTGCGGCTGCACGCAGGCCAGTAACCTCGACATCATAAGTCAGGGTTTTGCCAGCCAGCGGCGGATTAAAGTCCAGCGTGACGGTGTCCGTATCCAGCTTGGTGACGGTGGCGACATACACAAAGCCATCTTCGTCTTCGACTTCAACCACCATGCCTTCTTCAAGCGGTTCAGGCATTTCGTCGCGGTCGATCTCTTCCACTTCATCTTCGTCATAGTCACCATAAGCATCTTCGGGTGCCAGTGTGACATTGAGTTTGTCGCCCACCTGCTTGCCAGCGAGCGCCGCTTCTAAACCAGGAATGATATTTTCCGAACCATGCAGATATTCCAGCGGGTCGTCAGCATCGGTGCGGCTGACAATCTGGCCATCTACGGTCAAGACATAGGCCAGACTGACGACCATGCCATCGGTGATTTTTTCAGAACTCATGCGTGTTTCCTCACAAAAAAGCCCCGCCGATATTCGGGGCAAGACGAGGTCATTATACTGGTAATGTCTGACCATTGGAATAGGTGTTATGGGCACATTATTCTGCTTAAATGTCACCATTCACGCATTACAAACGCCGTTCCATGCGGATGACCGGCTCGCTTTCATTGGTCGACAGATCGACCTGAAGGAACCGTTCCAGCCAGTGCTGGCGCCACATCAAGCGCGTGACCAGCATCCAGATAATGGTTAACACGCCAATCGCGATATAGGCAGGTAATGGCAGCGGAACCATCTCAAAGAACCCTCGCAGTGGCGGCACGATTAACACAATCACGTAGATGATAAACATCAGTACTGCCAGCAATGTGGGCCGGATATCACCGCTGTATTCATCCCCGCCGACGAAAAACTGAGTGGGCGGCTCGACAAACACCACCAGCAGCAAACCCGCGAAACAGGTGAAGCCCGTCAGAGCGGTCTGCGCGGTTAAATGCGCTACCTCGACAATAAACTGATCGCGCCCCTGAAAGTTATAATCAATACCTGCGAACTCCTGAAAATTCGCGATTTCATCACGCGTCACGCGGATGTCGAACACTTCAACGATGCCACCCACAAAAGCGACAAAATAGACGAACAGGCCAAACACAAAAATGGTCGCCGTGGCTGGCAGGACAAAATTGGCGATCTCGCGCAGCATCCCTCGCCGTGGCAAGGGTCCGGGTCGTGACCACGCCGCCAGCCCAACCGTGGGGATACCCACACTCAAAAAGATGAGCAGGCCGTTCTGAGTAGGTACAAACGGAAAGCCCAGCCCAATCACGCCATTAGCGATAATCAGCAGCGCGGAATACAGCACCCGCACCAGAAACAGGCGCATAATATCCTTCATGCCATTGACGATGCGCTGACCCTCCGTGAACGCCAGCGGCAGCGCACTGAACGAGTCCTTGAGCAGAATCATATCCGCGACGGCGCGTGTGGCGGAGGTGCCACTTTCCATGGCGATACCCAGATTGGCTTTTTTCAGCGACAGCACATCGTTGACACCATCGCCAATCATAGCGACATAATGCCCCTGTTTTTTCAGCGCGTCTACCAGTTGTTCTTTCTGGTCGGGTGTGATGCGGCCAAAAACAGTGGTTTTCTGAGCCGCATCGCTGAATTCGATCTCGTTCATCTCGCTCAGTTCCGGCCCGGAAATAAATTGCAGATCTCCCGGCAGACCGGCCTGTTTCGCCAGTGCCGCCACCGTCTGCGGATTATCACCGGAGATGATCTTCAGCGTAATGCCGCCAGCACTGAATTTCGCCAGAGTCTCGCGCAGGTAAGGCCGCAGTTCATCGCTAAAACTGATCACACCCAGCAGAGTTAAGTCCGGTAACTGCGGCTCATCGTCGGCGTTCAGCAGCGTCGTCACGGTTGGATTGTGGCCGAAAACCACCACACGCAATCCCTCTGCCGACCACGCTTCAATCTGTTCAGCGGCTTCATCTGGAATCGGCATGTGTTCGCTCAGCATCTCCACCGCACCCAGCACATATACGCCCTGCATGTCGTCCGACTTAAAAACCAGGCCACTCCATTTACGGGCAGACGAAAACGGCACTTCCTCGCTGAAATCATGATGCGTGCCACCCAGCCCGTCACTAATGGCCTGACCTGTCGCGTTATTATCGGTAGCGCTGCTGGCGAAATTTCCGAGAATGGCTTCCAGTTCTTCGTTGCTCATGCCCACCGGATAAACAGCGTTGAAATTAATTTTATTGGCGGTCAGTGTGCCGGTTTTATCCATGCACAGCACGGTGACATTACTCAGAGACTCGACCGCGTTGGACTGCTGCACCAGCGCACCCTGCTGGGCGATGCGCAGCGCCCCCAGTGCATAAGCCAGCACCACCATAAAAAACAGACCGTTAGGCACCAGGCCAGCGATCACCGCCGCCATCTGCACCTGGCGCATAAACGGCGCATTGGCGAGAATCGACGCGATCAGAATCAAAAAGCCGATAAACAGCGCCAACAGCATCAACAGCCGCAGCAGCAGATTAATTTCGCTTTGTAAAGGTGTGTTGGCAATCGTGAATTTACGGGCGGTGGCCGTCAGCTTATTGGCAAAACTTTCCGCGCCCACTTTGGTGGCTTCATAAGTCGCGCTACCCGTGACACAAAAACTGCCGGACAGCACTTCGTCCCCGGCGATTTTCGGCACCAGATCCGCCTCGCCCGTCAGCAGGGATTCATCAATATCAATGCGTCCCTCGCCAACCACGACTCCGTCCACCACGATCTGATCGCCGGAACTGACGAGGATAATATCGCCGCGAACCAATTCGGCGGGGTCAACCTCTTTTTCCTGCCCATCACGCATAATGCTGATTTTGGGGCGGGTGAGCAGCGCAATCTGGTCAAGCTGACGCTTGGCGCGCACTTCCTGATACACGCCGACCACCACATTCAGCGCAATCACACCGACACTGGTGATCGCGTCAGATGTGCGACCAATAGCGATCATGACGGCGCCAATCACAAACAGAATCACATTGATGATATTGAAAACGTTGTAGCGGATAATATCGATATACGAGCGGCTGGTTTGCAGCCTGATGTCGTTGCCTTCGCCCCGCTGGCGACGGGCTTTCGCCTCAGCCTCCGACAAGCCTGAAAGCGGTGAGGTGGCAACTGGGGGTGCGGCGGTATCGATCATGGATGGTATTTATCCTCGTAGCCCAAACAATTTCTATACGTCTGGTCAAGCCTGTGCGTTGCAGACCAGTTTTCACCCCGTACAAAGATGAAAGCTATCACAGTGATACATTTGTGGGACTCGATTTGGTTCACACAATCGTCAGTTTAGCAAAACTCGCCGCAAGCCGCTTAATGCCATACATCTTAAACGACACGGTGACCTCTTCATCACTGCCAGATTTCTTGCTTTCGATGACGGTACCTTCACCGAATTTCCCGTGCAGCACCTGCATACCCGTTTTGTATTGCAGATCAGGTTGTTTGGCTGGCTCGCTTTTGAACGGCAGAATTTTCGATTTCGGCTTTGAAAATCCCGATTGATCCCAGGTGGTTTCACGCTCGTAACTGATGGACGTTTCGCGCTGATAGCGATTTTGCGCGGACACGGTGCCATCCAGCAGATTGGTAGGGATATCCTCCAGAAAGCGTGATGGGATATTGGCATCGCTGTTGCCGAATAAAAAGCGGCGGAAGGCATATGTCAGGTAGACCTGATCTTTCGCCCGTGTGATGCCAACATACATCAGGCGGCGTTCTTCGGCCATGCCCTCGGCATCATCCAAAGACCGCGTATGTGGCAGAATGCCATCTTCCACGCCGGTAATAAACACAATTGGAAATTCCAGCCCTTTGGCCGAATGCAGCGTGAGCAGAGTTACTGCATCGGCATCCACCTGGAGCGTATCGACATCCGCCACCAGTGCGGTTTCTTCCAGGAATTCGCCCAGGGTCATCTCCATACCCTCGCGGATTTCAAGCTGACCGCGCAACTCGCGCAGGTTCTCGTCACGTTCTACCGCCTGCTCTTTGGTGTCGCTGATTTCCTGTAGATAAAAGCGGTATTTGGTATCGGCCATGATCTGATCAAACAGCGTCACCAGATGGCCTGCCTCAGCGATTTTACGCCACCCGGCCATCAACTGCGAGAACTCAACAAAGCCGGTCGCGGCTCGTCCGCTCAACGGTGAACTTTCACCATCGGCCAATGCGGTCAGCGCCATGCCATAGGTGAGGTGATCGTGCACCGTCCACGCCTGAAAAGTGGCGACAGACTTCGCACCCAGTCCGCGCTTGGGCACGTTAATGATACGGTTGAAACTCACCGAATCATCGGGGTTATTAATCAGCCGCAGATACGCCAGCAGATCACGCACCTCACGCCGTTTGTAGAAGCCGACTCCGCCCACCAGCCGGTAGGGGATATTCTCGCGGATAAAGGCCTCTTCCAGCGCACGTGACTGGGCATTGGTGCGATACATCACCGCAAAATCACGATAGTGCATCCGCTCATGGTGCCGCAGCGATTCGACCTGCTGCGCCACCCAATCGCCTTCTTCGCTCTCGTTATAGGCTTCATACAGATAGACTTTCGCGCCGCCCTGCCGATCCGTAAACAGGTCTTTCTGCTGGCGGTGCGTGTTCTTCTCAATAACCGACCGCGCCACATCCAGCACATTCTGGGTGGAGCGATAATTCTGCGCCAGGATAATCATTTTGGCCTGAGGGTAATCCTGCCGGAACTGCATCACATTGCGGTAGTCCGCGCCACGAAAGGCGTAAATGCCCTGATCTTCATCGCCGACCACAAAAATGTTGTCCTGTGGCTTGCCCAGAATCTGCACCAGCTTGTATTGAGCGATGTTGGTATCCTGAAATTCATCCACCAGAATATGCTCGTAAAAGTGCTGATATTTTTCGCACACTTCGGCATTGTCACTCATCAATACCACGGTCTGCATCAGCAGATCATCAAAATCCATAGCGTTGTTCGCCACCAGAATATCCTGATAGGCGGTATAGACACGGCGCACAATCTCGCTGAAATAATCCCCACTGGGATACATCAGCGGCGTAATCAGTTCATTCTTGGCGTTGGAAATCGCATTGAGGATGCGCCGCGGAGCATAGCGCTTGCTGTCAATTTCCAGCGCTTTCAACGCCTGCCCGACCACCGAAAGCTGATCGTCGGTGTCGTAAATCAGATAATCATGTCGATAGGGAGTGTGTTCAGCCTCACGGCGCAGCAACCGGGCGCAAATGGCATGAAACGTGCCGATCTGTAAGCCGCGCAGTTTGCCATCCATCAGATTTTCCGCACGGGCGCGCATTTCACTGGCGGCTTTATTGGTAAATGTCACGGCCATAATCGCGCCGGGATAGACTCCCATCTGGCTGACGAGGTAGGCCAGACGGTGCGTGAGGACACGGGTTTTACCACTACCCGGCCCAGCATAGACAATCACCGGGCCACCCTGGGCGGTGACGGCCTCCTGCTGTTGTTCGTTCAAGCCTTCCAGTAAATCCACTGTCATGTTGTGACTCCCTTCTCACTGCGCCGCAAATTATACCATTTGAGCGCAGAATATGGCGCTTATAGCGGCATTAAGCTCGCAAAAAGTCGCGAATCTGTCGTGTGACGTTTTCCAGAATTTCAGAATCGTGCACAGGCGCGGTAGTCAATAAAATCCGCTGGCCTGACCGCAGCACCAGATACACCGCGCAGGTTCGGGTTTCCGCATTGGTTTCGATCTGCGTATGCGAAACCCCATAAAACGGATATTCGCTGCTGACAAGCCGCAGACGCTCGACCTTCTGTAAGATAATCGTAGTCGCTTCACGGTCAAAAACACAGGTCACGCCGCGCAGCAGACTTAAGCATACTGGCAGGCCGAGATACACAAACAGGCAGCCGATAAGCACAATGATGGTCAGCGAAATGACCTGTATCGGCGGGTTCATGCCACCGTTCAGCACAATCAGCACGATGTTATGGGCAGGCATCAGGATCATCAGCACGAGACTGAAGATGACAAAAACAGCCATCGCCACCCCCATCACGGTGGAGCGATGATAAAACACAAGCCGGTTTTTTGTCTGTTCAATAACTTTCAGAAGAATGTCCCGTAAATACTTAATTTTGCCGATACCCAGTTATCCTAACGCACTTATCCTGAGATTGCTCAGGGATTCTACTGCGCAAATGCGTAGAATAAAAATTCTACCCAATTCGGATGGAATCGCTTTGATGCTGCCCTTTCAGCAGTAAGGGCTTTATCGCTATGTTCTATTTCTATACCCTCCATGTCACCTATTCATAACTTTATTTCATGTTATAGAATCATTTTCCCTGATGGTTAAAACTGGAGAAAGTGACATCTGATGGAAGCTTTAAAAGAATTAACTTCAGATCGCACCTACTTCTTATCGCGATTTTTGCTGCTTACAGCCGGGGCACTGTTTAATGCTGCTGCGGTTTCCATATTTCTGGCACCGACGAATATCGCGCCTGGAGGACTAACGGGTATTGCGATCATCCTTAAGCAGGTGATCGGTACGCCAATCGGTCTGATCATTTTCCTGGGTAACATTCCCATTCTTATTCTGGGTTACAAAATGCTGGGCGGTGCCAAATCCGTTTTGATGACGGTCTACTCTGTACTGCTCTTTTCCGTTTCACTGGAAGTAATCGCCAGTCTGGCACTTTTTGAGCAGGTGACTCAGGATCAGATTATTAATGCTATTTTCGGCGGGGGCATTGCTGGCCTGGGTACGGGTTTAATCTACCGGGCGGGTGGGACAATGGGCGGCACATCCACACTGGGCCGCATTTTAAGGCAGCGCATGGGTATTTCACTGACCACCGCTTCGCTGTACACGGATACACTTGTTCTGGCGGTTGCCGGGTTGGTGTTTGGCTGGGAGGCGGCTATGTATGCGGCGGTGGCATTATTCGTCAACCGCTCGATGAGCAATTATGTCATTACCGGCCCCAGCGAAACGAGCACATTTATTATTGTGACTGAAAACCGGTCAAAGATTCTTCAGGCTGTGACAGAGCAGATGCGCCGCGGTGTGACCTTCTGGAAAATCAGCGGCGAACCCAGTGACACCAAAAACAGCCTGGTAATGATCACAGTGCTGCAATCCGAAGTATATTCGCTTAAACGTCTGCTGCGGATGATTGATCCTCAGGCCTTTGTCACGCTTTTGCAGGGCCAAACCACGTATGGCAAAGGCTTCAGCCCAATCGAGTCGCACGTTCCACTTAAGCTGGATGAGGTAGAAGACAACAAATATGACTTTGATATGGATCAGATTCACGAATATCAGGAAAAAGAATATGAAGCATAATATACATAAAAGTGATACACTGGCACGCGAATAAACATCAGGATAAAGTGCTATGGCGAAGCTGAAACTGGATTTACACGACATCTATAACAAAGGCGATAAGATCGACACCGAGTTGAATCGCATTGTTCAGGAAGCCCTCGACAAGAAAATTTCGCTGGTGGAGATTATCCCCGGCAAGGGCAGCGGCCAGTTAAAGAAAAAGGTGCTGCGCTTCCTTGATCAGAAGCACATCAAAGCCCTGTATCATCGGGTGGAGAAAGACGATAAAAACTTCGGGCGCATCTTCATCCACTTCAAACACTAACCACGATGACTGAACCGATCCGCATTTTACATTTTGCTGATGTTCACATCGGCATGGAAAACTACGGCAAGACCGACCCCAAAACCGGCCTTAGCAGCCGCGTGGTGGATTTTCTGCGGCGCATGGATGAGATGATCGAATATGCGCGTGAGCATGATGTCGATCTGACGATTTTCGCCGGTGATGCCTTTAAGACTCGCAACCCAAACCCCACGTTTCAGCGCGAATTCGCCTGGCGTGTGCGCGATCTGGCGGAGCTTGCGCCGCTGGTGATGCTGGTGGGTAATCATGATCTGCCGCCAACGATCCTCAAAGCATCCAGCATTGAAATTTATGACACGCTGGCCGTACCCAATGTCTGGGTAGCGGATGATTATGAAGTCCGGAAGGTTGAAACCAAACGCGGGCCGGTGATGGTCGGCACAGCACCCTATCCGATTCGCTCACGGCTGTTGCAAGAGGCTAATACCGCTGGCATGACTATCGCCGAAACCGATGTGCTGCTGCAAGAAACCCTCGCCAATATTATCGAAGGCCTGGCGCAGGAAGCCGCTCAGCATGATATGCCGCGCCTGTTGACGGGACATTTCACGGTCAGTGGCGCTGTGGTAGGCAGCGAACGCGATATTATGCTGGGGCGCGATGTGGCCGTGACGCTAGGCGCGATGGCCGATGCTCGCTGGGATTATGTCGCGCTCGGTCACATCCATAAACATCAGAACATGACCAAAACGCGCACCGATGCACCGCCAGTCGTCTACAGTGGCAGCATGGAATGTATTGATTTTGGCGAAGAGGGCGACCCTAAAGGCTTCTGCTGGGTCGAACTGGAACATGGCGCGACCCGCTGGGAATTTGTGAAACTCAATTGCAGGCCGTTTATCACGCTGCGGGCTGACCTGAGAGAAAGCGTCAACCCAACGCAGGACATGCTGCGCGAGATCCGCAAATATGATCTGAAAGAGGCGATTGTCCGCTTGATTATCGACCTCGCACCTGAAAACGAAACCCGCCTCAATGAAGGTCAGCTGCGCGATGCCTTGCGGCAGGCCAATGTGTATCATCTGGCGGGCATCCGTAAAGAGGTGGAGCGTCCAGAACGTGCCCGATTAGGCGCCAACCCCGAAGGGCTGACCAGCGAACAACTGCTGGATCGGTATCTGCTCAGCCGCGAAGTTGCCGAAGAACGGCGCAAGTCGCTGCTGGAACTGGCAAATGATATTTTTGAAGCCACCCCGCTTGAGTAATGCGCGTTGAAATAATCCCCGTCAATGTATTATCGTAATTAACAGAATATATAGTGCATTAACCTAAAGTAATGTTTTTAATCCCCTCTTACCCCCAATAACTAAGGTTTGAAACTATTTGTAATCTCATACACTGCTTATAAGTGTTCGAGCTTTCTTATAAAAAACAATTATAGAAGGATGGTATCACGGTGAGTACAGTGTTATCCGACCACAGTTTCTGGGCCTTTATCCTTCAAGCATTTATTTATTCGATGCCTTTCCCCGCTGCCTTTTTTGCTTACCGCTGGGCCCGTGCCCCACAAAAAGATAAACTTATTGAACGTGAACTGCGCCAGTTGGGTGTCCGCAATGATGCGGTTTCGGACGAACTCGAAAGTCATCGCTATCGTATGCGTGATTATGCCTGGCCGGTTTTTTCAGCCTCGCTGATGGTGTTTGTCATCTACTCCATGACGCATCCGTATATTATCAATCTCGGTATCTGGAACGGTGTGCTGGAAGAAGTGGTCGATATTTTCGGGCTGCAAACCATTACACGGGCAGAAGCCGCAGGCCGCTTCCTCTTCTGGGGATTCATGGGTGCCTGGGTCTATTCGATTAATCTTATTCTGCGCCGCTTTTTGACCTTTGACCTGACCCCCGGCGTGTATGTCTTTGTCATCAATCGTTTCTTACTGGCCTGGATGATCGGCGCGATTGTCGGCCTGGGTATGGGCACCTTCTCACGGGGAGCAGGGCTATCGTCCAGTATGAATCTGGTGAACGTCTTTATCGTCGTGTTTTTCATCGGCTTCTTCCCGGAATGGGGTATCAGTTGGATCACCGCAACGGCCAAGCGTTTACTGGGTCAAAGTGGCGGTATTGCCAAAGAAACCCGCCTGTCCACCATTGAAGGTCTGAGCATCTGGCATCAGGGGCGTTTGCAACAGGAAGGGATTGAAAACGTGCAGAATCTCTCCGCCGCCAATATCCCCGCGCTGGTCATCTCGACACCCTTCACCGTCGGTCAGATTGTGGACTGGGTTGATCAGGCGATTTTGCTGGTCTACGCCAACGACGATAAATATCCGCTGCTGGAAAATCAGGGTATCCGCTGTGCGTCCGACTTTCTGATTGCGACCGATGTCCAGTATATTCAGCAGCTTGCCCGTGTCAGCGGCGTATCGACGGACTATCTGCAAATGCTGCGCCTGTCCATTCAGGCCGCCGCCAACATCAATTTCACTACCAAGTTCCGCGGTCGCTACAGCCTGGATGATGACCGCAATTTACAGGCCATTACCATCACCATCTTTGATACGGCTGACCCCCGGCGCGATAAACTCTTACGGCGTTGGCTGGAAAATCAGCGCGCTGCCAAAACCGCCACAGCCACGCTGCCGGCTGCAAATCTATAAAACACCCGAACACCTATGTGATAAAAGATGAGGCGCAATCCTCATCTTTTTCTTAAGTAAAACCCCGCTGAATTCAGGAAATTCACAGTTTATATAAATAACCATGTAGTGCCATTTGGTTTGCAATGGAATGTAAACTAAGGTTAAAATATAATTTCCGCTGTAAACAAAGCCACATTTCACGTGGCTTTGTTGCCGTAAATCTCCGTACAGCCTGTGTTAAGGGAGCAAGCCTATCAATATCAATTCTCGGGGTAGAACCTCGGTGTCCTATTCAAGTCGGGTCTCAGTGTCTGCCAACTCGCTCTACCACTTTGGGAACAAGCTACGCCTCAAGGAAAATTTTGCATGACCTCAACGAAAAGCCCCACCAAAATACCCATTAGCCAATACCGGGAACTGCTTTTCAAATATCTCAATCCACAACGTTATCGTGCGCTCTTACTGGCGGTGCTGCTCTTAAGCAGTATTGGTCTACAACTGGTCAATCCGCAGATTATGCGCTTCTTTATTGATACCGCGACCGGCGGTGGGCCACAGGATATCCTGGTGAGCATGGCGATTCTCTACATTTTCTTCGCCATCAGCCAGCAGGTCGTCGCAGTCGGTGCCGTTTATATCGGCGAGAGTGTCGGCTGGAAAGCGACCAATCTGCTGCGCTCCGACCTGGCGATGCACTGCCTTAAGCTCGATATGACTTTTCATCATATCCGCACACCGGGAGAAATGATTGAACGTGTGGACAGTGATGTCACACAGATCGCCAATTTTTTCTCGCAGTTTGTGATTTTGGTGTTGGGCAATATCCTGCTGCTGGTGGGTGTGGTCATCCTGTTATTTCTGGAAGACCCACGTGTTGGGCTGGCAATGGCCGTCTTTTCAATCATCACGTTATGGGCGCTGAACCGGGTACGCAATATCGCCATCCCCGCCTGGGCTGAAGCCCGTGAAACCAGCGCACGTTTCTATGGGTTTCTGGAAGAACAGCTTTCCGGCACCGAAGATGTCCGATCCAGTGGTGCGGGCAGCTACATGATGCGCAAATTTTATATGCTGACCCGTGACCGGCTGCACAGCGAACGCCGTGCTGGTTACATGAACATGGTCATCTTCTGCATTATCGTGACCTGTGTCACCCTGGGGACGATCCTCGCGCTGGTGATGGGGTTCTTCCTGTATACCACAGGGCAGGCGACTATCGGCACGGTACTGTTGTTTGTGACCTACACCAATATGCTGTTCAAGCCGATGCGAGAGATCACGACGCAGATTCAGGAATTGCAGCGGGCGGGTGCCGGTATTGGCCGTGTCAACGAGCTGATCGGCATCAAAACAAAAATCCCCGATGGCGTGGGCGAAAAATTCCCCGATGGCCCATTAACCGTCGATTTTGATGATGTCACCTTCTGCTATTACGAGAACGAACCTGTTCTGGAAAACTTCTCATTTCATCTGGAACCGGGTCGGGTGCTGGGTTTATTAGGGCGTACCGGCAGCGGCAAAACCACCATTACACGCCTGCTGTTCCGTTTATATGACCCGACCACCGGGGCGATTCGGCTGGGTGGCACCGATATTCGCGCAGCGCATCTGCGCGATCTGCGTCAGCATGTCGGCATCGTCACGCAGGATGTGCAGTTGTTCCGCGCCACCGTGCGCGATAATCTGACTTTCTTCGATAGCAGCATCCCTGATGAGCGCATTCTGGAAGCGATTGATGATCTCGGTTTGCGCGAATGGCTGGACAAATTGCCGAAGGGTCTGGACAGCGAAATGCGTTCGGGCGGCAATGGTCTGTCCGCAGGTGAGGCGCAATTATTAGCCTTTACGCGGGTGTTCCTGAAAAACCCCGGCCTTGTGATTCTGGACGAAGCTTCATCACGCTTAGACCCCGTCACTGAGCAGCGCATCGAACAGGCGATTGATAAGCTGATGCATAATCGCACCGGCATTATTGTCGCGCACCGCCTGGCGACCGTCCAGCGTGCCGACGAAATTATGATTATCGAAAAAGGCCATATCCGTGAGCATGATGGCCGCGAAGAACTGGTCAACAACCAGGACTCGCATTTCTACCATCTGCTGCAAACCGGTTTAGAGGAGGCCTTAGCATGAGTACGATGAGCAGTAGTAACCCCAACGAAGTACCACAGCGCGAAACGGTGCGCGAGAAAAACATCACCGATGTGCGCTTTTTATGGCGGTTGATTAAAGCCGAACCGTGGATGTTTGCAGCCTCCGTCTTTTTCATGACGATGGTGCAACTGGTCATGCAGTTGACTCCACTGGTCACACGTGAATTTTTTAACCTGCTCTCCGATAACGAAACCGCCGCGTTTAACCTGTGGACTTTACTGGCCTTCCTGATGATGGCTGGGCTTGCAGAAATCACCGTGCGCTTTGGGCTGGTCTACTCGCGGGTGACCTTCCATTTTCTATCCGGCGCATTAATGCGGCGCAACGTCTTTCAGCATATCCTGCGGCAACCGGGCGCAAAGCCGATGCCGACCTCTCCCGGTGAGGCCATCAGCCGTTTTGCGGGTGACCTCGACGAATTTCAGCAGTTTTTCCAGTGGCTGGAATTTCTGGGTGGGCTGGGAATCGGCGCGACCATCGCCGTGCTGATTATGCTCAGCATCAACCCGACGATTACGATTGTCGCATTCAGCCCGTTAATTCTGGTGGCCTTTATCGCCAACCGTGTGATGTCAGTGGCGCAACGCTACCGTGAAGCGCGGCGGCGTACTTCTGCCCGCGTGATCGGCTTTGTCGCGGAGATTTTCGGCGCGGTGCAGACCGTCAAAGCCGCCACGGCTGAGGATACCGTCATTGAGCAGTTTGACCGCCTCAACGAAGCACGGCGACAGGCAGCCCTTAAAGATCGCGTGTTAGAGGAAATTCTGAGTTCGATCTTCTTCAACGCGGTGAACATCGGCACCGGTATTATTCTGGTGCTGGCCGCACAGTATATGCGCGATGGGTCGTTCACGGTGGGTGATTTCGCCCTGTTTATCTTCTATCTGGAACGCATTACCCAGTTGATGCGCGTGTTTGGGATGACCTTATCCAAATACAAGCAGGTCGGCGTGTCGATCAACCGTGTCGATTATATGCTGGGCGGCAAAGCCCCCACTGACGAAATTGTCCGTCATGGCAATATGTACACCCGCGGCGACCTCCCGGATCTGGATTATGTCGATCACAAAGACATTGAGCCGCTGAAAGAACTGGATGTCCGCGACCTGACTTACGTTCATCCGGAGTCTGGCAGGGGCATTAAGCACATCAGTTTCAAGATCAAACGCGGCGATTTTGTAGTGGTCACCGGGCGCATCGGCAGCGGTAAAACCACGCTGCTGCGGACTATTCAGGGACTATTGCCCAAAGACAGCGGCGAAATCTACTGGAACGGGAAGCTCGTCGAAGACCCGTCCGAATTTTTCGTCACGCCGCGCTCGGCTTATACGCCGCAGGTGCCACGCCTGTTCAGTGATGCCCTGCGCGATAACATTCTAATGGGTTTGCAGGATGATGATCTCACCGTGGGTAAGGCGATCAGCCTCGCTGTGATGGAACGCGACCTGAAGGAACTCGATCATGGGCTGGATACGATGGTCGGCCCACGTGGTGTGCGCCTGTCTGGTGGACAAATCCAGCGCAGTGCTGCCGCGCGCATGTTTGTGCGCGAGCCTGAACTGCTCGTCTTTGATGATCTTTCCAGCGCGCTGGATGTCGAAACCGAGCAGACCATGTGGCGGCGCGTATTCGCCGAGGAAGGCACCACCTGTCTGGCGGTGTCTCACCGTCGGGCAGCGCTGCGCCGTGCCGATCATATCATCGTGTTAAAGGATGGTCAGATCGAAGCCGAAGGACGGCTGGAAGACCTGCTGGAAAGCAGCGAGGAAATGCAGCATCTGTGGCAGGGCGACAGCGCCGAAAGTAGTAATCGCTAAAAAATTTAAGGCCACTTCTAAACACCCTGCTGGCACAAGCCGCAGGGTGTTTTTGATTCGGGACTCTTTCCTTAAGCCCGTTATCACGCAGCTTCCACTAGAATAGATGAGGGTATCAGGCTTATATTCGAGGCGGACATGGCTAATAATCTCAGTGAATTTGTTCGTTTCATCCATTTAAGCGATACCGTTTTTAGCATCTTCCTCATTTTCTTAGCCCTCATCACGATTAGTTTGTGGTGGCTCACCCGGCAACGTCCCGAAGTGCGCGAAAAAGTTCAGGCAGGTGTGCTGCTGTTATTGTTAGCCGGTACGCTGCTGGTCAATCCATTGCTGACTGTGTTGCTGATTGCGGGCTACATCGCGCTGCAACGCTGGCCTGTGCAAATTCCCGATACGATCCCGGATTGGGCATGGTTAGCACCACTGGCGATCATCACCCGCCTGCCGCGTTTGTTTGATCCGCTGTGGTACGACAAGGCTTTCACCGCCTATTTAACACGCTTACCCGCTGACCGTCTGGGTGAAGCCATGCTTCAGGGGGACGTGCATCCGCCGTTGTGGTCAGTGCTGGAATGGCTGTGGACTTCGGTGGCTGGAAGGTCAGAAGTGGCGCTACGTTTTCCGGCGTTTTTGTTGGGTATTGCGATTGTGTTTCTGAGTTATCGGCTGGTGCTGGCGCTGGGATTAGATCGCTCGGTGGCACGCTGGACAGGCTTGCTGGTTGCCGTGGTACCCACTCAAATCTATTTCAGCGACGAAGCTCGCGTCTATACCCTGCTGACTTTTCTGGTGTTGGGGATGCTCATCGCTATTCTGGAAAATCGCCCTGTGTGGTTTATGGTGTGCGGCGGTTTGTGCGGCTGGACGCATAATCTGGGCTATGTCTATCTGGCCGTGATCGGCCTAACCGCGTTGCTGTATCACCGCAATTTGCGCTGGCTTTTAGGTGTGGTCGGCGCCGGGTTGATTTCGAGTATCTGGCTGCCTTTCCTGCTTGTCCAGACGCGAGACGTGACCCAGGGCTATTGGATTCCCAAGCCGACTCTGCCCGGTGTATTTCGCCCGATTGCCACCATGACTATTGGCAACACACCCGATTTTAGCGCTTTGCTGCTGGTCTACACCCCGGCGCTGCTGATGACAGCTTTTGGTCTTTATCAGGCGCGCAACTGGCTGTCACAGCGACGCGGATTAGTATGGATGGCGCTGGTTATCGGTGTACCGGTAATGATCATTTTTGCCTCGATTGTCTGGCAGCCCATGTATCTGTCGCGCACACTGCTCCCCTGTGCAACAGCCCTGTTGATTTTATGGGCATGGCTGGCCGATCAGCGCCGCTTTGCTCGTCTTCTGGTGCTGATGGGAACGGTGATTGGCCTATGGGTGTTTTTTAGTCCGGCGGGAAATCGCGTCACCTTGCAGGATGTCTTTACAGTATGTGATGATGCCGATGGCGCCTATTTTATTGATACGACTGTGCACATTGCTGCGGATTATTATCTGCATGTGGACAATCAGCTTTTGTGGCAGGATGCCTACAATTACGCCGATGGCTTATCACCAGAGGCCGTGCATGGACTCGGTTTTAATCAGGGCGAGATCAGCCAAATGCAGGGGCAGGTATGTCTCTTTTATCTGAATACGATTCTCCGCACTGACCGTGAACAGGCCGAATTTGAGCGTATTTTGCAGACATACCCGGACTATCAGCGCTTGAGCGAAGACGGCGCAAATGTGGACACCTATCTGATCGACATGACGGGATAGGGCTGAAGTTGGCTACACCTTTTTATCGGACTTGGGATCAAGCGCGTCGCGCAGACCATCGCCGACATAATTGATGCTCAACACAGTCAGCAGAATCAGCAGGCCGGGAAAAAACCAGTACCAGGGCGCATCCTTGATAATCTGGAACTGTTGCGCTTCGGTGAGCATATTGCCCCAACTGGCGGTCGGTGCCTGCACACCCAGTCCGAGAAAGCTGATATAGGCTTCGGACAGAATCGCCCCAGCGATTCCCAGAGTCGCGGCAACGATAATCGAAGCGGTGGCGTTGGGCAGGATATGTACCAGGATAATCCGCCAGACCGGCGCACCTAATGCGCGCGCCGCAGTCACAAATTCCTCTTCCTTGATGGACAGCACCGTCGAACGGACAATCCGCGCCAAGGTCATCCAGCCTGTGAGGCCAATAATCAGGATAATAACGACCACACTGCCGCTGAGCGTGCGGCCAAAAAGTTCAATATCCGACACTTTGCCGCCCAGAAATTTCGCCATCACCAGCAGCAACAGCAGCGACGGAATGCTGAGCATGGCCTCGGTGAAGCGCATCAGCACCGCATCGACCACGCCCCCATAAAAACCAGACAACGCGCCAATCGTCGTGCCGACACTGACCGAAACCACCACCGCTAATAAACCGATCAGCAGCGAAATCTGCCCGCCGTAAATCGTCCGCGCCAGAATATCCCGGCCAACCCGGTCTGTACCAAAAGCATGTTCCGCAGACGGCGGACTCAAGCGAATGCTGGTGTCATTGTAGTTGGCATCGGCTTCGGAATAGATAATGGAGCCGATAAAAATATAGCCAATCACGCCGATCAGCAGCAGCAGGCCGACCAGTGCGCCTTTGTTGCGCCGAAAACGCCGGGCGACTATCCCTAAAGGCGAGCGTGATTTTTGATTGGTCTGTTGCTCAGAAAGCGCGACTGGTAAAACACCACCGCTATCGGCTGTTGTCGACATAAACGCCCCCTAACCATAGCGGATACGCGGGTCAAGCCACGTATACACCAGATCCGTCAAAAGCTGAAAAATGACAATCGCGATAGTAATCAGCATCAGAATCGCCATCAGAACCGAATAATCGAGCCGTTGCAGATGTTCGATAAACAGGCGACCCGTTCCCGGCCACGCGAAAATCGTCTCGGTGACGACCGCCCCCGCCAGGAAAAATGGCAAATCCAGACCGATCAATGTGACCAGCGGCAACGCTGCATTCTTGAAAGCGTGGCGATAGAGAATGCGCCGTTCCTTCAGACCTTTGGCGCGGGCGGTGCGGATGTAATCCGAATTGATAACTTCCAGCATATTGGAGCGCACAAAACGACTGTAGGCGGCGATGCTGACGATGGCAATCGTAGCGACCGGCAGACTGAGATGCCACAATACCTGCGTAAAAGTCCGGCCTTCGCGCGGGTCATACATGCCCGATGTGGGGAAATAGGGCAACCCCATCTCACGGGTTTTAACCGCAAACAGATACATCAGCCCGAACGCCACCAGAAAAATCGGCATCGAGAAGGCGACAAACGAGATCGTCGTGACGACATTATCCAGCAGCGAATACTGCCGTACTGCCGAGGTGATGCCAATCGCCAAGGCCGCCACGATGATAATAATTTCTGATGTGACCATGAGGAGTAACGTATTCGGCAAACGATTCAGCACAATTTCCATCGCGGGTTGGCGTGTGACATTGGAGATACCAAAATCGCCGCGCAGCACACCCTGCCGGTTGCCGGGTGTTTCGGCTTCACCGTCACCATCGCGGTCAATCATCACCCAGTCATTACCGATTAACCAGTAGAGATACTGTGTGAGCACCGGCTGATCCAAGCCCATGACGCGGCGCAGACGTTCACGATCTTCGGCACGGGGCGGGAGACGCCCCCCCAGCGTGGCGAGCGGATCACCAGCGGATTGAAGCAGGACAAAAATAACGGCGCTGACAATAAACAAGAGGGGGATAGCCTGAAGTAAACGTCGAATAATATATCGGATCATGTCGATCTCCGCTGACTGGCCTGCGGGAATTACTAAGCGAGGCATAGTGTGTCTATTATGCCTCTACTGAATTTAGAACCTATCCACAAATCAGTATTTATCGTACGGACACGGCATGCCGTGTCCGTACCAGATGAATTTATGGATAGATACTTATTGAAGATCAGCCAGCGACTGTCCAGCTGGTAATGTTCCAGAACGGATCGGCACCGCTGACACGCGTGTTCTCAAAGCGGGAATTGATAGCCCACAGGTCAGGGTCATACCAGATACCGGCCCAGATCACTTCGTCCGTGACCATCTGATCCATCTGCTGGAACAGGTCGATACGGGCGGTAATGTCGGTGGTGCTGTCGGCCTGTGCCGCCAGGGCATCGAAATCAGCGTTGCAGTAACCCTGGTCATTGATGCCATCCGGTGACTCGTCACTCGGGATTTGCGAGCAGATCCAGCGGGAAGTGGATGGGTCGGGGAAGTTAGTGGACGATGAGAATTCCTGAATATCATAGCGGCCACGTGCTGCCGGGGCATCATCAATATAGCTGCCGAAGAAGACCTCAGACGGGTAATTTTCCAGGGTCAGCGCGACACCGATTTCGGCCAACTGCTGCTGAGCGACGACCTGTACATCCGCACGGATCTGGCGCTGATTGGTGATGAAACGCAGTTCCAGCGGGGTGCCATCCTTATCACGCACACCGTCACCGTCACTATCGACCCAACCGGCTTCGTCCAGCAGTTGTGCAGCCATGTCGGGTTCATAGGGCAGCGGCGCGGCATCCGCACGGGCATAAGAAGAATTTTCCCAGAAACTGGCGGCAGTATAGGTGATCCCCAGGTTCAGATCGGTATTGATCTGATCACGGTTGAAGCCCATCACCAGCGCTTTACGCACATTAACGTCCAGCATGGCCGGGTGTGCGGTTTCCGGTGAAACATTGAAGAACCAGCCTTCGTTGTAACCCGACGGCACCAGCTCGACACTGATATTGCCGGATTCTTCCAGCGCAGGCACATCACCATAGGCGATAAATGTACCCACGTCAGTATCTTCTGCGACCAGCGCCGCCACGACAGTGGCATCATCCGGCACAAAACGGATAAAAATTTCGCTGATGGCGGGTTCATCACCGAACCAGTTTTCATTTTTGACGAAACGCATCAGGCTGCCATCCTGCCATTCAGCAAAGGTGAACGGCCCACTGCCGACTTCCGGCGCACGGTTCCAGTCGGCCAGGTCGATGCTGCCTTCGCTCTCAAACACAGGTTGCAGGACGTGCTTGGGAATCGGGACATAACCGTTGGTGAATAACACACTCAGCCACGGTGCATAGGCTTCGTTGAAGGTGACCACTACGGTCAGCGGGTCGGGCCCTTCGACACTGGCGACACGCTCATCAAACGGGAAGCGCGAGGCCGGGGTATTGGCCGGGTCCATAATCATATCGTAGGTAAAAACAAAATCTTCCGACGTGATGGGCGTACCATCTGACCACACAATATCATCACGCAGTTTAAGCGTAATGACCGATCCATCTTCACTGATACCGCCATTTTCGGCGCTGGGAATTTCTTCCACCAGTACCGGCACAGGGTTCAGTGCATCGTCAATAAACCAGCCGGGGGACAGATACAGATCCATCACGGTAGTCGAAAACCACATATTGGTATAAAGGGGATTTAAGGTATCCATCTGCTGCGTCAGGTCGACACGCAGCACTTCACCATCCTGGGCAGCCACCGGGGCGAAAACCCCACAGACCAGCGCCAGAATGATCAGAACAGCGACAAATTGCTTTTTGAACATCTTTTCTCCTCCAACATAACGATTATTATATTGTTTGCAGCATAGCATACACACTTGCACACCATTAGGCAAAATCAGCCCAAAAGCTTAACATACACAAGGATTATGTTCAGCTTTCGAAATATCTGAAAATCAGCCATAAAATGTGTACGATTCGACCAGCTATAACAAATTTCTCATTTAATTAAGCCATAAGCAGCATTCCTTAATGGAGCATAAACTATAATAGTGACATTATCTCTATGCCCTGAAAAGGACAAACAATGAAGCTATTTTTATCAGTACTTGTGTTGGTCATTTCTTTGACTGCCTGTAATAGTAATGACCCTGCGCCCACCACTATTGCACCAACCACAGCCAGCGATGAGGCCGACGCGACCAGTACCGAAGCCGATACCAGCAGCGAAACAACAGAAGAAGAAATTTTCTTCACCGCCAATGTTACGGGTGATCGTGAACGCGAATTTGCTGATATCGCTACCCTCACCTGCACAGATGGCAATGGCTCCAATTTGCCACGCCACCAGATCATCACCATGAATGATGATGACACCAAGAGCACCATCGCATTAAGCATGCCTGCCCTTACGGAAGCCGGAACCTATCCACTCGTTGGGCAAACGGATGATAATTACGGTGAAGCCTATGCCATCGAAGTTTTCTTTGATCGCAGTATCGGCTTCAATATTGTGCAGGAAGGCACCCTGACACTGGACGCGATTGCGAAAGGCCCCGGTGAGCCCGTCAAAGGCGCTTTAGAAGCCACCATGACCACCGAAGATGGCGCTGAAACCATCACCATCAGCGCGACTTTTGATTTCACTTCCATCACCACTGAACAGATGGAAGCCCTGAAATATGAGTACAGCTTCCTGTACTGCACACCCGAAAGTTAGGCAACCAACAAAACTGACCGCAAATGTGTACGATTCGACCAGCTTTAGCTAAGTTACCTGTTAAAGCGGCGAATCGTTCAAATCAGGAGCCTTTATCATGCTCCTTCTGTGTATGTGTGAAAATAGGGTTTAAAGAAATTATGCTTACAAATATAAAACGGTCTCGAATAGTCATCCTGATCATGTTGAAGCTCATTTTTGTGATCATGACTGCTTCTGTAACCGCACAGGAGACAACTTTTTCGATTGCCGATTTACCTCCCTACATTCTCAACCGAGAGTGGGGCGGAAGCAGCACAGGCTTTGCTTTCCAAAACCCTGATGTGGGTCCAGATAAGTGGTTCAGCATAGACATTACCAGTCATGAACTAAGAGAAGGTACGACCTATCCACTCAGCCCGACCTTATCGGACGCAGAACTTCAGATCTTTCAAACGACTGACGTTATTCGTGCCTCACCAGATGGACAACTGCTGCTTTATGCAATAGAAACGGCCACTAGTGAGGACGGAAGCTTTGATAGTTTCCATTATGTGCTTGCTAACCGGAATACTCAACAGACAGTAACAACCTCAGTTCCAGCAGCGAATGAAGTTAATGTCGGAAATTCAGTAAATGTCATTTGGAGTAACAATAGTTCTGGCGTTAGTATTAGCACACCCACCTGGGATGGCACTAACCTCATCTACTTCATTGCAATTCCTGATCCTCAGGATCTTCAAACGATAGTCGTTTCGCAGTTTGAAGCGGTCATTGATGGACACCAGTATTACACGGGTGATCCTTTCATAAATCGCCTCTTTGATATGAGTTTGTCAGGGCAAGTCTTGCTAAGTGTGCAGCAAGATTATCCAAATCTTAATATGTATTACGAACCCACTTTTTTCGTCTTATGGAATCCACATGACTCAAGCGTCAGCCAGATTATCCGGATTCCAGAGATAGACGCTGCAATGGCAACAGTTGCATTCTCACCGTTTTCAGAGAACCAAGTGCTTATCTGGCAACCGGATGGCTTCGGAACAACGGGCGGAACACTCTATACTTACGATCTAATTACTCATGAACACCGCAGGTTACAACAAATTGATCCAGCGTACGAACCGTTATTCTCGCCCGATGGAGAATGGTTGAGCTACAGCAATGATCATGAGTTGGTGTTTTTACGATTGGAAGAACTGGGGCCCGGCATGCCAGTCGAATTGCCTCCTATGGCTGTACCTACTCCAACTACCTCCCCCGAAACAGAGATGCGGGATACCGCTATTCAGGTCGATGGCACTATAGTGCCTGCGCCTAAAAGTTGTGTGCCATCCCCGACCACAGGCTAAGCGCGGTACAATAACCAGCCTTTAACAGGAGTGAGGTGGCTATGTCAAATCCTATTCGAATCGCCCTGATCGGTGCCGGTGTTTTTGCACAGACAGCACATATCCCAGCGATCTTGTCGCTGGATAATACGTTTGAGATTGTCGCGGTTTACAGCCGCAATCTGGAAAACGCGCAGAAACGGGCGGAGCAAATTCCGTACCCGGTTGAAGCGACCGACGATCTGCCCGGTCTGCTCATCCGCGACGATATTGAAGCGCTGGATATTCTACTGCCGATTGATGCGCAGGCGCTGGTGGTCGAGATGGCGCTGGGGAGTAACAAGCATATCATCAGCGAGAAGCCGATTGCACCGGATATTGCCAGCGCCCAGCGTTTGATCGAGCGCTATAACGGCTCCCACGTGTGGATGGTGGCCGAGAATTATCGCTATGAACCGACGTATCTGGAAGCGCTGGAACTGATCGAAGATGGCCTGATTGGCCGCCCGCTGACGGTGAGCATGGCGCGCCACATTCCGTTTATGCCCACCAATAAATATTATGCGTCCGGCTGGCGGCGCGGCGGGGATTTTCCCGGCGGCCTGTTGATTGATGGCGGCGTGCATCATGTCGCAGCGCTGCGCCTGCTGCTGGGTGAGATTGCGCAGGTCAGCACGTTTACGACTCTGTTCCGTGATGATCTGCCACCGGCTGACGCGGTGACCAGCAATCTGATTTTCGCCAATGGCATACTGGGTAGCTATCTGGTGAATTATTCCAGCGGCATATCCAGCGTGACGGACTTTGTGCTGCATGGCGATCAAGGGACGATGCACATGGGCGTGGGTGAAATCATTATCACCAATGGTGACGGTCGGCACACGGTTTATGCGGGCGAATCACGCAGTGTGGATGCCGAATTTACTGCTTTCGCCGCGGCCATCCGCCACGATGAGCCGCATCGCAACAGTCCGCAGCAAGCCCTGCAAGACCTGGCTATCATCGAGGCCATGCTGAAATCCGCCGAGAGCGGACAAATCGTTGATGTCGCGAGATTTGTATAGCTAAAAAACGCTGATTGTCATCTATGCTGAAGGATATATTCTCACACAAAGAGCAGCCTTAGATGACCACATCAGCTATTAACAGAACACCTCTGTTTAACCTCTTGCCAGCCTTGATCCTGATCGCGCTCGCATCATTTGCAGCACCCACTCACGCGCAGGCCGAAGTGACGATCCGCTGTGGTGTCGAGCATGAACACGATGTGCTGCCCGATCCGTTTCCGGGGGTTTATTACTACAACTCAATTCGCGATAACAATTACGCTTTTGAGCGCCTCAGCAACTCAGGTGTCCAACCACTGACAGCCCCATTTGATACTTACCAGCAGAGT